>CBFHJL010000071.1:0-14344 GCA_965656195.1 Brumimicrobium sp. | reverse complement strand
GTTAGTCATGATAAGTGGATCGACGACTGTTGAGAGTTTTTCACCTCGTCTTGGTAAAATGATACTCAATGCGGAAGGAGTATTTAAAGATTCAAAAGGAGGCACTAAGCCAGGTAAGATTAAAGTTAATATGCGCTTTGAATCAATTGTCAGTACTTATAACCCGAATAGCTAGATTGCTTCTGTATTTAGTCCCTCTAAATCAACAGTATTGCTCTCCCAATCTTTCATGTTCTTTTCAAGGTCAGTTTTGAGTTTTTCATATTCAGCTAATATTTCAGCTGTTTTTTCTTCATCGGAATAATCAAGAGCCTCAACTACTTTGTCCATTTCTGCAATTTCTTTTTCTAAACGCTCTATATTCTCCTCGGCTCTTTTTATGCCGTTCTTGAGTTTATTGACCGTTCTTTTTAGCTCTTTGCGTTCTTCATAGGAAAGCTCGTTTTTCGATGCTGATTTTTCCTCAGTTTTTGATTCTTCAGCAGGTTTTTGATTGTTTTTTTTCGACTTTGCAGCAGCATGTGCTTGTTCAAAAGCATCCGATTTTTTCTTTAAATACTCTTGAACTGTGTAATGGTGTATTTTCAATTGCTTATTCTCAATATCCCAAATTCGATTCGTTAATCCATCCAAAAATTCACGGTCGTGAGAAACAATGATAAATGTCCCCTCGTATTGCTGAAGTGCCTGCTTTAAGACACCTTTGGATTGGATATCCAAATGGTTTGTAGGCTCATCGAGAATTAAAACATTCGAGGGACTTAAAAGCAATTGACAAAGTGCCAGTCGCGTTCGTTCTCCTCCTGAAAGCACACTTACTTTTTTGTCTACATCTTGACCGCTGAATAGGAAGGCTCCTAGAATTGACCTTAACTGTTTTCTAATTTCGCCAAGTGCAACATCATCAACCGTTTCGTAAACAGTCTTGTTGGGGTCTAGTGTGTCAGCTTGATCCTGCGCAAAATAGGTGAGTTCGACATTGTGACCATATTTAACTGATCCCTCACCATCTAAGGTGTGCATGATGCGTTTGAGCAAAGTTGATTTACCAACACCGTTTGGTCCTAGAAGTGCTATCTTTTCGCCTCTGCCAACAGTTAAGTTGATATCTTTAAATAGCATTAGATCGTTATATGACTTTCCTAAGTCTTCCATTTCAAGCACCCATTTTCCTGGCTGTACGCTCAAAGGAAATGTAATCTTCATCTTGGCTACTTCGTCTGTTTCAACTTCAATGCGTTCGGTTTTCTCAAGCTTTTTTATCAACGACTGCGCCATCGCTGCTTTGTTTGCTTTAGCTCTAAACTTATCAATCAATTCTTCAGTTCGCTTGATTTCTTTTTCCTGTTGTTTTTGAGCATTCAATAAAAGTTCAATATCCTCAGCACGCTTTTCTTTATACTTGGAATAAGCGTAAGGAAAATCCAACACTTTTCCACCAGCAATCTCTAAAGTTCTTTTCGTAACGTTATCTAAAAACAGTCTATCGTGAGAAATAGTGATCACTGCTCCTTCAAAACGTTGCAGGTATTTTTCCAACCAACCAATTGAGATGATGTCCAGGTGATTTGTCGGTTCATCAAGCAATATTACCGATGGATTATTAACCAAGATCTTTGCTAATTCAGCACGCATTTTCCATCCACCGGAGAATTTATTCAAAGGTTTTTCGAAAACACGCTCTTCAAAACCTAGTCCGTGCAAAGTTGTAGCAATTTTTTCCTCCCATTGGTATCCTTCAAAAAGCTGAAACTGTTCATTGGCAAAATTCAAATCATCCAGCAACTGAAGGTACGAATCGCTTTCATAATCCGTTCGAGTTGTCAATTGATGATTAATATCGTCGATCTGATCTCTTAGTCTATTCAGTTCTAGATTGGAGTAATTCAGATAATTGAAAAGACTTTGCTCTGTATCAATGACAATATCCTGCGTTAGAAATCCTATTGAGTATTGCTTTCCAAGATGAATACTTCCCTCCGTAGGCTTTTCTTGTCCTGATAATAAGCGTAAAAATGTAGATTTACCAGCACCGTTTTTTCCAACTAATCCAATCTTGTCTCCAGCGTTGATCTGAAGGTTAACATCTTTAAATAAATACCCTTGTGGTAAGTGAAATCCGAGCTGCTCAATATTAATCATGGTGCAAAAGTACGAAAGTCTTGAGAGTTGTAGTAATACTTTGCAATAACAAAAAAGGACCCAGCTATCACTGAGTCCTTAAAAGAAATATTTTTTCCGTTTATTGATTCACCTTCATAAGAAGAGCGTTTACTTTTTCAGCAAAAGCTTTTGCTTTTTTTAACTCTCCTTCTTTCATGGTTACTTCTCCTGATTTTCCTTCTTCTTCTAGTTTTTTAATTTCTGATTGTAAAGAAGAAACACGGCTGTCAGCTCCACGCTTCAATGTCATGACGTTATAAGGTAAGATAGCCTGTACATATGCACTTCCTCCTTTACCCAGTCCTTCAAGCACAGGAAGATATTTTTCCTGTGTTTCAATGTCTTGTTCTTTCAACATTCCAGCAAAGTTAGACATAGCGCTAATTGCATCGTAACCGCTTACTTTTCCTTTGCTAACTGCATCTGCCATAAAATCAAGCTTTTCTGGTCCTCCATGATTTTTATAGATCCCTATAATTTGAGCAGTAAGAGCAGAAGATTTTTCTGATTCCAATTCTTTAGCTAATTCCAGTGCTTTTTTCACATCTCCATCTGTTCCATCTGTTAAACCATTGATAGCTCTTGAAATTGCTAAATATGAACTATCATTTTCGATAGTATGGTATAATAGCTCACGTGTTTTATCAGCTGTTCCTCCTTCGAAGAATTCATTAGCAATGAATTTCAAAGCTGAACCTCTAACTTGTGAATTCTTGTCAGTTTTGATGATTTTTTCTAAAGCAGCCATTACTTCATCTGGACGATCTTTCTTGATTTTATCCAATTTCCCAATCGCTAATTGACGTATATACCAGAAACTATCTTTAAGTGCATCAATAATTAGTTGCTTACCTTTTTCACTTCTGTCACGTGATCCATAAACTAAAGCTTGCTCACGATCTTTGTATAAAGGTGCGTTGTAGAATTGGTGGATGTACCATTCTCTTGGTTTATCATGGTCTATAGAGCCAAGTAAAATTCGATCAGCATCAAAAACCACATTGTCTAATTTTCCCTTGTACGAGAATGTAAAAGTATTTATGTTTTTATCTACTGTGATATCGTGGCGAGTTTTCTTTCCGTTTTCATAAACGTCCACTGCCAGAGGTAACTTATACAAGGCTGCTTTTTTAAAGTCTTGCGTTTGCTTCACAGTTAATGTAACCTGGTCGGGAACACTTAAATCTTGGGTAACCTCCAATTCAGGGTGGTGCGATTCAAAGAACCATTGGTTAAAGAACCAGTTTAAATCTTCACCAGAAACCTTTTCAAATGCTAAACGCAAATGGTGAATTTCTACAGGTTCATATTGATGTTCTTTCAAATAATGCTGAAGTGCACTGAAGAATGCATCGTCACCTAAATAGTACCGTAGCATATGTAAAATACGACCTCCTTTATTGTAGGAGTGACCATCGAACATATCTTCTTTACTATCATAGTCAAACCAAATCATGTTGTGGTGACCCATTTGAGCAGCAGATTGGTAATAGCCTTCTGCTTCTTTTTCAGCGTAATAATCGGCCTGATCTCTACCGTAATAATGCTCATCCCACAAGTATTGTGAATAGTTCGCAAAAGACTCATTTAAAGGAAGGTTTGCCCAACTTTCGCAAGTTACAAGATCACCAAACCAATGGTGAAATAACTCGTGTGCAATAATTGAGTGATCATTTGCATCTATCAGTTCTCTTTTCGTTTTATAAACGAAATCACCGAAGATTACTGCACCTGTATTTTCCATTGCTCCCGAAACGTATTCACGAACAACGATTTGATGATACTTATCCCATGGGTAATCAACTCCTAATAAATCTGAAAAGAACCCAATCATTTCTGGAGTCTCACCAAATATTGCTTGAGCATGTTCTTTCCATTCAGGCTCAACATAGTAGTTTACAGCCATTTTAGTGCCGTCCGGCTTCGTGTAAGAGTCTTCAATTACTTCGAATTCACCAACAGCCATCATAAATAAATACGGAACATGAGGTTTATCTTGTTTCCAATAATCTGTTCTTGTACCGTCATCATTCTTTGTAGATGAAACTAAAGTCCCATTTGATAATGTTTTGTACTTATCATCAACAGTCATGAAAATCTCTTGCGTTGTCTTTTGATTTGGACGATCGATTGTCGGGAACCAAACAGAACTCGCTTCAGTTTCACCTTGTGTCCAGATCTGAGGCATTTGGTTCGGATTCTCTCCTTTTGGATTTATGAAGTATAGACCCTTGTCGCTTGATATTGCGCTACTCCCTCCTTCTAGCTTTTCTTCAGGTTTAGCTATGTACTTGATCGCTACCGTATACTTTTCACCTTTCTTATATTCCTTATCTAATTTTATGCGCAAGAATTTTTTATCGGTGTATTTAAAGTTCAATGCTTTTCCATCAAGCATAACGCTTGATATCTCCATAGCTTTAGCATCTAAAATAAGACTATCCGTAGGGTAGAAATACGGAGCGCAAGTTAACACTGCATTTCCATTCAATTGTGATTTCTCCCAGTTGAAACTTACGTTAAGTTTCGTATGAATGAGGTCTGTTTTTATAGTTGCAGCTGCATTATAATGATCTCTTTCAAGGATTTCAGGTTCGTCAGCTTTTGATTCTTCCACTTTTATTTCACCTTTTTCTGAATTGGCTCTAGTGGATTCTGATGTCGTATTTTGAGTAGTATTATCCTTCTTACTTGTACCACAGGCAAATAGTATTGAGGCTGTGATAAATGTGAACAGTACTTTTTTCATTTCAATAAATTTTTGATTGTGTACAAAAGTGGGTATTTTTTTTGAGCTGAGAACACAAGTATTTGTATGAGGTCAGAATTGGGGGTTAATGTATAGATTGATAGTATAAATGGATAATGCTTCAGAAACCAGGATGGTTCTAGACCCTTCTTTACTACAGGAACGTGAATCACCTCAAAAGAAAAAACTATATTTGTAATGGTTAAAATTGAGAATTATGGCAGAATCAAATTATGTGATTGACGGAGAAAAGTTAGAAGGAAACTATGGTTTTAGCGCTGTAAAATGGATCGATGATCGCTTCTTTACAATTGATTATATGGGAGAAGTTTATCACGGAGAAGTTGTTGAATCTGCCACAGAAGATCAAAAATTAACTGTTAAAATCAATCAGAGGACATTTGAGATTACCAAAGAGAGACCAATCGATGAATTGATTCATGAGATGGGACTCGATAAGAAAAAGATCAAAAAGTTACACCAATTAAAGTCACCGATGCCTGGTCGTATTCTTGATTTCGCAGTTGAAGTAGGAGATGAAGTAGATGAAGGTACTCCTTTGTTGACTTTAGAAGCTATGAAGATGGAGAATGTGATCAAATCCGAAGGAGTTGGTAAGGTGAAATCACTTTCTAAGGCAAAAGATGATGTTGTGGAGAAGAACGAACTCATAATTGAATTCGAATAAGACTTTATTTATATTTTTTCACCGCACGACTTACAGAATTTAGCTTCTTTTTCATGTCCTGATGTCGAGCAATTAGGACACTCAAATTCTTTAACATTACCTTTCTTCAATGTGGTCATTTCAGATGATACAATTCCTGTCGGTACTGCAATTATAGCATAACCAAAAAGCATCATTAAAGAGGCAATTGCTTGACCAAGAGGCGTAATTGGAGCAATGTCTCCATACCCAACTGTAGTGATGGTTATGATAGCCCAATAAATACTCCTTGGAATACTAGTGAATCCAGCTTCGCGAGACTCAATTACGAACATAAGTCCACCCATAATAATGACGATAGTCAAGATTGTTATTAAGAAAACAATGATTTTGTGTCGACTATTTCTTAGTGCTTCACCAAGAATATCTGCCCCTAACATGAATCTACTTAGTCTAAGTACTCTAAATATTCTAAGAAAACGTATGGATCGAATAACCATTAGTGATTCGGTTCCATCCACAAGTAGACCAAGATAAGTTGGTAGTAACGATAACAAGTCAACGATGCCCATAAATGAAAAAACATAGCTCAAGGGTTTTTGGAGGCTGGCAATTCTAAGGATGTATTCAATAGTAAATAGAAAGGTTACAATCCATTCAATACTGTAGAAATAGTTTGAGTAGTGTTGGTTAATACCTGGAACACTCTCAAGCATAACTACAATAATCGATACGAGAATTACAAAAAGTAATAGTATGTCAAAAACTTTTCCTGCTCGAGTTTCAGTGCCATATATTACTTCTTGAACTTTTATTTGCCAAGGCCTAAGGCGAAAATCCTTCTCTCTAAATTTTAATGATTTGTCAATATGCTTTTTCATGAAACGCTATGATACGATCAAATGTATTGTTTTTTCTGCAAATGACAGTGAGAAGTAGAACGAGCTTATGAAAGTATAGTTCTGCAAATAACTTGTATTTTTGTAAATAGATGAAAATACAAGACCTCATACAACGAAGATTTTCTGGTTCGCTCAATAATGAAGCTGAGTATATAGAATTGCTGGTTCAGGTATTTGGTGTTTTGATCCTGGGCTTAGTGCTTTGGAGAATGATGGTTATGTTTCATAAGAAAAAGAAAGCCAAACGCAAAAAGAGTGTCTTTTTTGATACTGAATTTCGTAAGAACTGGCGTGGCTGATTTCTTAAATGTTTGTTCTGACTTATGTCAGCTTTATTAAAACCCACCATTGAGATTATCTTTAAAGTGTTTGAAATTCATTATTTTTGAGTCCAGTGAAACAAGCCTGAAACTAGGTTGTTGAGTTAAGCAAATATTATATCATGCAGAAAAAGAACGTAGCAGTTGTAGGAGCAGGACTCGTAGGAAGTTTACAAGCGATTTTATTAGCTAAGAAAGGAATGAATGTAGACGTATTTGAGCGTCGTCCAGATCTTAGAAAGGCAAAAGTTATTGGAGGTCGATCGATAAACTTGGCCTTGTCAAATAGAGGCTTTAAAGCTTTAGAAAAAGCGGGTATAGCCGAAGAAATACGTTCTATTTCTATTCCAATGTATGGAAGAAAGATGCATGATCTAGAAGGAAATCTCACTTATCAACCATATGGAAAAGAAGATGAAGCAATATACTCCGTTTCACGTGGTGGGTTGAATCAAAAGTTGATGAATTTAGCTGATGATTTCAAAGATATTCACTACAGATTCAATCATAAATGTTTGGATATTGATCTTAAGGAAAACACTATTTACTTCGAAGATACTGAAGTGAAAGAGGAGAAAAATTATACTTATGATCATATATTTGGAACGGACGGAGCATTTTCGGCTGTTCGTGGAAGACTGCAAAAAACACCAATGTTCAATTACTCCCAGGATTACTTGTCTCACGGATATAAAGAACTCGTTATTCCACCGAATGAAGATGGTTCACATAGAATAGATAAGAACTGTTTGCATATTTGGCCTAGAGGGAAATTCATGTTGATTGCTTTGCCTAATTTAGATGGTAGCTTTACTGTTACTTTATTTTTTCCAATGAAAGGTCAAGTTTCTTTTGAAAGTATTAAAACGGAGGATGACGTGATGGAGTTTTTCAATTCCACTTTTCCTGATGCCGTTCCTCATATGCCAACGTTGAAATCTGACTATTTTGAGAACCCGACTTCTAGCCTTGTAACCGTACGATGTAATCCTTGGAATTACGAAGATAAAGTTATGTTAATGGGAGACGCTGCTCACGCAATCGTACCATTTTATGGTCAGGGCATGAACTCAGGGTTTGAAGATACTTCTGTATTTTCGGAAATGTATGACGAGCAGTCAGAAGACATGATGAAATTATTTGAAGATTACAGTGATCAGAGAGCTCCTGATGGCAATGCTATTGCAGATCTCGCTCTATACAATTATATTGAGATGCGTGATCTTGCTGGTGATAAGGATTTTCTATTGCGTAAGAAGATTGAGCGTAAGTTCAGCGATTTGTATCCAAACAAGTGGATGCCGTTATATTCTCAAGTTACTTTCAGTCACATAAGATATTCAGAAGCACTTGCTGCTGGAGAGAGACAACGTAAGATAATGGATGAGGTAATGAAAATGAATGATATTCATCATAACTGGGACGACGAATCAGTGATGAAAAAAATAAACTCTTTGGTATGATAAAATTTGTTGTGATCATAATTTTGCTCGGTGCTTTCAGCATAGGTTCAAGCCATGCGCAGTATAAGCCCAAGAACTCTAAAAAGCAATTTTATGGAAATCAACGAATACAAAAACCGCTGTATAGATGGGTTACTGGTGATTATTCTCGACATGGGATTCAGTTTTCTTTTGGGCCCACTTATACCTTTACTAGACCCGGAGAGGTACAGGAAGAATTCCAGTTGAATACTGACACTTTGTATAGGTATTCAAGAGAAGCCAAAGGTAGAATTGGGTTTTTCGCAGAAATTGGAATGGTTCATATTACAAAAAAGCCTCGAAAACTCATTCATTATTATGATTGGGGTTTGGGGTATAAACACCTTGGAGGCAGAGAGCTTTTTTCTTCTGGTATTTATGATGATAGAGATACGCTTATTGGTCAAGTGGAAGGCGAGGGCAAATTCTACAACGGGTATCTTTTTGGTAGGTTTAGTGTTCACAATGTATTCCAAATGAACCCTCATTTATTTTTAGATAATGCAATAGGTGTCAATGGCGATTATGCTCTTGTAGGAAAGAATCAAGCGTATGATGGTTATCATGATCCTTCTACTCAAAAATTTCAAGGAGATGTAGTTGTTCAATTACATTATGATCTAGGAATAGGGATTAAGCCTAGAGTAGATAAAGGCTTCTTTCTAATTCCTGGAATTCAGATGCCAGTGTTAGGCGCTTATGATTGGAATGGAGGTACCCCAGCAATTCATTGGTTTTCGAGCACGTATTTCCCTGCACTATTTAAGTTGAAGCTTGTTTGGTTGTTCAAAAAAGATCCAAATCGATGTCCTCCGGTAGAGACAAATGAAGATGATCGAAAACGAGCTAATGAATTCAAAAATCGCTAGTCGCTTCAATTGCAGAATATGCTCAATAAAATCAGATCATTTTTCATAGGCAGTAAGTTGAAGCAACTGAATGATTATCATGAAAGGGTTCGAGTTGTTACGAATTTTCATTTTTCTCTCATTTTATTGGGCGGATTTTTAATAGCCCTTGTTCCAGTATTTTTTTCAGATCAAACTGACGTACTTGTTTTACCTGTTTTTTCTGGTCTGATCTTTAGTGTTGTTTTATTGTTTGCCAATAAGTTTATTCAATCTTCAATAGCTATAGGCTTCATTTTTGTGTTTTTAGGTTGGGGAGTCGCATTTGGAAACTTATTTCTAAATACAGAGGTTTTACACATAGGCACACCTTTATGGATTATCCTGGTCATGCTCTATAGTTTTTATAATCTTGGTTTTATTCGTAGCGTTTTCGTGACAATTGTGAGTTTCGCAGTATACGTTGTATGGATTGTTTACTTCTTGGAGGAAGAGGTACAACGAGTGTCCGGTTTGATAAACGAGATTACTCCAGTTTTAGTTTTAGAAGTAAGTGTAGCTTTCATAATCATTGTGGCTATGATTTCAGTCTATTTGAAAGCCCTAACCAGCAGGGAAGCTCAACTGACATTAAAGAATAAGCAGCTCAAGTTAAATCAATGGTCGACAGAGGAGGAACAATTTCAGTTTTTCAAGAAGTTGAGGCACAGTATGGAGAATCATCATAAGTACTTTTTTAAATTGAGTGAACTAAAGAATAAAGGAGCAGCATCAATTTATGTTGAGCAACAGTTTGATTTTCTGTCGGTGGTTTATAATGCCTTGTCTCGACAGCAGCGATATAATTCAATAGACCCTGGGACATTGATTACAGCTGTACTAAGTGTATCAGTTGATACTTATGATCTAAAAGGTGTTAATTATACGGTAGATAATACAATCGACTTTATTGAGGAAAAGTATGTTATTCCTTTGTCCTTAGTCCTGACTATGTTGCTTTTTTCGATTAAGAACAAAACGAATGAAGCGTCAACTAACGTATCTGTAAATTATTTTTATGAAGGTGTAGACGTGGTTTTCAGATACCAGGACAACTGCCCTTCTGAAAACGAATCTCAGCATGAAAAATCCAGAGTTGAAATTAGTAAGCTACTTATTTCTGATGTTGGAGGAGTCCTTGAACAAAAAGAACCTAAAAACAGATCGATTGTGGACATTAGATTTCCACTTTAGTTAGCGTTTTTTTTGGAAAAATTCACGCATTAACTCTCCGCATTCATCGGCAAGTATATCGCCGATAATTTCTGTTTTCGGATGGAATAGGCTGTTGTGTTTTAATGCTCCTCGTTTTTCATCTTTAGCGCCGAAGACAATTTTTGTAATCTGTGACCAATTCAATGCACCTGCGCACATAACGCAAGGCTCTAGTGTTACATAGAGTGTGCAGTCTTTTAAATATTTACCTCCCAAATATTCCGCGGCAGAAGTTATACTTAACATTTCTGCATGTGCTGTTACATCATTTAGTTGTTCAGTTAGATTATGGCCTCTTGCAATGATCTGATCTTTAGCAACTACAATTGCTCCAACAGGCACCTCATCTTTGTCAAAAGCATTTTGAGCCTCCTTCAAAGCTTGTCGCATAAAATATTCGTCATCGAATGGCTTAATCATTGTGCTAATTTAATCATTACTCTTCAATCATGATCGTTGTGTCTACTTCGATTTGGTCAACCTGTTCAGGCTGATTAATCTCTTCATTTTTCCGCATGAGGAGGTACAATAATATAAAAATCACCACACTGTAAATAGCAAAGCGGAAAATCATTTTCCAGCTTTTTTGAAAAGTTTGATGCTTTTTAAAATTGAACTCTTCCATAAATCAAATCTACTGATTTATGATAGAAGGTCTAAGGACTAGAATCATTTTCCTTAGGATTATGGAATTGTATTTCTATTATTACCAGCTTAATTCCTATTTTTGATGTAGATGGATTATAAAAAATACATTATTGTTACTGGAGGAGCTGGGTATATAGGTTCTCATACTGTGGTTGCACTCCAAAAAAATGGTTTTCATCCGATAATTATTGATGACTTTAGGAATGCCAATAGGGATGTGATTGAGCGTCTCGAACAATTGCTAGGAGAAGAAGTTATCTACTTCAATGCTTCCTGTCAAGAAGAGTCGAGATTAAGAGGGATATTTAGTCAATTTCCAATTTGGGGTGTTATACATTTTGCAGCGTATAAAGCGGTTGGGGAGTCTGTAGTGAAACCATTGATGTATTTTGATAACAATTTTGGAAGTTTGATTTCTATTCTAGAATTAGTTAAAGAATTTAAGGTTAAAAATTTTGTTTTTTCCTCAAGCTGCACAGTGTATGGTGATCCAGAAACAATACCTGTTGACGAGAGTAGTCCTGTTTCTTTTAATTCACCTTATGGGTTTACCAAGAAAGTAAATGAAGAGATGATCGATCAATTTATCGAGAGTGTTTCTGGTGTAAAAGCAGTCTCATTGAGGTATTTCAATCCAATTGGAGCTCACGAATCCGGTAAGATAGGTGAGGAGCCTGATGGAATTCCGAACAATCTACTTCCATTTATTACGCAAACGGCAATTGGAGTTAGAGATGAATTAACGGTATACGGAGATGATTATGAAACTGAAGATGGCACCTGTCTTCGAGATTATATACACGTGGTTGATTTAGCTGATGCACATGTTGCAGCTTTAAAATATTTGCCAAGTGCTAAAAAGAGCATTGACGTTTTTAATATTGGTACAGGTAAAGGTACGAGTGTCATGGAAATGATTGATTCTTTTCAGGAAGAGACGGGAGTAAAGATAAATTATAGAATAGGTAAACGCAGGGAAGGCGATATTCCCAAAATTTATGCAGACACTTCGAAAGCAAACAACCTATTACAATGGAAATCAAAGCTATCCATTCGAGAGGCTATTCTATCATCTTGGAAATTTGAACAGTATATACGAGCGCGAAGAAAGTAATTCATTATGAGGTATTTATTGATTTTTTTAGTGGTTTTTTCTCAGTATTCCAATGCTCAGTATTTCGAAGAAGAGGAAGGTTTGTATTCGCGTTTTCGTCCTGGAGCAGGTTGGTTCTTCAATGGCTTGAGACCTTATGAGAAAGAAAAGCTGCGTAAGTATGATCGTGTAATATTTGATATTACCTACTGCGACTGGCAAGGCGATAGAGATTACTTTCAGAGCCCTTGGAACTCCATTGGCTTTAATGTAGCCACTATGTTTGATGTGATTCTTGCTAAAAAGAATACAGTCTCTTTTGGTTGGGGAATTTCTTTTAGCCATTTCAGCAATAAGACGAATCTGCAATTTCAAACAGACTATATCAATAATATAACTACGGTTAGTGAATTTCCAGCGGGGAACGAGCCAGATCGAACCAAGTTTGCTGCGAATTACATAGAAGTCCCTTTGGAAATTCGCTTTCGTTCAAAGGGTTACAAACACTTCAAGGTGATGCTGGGAGGGAAGGTAGGTTATCAATTAAATGCATTAACGAAAACCACCAATGTTGTTAATGGTCAGAGACAAGTTGTGAAGTTGTTTGGTTTCCCTGATGAAAATCCGCTGCGTTATGGAGCCACATTGAGAATAGGAATACGAAATTGGGCCATTTATGGAGCATATTATTTTTCTCCATTTTTCACGAATAGCGAAAGTGTTCAGTTAACTCCGTTTACGTTGGGAGTGAGTATATCATTGTTCTGATTATCTGCATTTACCGCAGTAGAATTCATATACGTCCTGCAAGTTAGTAACTTGCTCACTTTTGATTGCCTGAACAAGTAAATTACACTCGTCAAAATATTCTGAAAGTCTCTTTTTCTTTAATCCTAGTATTCCCTGTGTAACTCTAACCATTTCACGAGAACCTGGTATATGAAACACAGGGTAACTGTCAATTATGAAATTATCGTCTTCGATAAATTCAATTTCATAGTGATTTAAACATGCATTGCGTTCAATTACCCGCAAGAATTTTCTGTCTGCGCCACGCTTTAAAAGATAACTAGTTTTGAAGAAGCGTGTTGTCTCTATTAAGGGAAGCGAAACGAAGTGAGCCTCTAGATATCCATATCCAAGAATATCATTGGGTGTAAATTTTTTTTTGAATAGTTTGCCTTTTCTTTTAAATCTAATTTTTCCATGAAAATCTGAAAATGAACCAGTCGTTCTATCGCTGACCCATCCTTCTAAAGTGTCACTTCTTTCAGTAATAACGTAGCCCCTATCATATCCCTTTTTCTGAGCAAGAGCCTTTGTATTAAAACTCATTAAAAATAATGGGATTAGAAAAAGTATGTTTTTCATTCAGACTGTGTAAAGTGTTATTCAGGCTTAAGAATAATCCTCAAGACTTGAAAAGTTTTAATTAATTGAACTGTTGTACTTTTAAAATACCTTTTTCCACGAGTAGCTTTGCAATCTGAACAGCGTTTGTAGCGGCTCCTTTTCTCAAATTATCAGCTACGACCCACATGTTTAAAGTATTGTCTAGTGTTTCATCCCTACGTATTCTGCCAACAAATACATCATCCTTTCCAGCCGCATAGATTGGCATTGGATAAGTATTCGTTTCAGGATTATCTTGAAGTGTTAAACCAGCAGTTTCATGTATTATTTTGCGAACATCTTCAAGGTCAAAGTCATTTTCGAATGTAACATTAACAGCTTCTGAATGCCCCCCCTGAACAGGAACGCGTACCGCCGTGGCAGAAACCTTAATTCCTTCACTGAGTATTTTTTTAGTTTCATTTGTGAGTTTCATCTCTTCTTTGGTATAACCATTCTCCAGGAAAACATCACAGTGTGGAAGGCAATTTTGGTCAATAGGGTAAGGGTAAACCATATTCCCATTCACACCTGAACGTTCATTATTCATTTGTTCAACGGCTTTTATTCCTGTACCTGATATAGACTGATAGGTAGAAACAACAACTCTTTTTGCCGTATACTTCTCATGCAAAGGTGCAAGTGCCATTAAAAGTTGAATAGTTGAACAATTTGGATTTGCAATGATGTAGTCTTGATCTGAAATCAACTGACCATTAACTTCAGGTATGATTAGTTTGTGATCAGGGTTCATTCGCCATGCGGAAGAGTTGTCGATCACTCTACATCCAATTTCGGCAAATTTTGGTGCCCAATCTAGAGAA
>CBFHJL010000070.1:2350-14513 GCA_965656195.1 Brumimicrobium sp. | reverse complement strand
ATAAAGGAACATCAGCAGGCATAGTTAGTGGAATCAACATACCAGAAACTAAAAACCCTTCATGCAAACCATGGCCTTTGATGAATCCAAATACGAACTCGACTGCCAATCCAGCTGCATATGAAACAATAACAAGCGGTAAAACCTGCATTAGACCATAAGCAACTTTATCACCGAAGCCAGCTAAATACGACCCGTAACCTGAGTATTCAGGATCTACATGTGATAAAAGCTCATAATGCCAGTGCCCAGTATTATATATTCCAAATAATAGGCATGGAATTAAGGCTAGTACTACCATGAACATCGTTCTCTTCAAATCTACTCCATCCCTAATGTGAGCTCCTTTTTCTGTAACATGTTTTGGTGTAAACAGAAATGTAGATAACGTCTCATAGAGAGGGTACATTTTCTCCCACTTTCCACCCTTTTCAAATTTCGGGTCCAGATTGTGAATTACTTTTTTTAATGCTTTCAATTTCCTAAAATTTATTATTCAACATTGATTACATGCATTCTTCCTTAATGACATCAAGTCCTTCTCGGACCTTCTCTTGGATATTGATTTTCGACGTACAAACGTACTCACAAAGTGCAAAGTCTTCAGGAGCTATTTCATAAATCCCTAACTGCTCCATTGCATCAATATCTTTAGTCATGATTGCCTTGATTAATTGCATAGGAAGAATATCGAAAGGAAGTACTTTCTCCATTTCTCCTGTAACAACAAATCCGCGTTCCTCACCATTTAAGTTTGTATCTAAGCGGAACTTCTTTTTCCCTAGCAACCAAGTTGGGAATAAACGATGACTAGAATACTTATCCAAACCAGGTCCCAGCCATCCTTTTGTCAAGAAGAACTTATATTCATCTCCTTCAGGAAGAACAGTGATCTGCGCATCATAAAAACCTAAATATCCATCTTTTTCGATTTTGGTTCCAGTAAGTGCATTTCCACTAATTACTCGAACATTATCAGACGAAAGGTTTTTCTCTACAATACTTGAGACATTAGCTCCTAAAATCGTTCTGTAATACTTTCTATTTTCTGCCTCAGAACCAGTATATGCGACGATTCTCGTTGGATCAAACTTTCCTTCGGCAAAGAACTTACCTATCGTAACAACATCCTGGGGGTTCACCGTAAACACAAACTCACCTTTATCGATGGGATCAATATGATGGATTTGAGTACCTACGTTACCAGCAGGGTGCTTTCCAGCAATTTTGTTGATGTTTACATTTTTAGCATTTTGAAAAGCTTTATCAGCTGGAACTTTACTATTTAAAGTTAGATGAACTTTTCCATCCGTTAATTTAGCAAGAGCATTCAAACCATGCTGAAAATCCTGATCTTGACCATGAAGAATAAAGTCATAATCTGGAGCCAACGGAGAAGAGTCAAAAGCTGATACGAATATAGCTTTTGGAGTCACTGAAGGATCCGCAACTATATCCAAAGGACGTTGCTTGACAAAAGGCCATAACCCATTCTCCAACATGATCTTCTTCACTTCATCTCGAGACGCATTAGAAGGATCAACCGGGTCGATTGAAACTACGTCATCCAACCCATCTACTTTAATGCGAACTTCAAGAATCTTTCGCTTCGCTCCACGAATGATTTCTTGTAAAGATCCAGCAACAGGTGATACCCATTTTACGTCTTTATTGTATTTATCATAAAATACAACTTCTCCTCTTTTGATCTTCTGACCTTCTTTGATGCTTATTTTCGGGACTAATCCATGAAAATCAGCTGGTTTCAAAGCAACAACAGCAGGCAACTCTAATTCCGCCTTAACTTTATCAGCTTCTCCAACTAACTTTATATCTAACCCTTTCCTAAGTCTAACCGCCTTTGACATGTTAATAGACATTTATTTTGAAAGACAAAAATATAAATTTGTGCGACTTTAAAATATCCTTTGTTACGTTTCGCACAACCTTTTATTAATTTAGAATTATTCTAAATAAGCGTAAACGTATTGCATTGAGCCATAGACTGTGACAAACTCTACAAACCAGAACATTGCTGACCCAGCTAAATTAGAAAATGATTTTTTTTTACTATATTTACTGTAAACAGATTAATATGGCAACTGCTCTTACTAAAGGTGTTAAAATTTCGGTTGAGACAACATTCCGCTCTGATCTTACAGATGCAGAGAACCAGATATTATTTTTTAATTACGCTATAACGATCGAAAATCAAAACCCCTTCAAAGTCCAACTTCTAAAAAGGCATTGGAGAATTTTTGATGCACTCAACAATGTGAGAATGATTTCAGGAGATGGTGTCATAGGCGAACAACCGATACTTAACCCAGGAGAAGTTCACACCTACGAATCGGGGTGTGACCTTAATTCAGAAATAGGAGAAATGAAGGGTAATTATGATTTTGCCGTACTTGACGAATCTAATGCTCAACAAGATTCATTTAAAGTGGAGGTACCTGCCTTTAAATTAGAGTTTCCTCCAAAACTCAATTAAACCACATCTACTAAGCAATCTTATTCGGACTTAAACTTAAGTGCTGCAGAATTAAGACAGTATCTCAGCCCAGTTGGTTCCGGACCATCCTCGAATACATGACCAAGGTGAGCATCACATCGGTTACATATAACTTCTACCCTTACCATACCTAAACTTTCATCTTTTACTTCTCCAACATTCCTATCGTTTATAGGCGCATAATAACTTGGCCATCCAGTTCCTGACTTAAATTTGGTTTTCGAACTGAATAAAGGAAGGTCACAACAAACACAATGATAGGTTCCCGTTTTTTTCATATCCCAGTACCGACCTGTAAATGCACGTTCTGTTCCCGCTTGTCTTGTAACGTAATACTCCATATCAGAAAGCTGCTCTTTCCACTCTTTCTCAGACTTCCGCACTTTTTTAATAGGATCTTCTTGATCTAAACTCATTCTACCTGCAGAATCTGAATCGATAGCAGATGTATGCTCTAATGTATTGTTCTGCATTGCAGACTCATTATCATTCATATTCTCTGGGGCACACGACAAAATAAAAGCTGCGGTAAACAAAATAAATAATTTCATACTTAAATAGATTTATTGAATATACGTAACAATTATAGGTTATGGATGTTCATGGTCATAAAATCGACTATTTTTGCAAATCGAAATTACACAATGGGGTACAGTAAAAACTTTTGGGCACTGAGTTTAGGAATGTTTATTTTCATGACCTCTTTCAACTTAATCATACCCGAATTAAATAATTTTATTACGAAGTTAAACGGTGAAGAATATAAAGGCTTGATCATTGGATTATTCACCATCACCGCGGCCTTATCACGACCATTTTCAGGTAAAATGGCTGATTTTGCTGGTCGAAAAAGCACGATGTATGTTGGCACCTTAGTCTGTATAGTTGTGACATTTCTATATCCATTAAGCGGAAGTGTATTCTTTTTCCTTTTCCTTCGATTCATGCATGGCTTTTCAACGGGATTTTTACCAACTGGCGCAACAGCAATGGTGACAGATATTCTTCCAAAAGAAAAAAGAGGAAGAGGAATGGGCGTATTCGGAACAGCAATATCTCTAGGAATTGGAGTCGGTCAATTTCTTGGCACACCTGTAGCTCAATTCACCTCTCTTGATGGGTTATTTATTACTTCGGGGATATTAGCTATTTTATCCATGTTGATAATATCTACTGTTAAAGAGACGCACCCTACACCTAAAAAAATCAACTATTCAGTTTTTCTGATCAAAAAAGATGAAATTTATGAAAGAAATGTGATTCCTGCCGCTGTGGTAATGTTTTTAACAGCGAGCTGCACTGGACTTATTTTCGTTGTAACACCAGATATGTCGGGATATTTAGGTATTAATAATAAAGGTTGGTATTTCGTTTATTATGTAATTTCCACCATCATTGTTCGCGTACTTGCGGGTAGCCTATCTGATAGAATTGGACGGCGTGAAACACTTATTTTAGGGATTTCATTTTTGATTGCCGCAATGCTGCTAACGGCCTTTTCAACAAATGAACTAAGTTATACTATCGCTTCTTTTATATTTGGAATTGCAACAGGTATAAGCAGCCCAACTCTTTTTGCCTGGACAGCCGATCTCTCCCCTTCTAACCGAAGAGGTATAGGTTCAGGAACTTTATTTATTGCCTTAGAGCTAGGTATATTATTTGGAAGTTTTAGCACATTACTACTATACGATAGTACTCCTAACACTGTGTTGAGTGTATTTACTTATGGAGCTTGTGTTGCTGGAGTAGGCCTGCTTTATGTCATTTGGCACCTCATCTTTAAGGAAAACAAAAGGCTAGACAATTAAGGTGATAAAATCTCCTCCTCTACATGGAGATACTTTTTTAAATAAGCTGTGCCAATATAAAATGGAATGGTATCTAATAATGCCACTACAACTTTAAATAAGTAAGCACTAATAATAAAGGCAAGTATCTGCCAAAATAAAGGAGCATTCGGATCCAATGGTAATCCCGATGCGAAGTAATGCGTTATCAAAATAACTGCAATTGAATCTACTAGCTGACTCACCAAGGTTGAACCATTATTGCGCAACCATAACTTTTCACCTTTAGTCTTCTTCTTAAAATAATGAAAAATACGGACGTCTATAAATTGCGCAGTTAAATATGCAATCATTGATGCAGTTGTTGCTCCAAACGCCAAACTCCTCATGTTATAAAAAGCGTAGCCATGCGGTGCTACAGGGGATCCATCTTCAATTGATAAAGGAAGTGTTCCGTCACTTTGTAGATTCTCCGGTGCCTCTAACCATCCTCCAAACCAAATAACCAAAAGGATCCATATATTTAAAATTAAGCCTACCCAAACAACTGTATTTGCGCGCTTTCTTCCATATATTTCTGAAATGAAATCTGTACATAAAAAAGTAATTGGATAAGGGAGAACTCCTATTGCAAGAGAGAAACGGATATCACTAGTCTCTGGTATACCCACCCAGCTCGATAGATCAATAAAACGGCTGACACCTAGTATATTCAGCATTACTAGAGACCCCAAAAATATTCCCGAAAGAATTAGAAATATCAATTCGCGTCTTCGCTGAATATTTAAAGGAATACCTTTCTCTGCGTAAATCATATTATAAAGAACAGTCAGATTGGACTCAATGTTTAATCATCGAAATTCTCTTCTAAATTATCTTCATACTCTTCTTTTACGTCATCACGTAAAACTCCATCATCATCATAGTCATCATCATCTTCAATAATAGCTTGAGCTTGAGAAACTGTCATTCTAATCAAATAGTATTTCTCCTCTGTTTCGAAAGGCAAAGCACTTACAGTCAATCCCTCTTTATTCTGAAATTTGATTAGATTATCTTCAAAACCCTCAGGGTAAGACAGTTTAATCTGTTGTCTCACAGATTCTTCAATTTTATCAAAATCTTTAACTACTCTAGGCTTACTCATGACTCAATCTTTTCAGTATGTTACATGATAAAATTAAATAAATGCATTGCACCAAAAACAAATTGAAGTAATTTTTTTTCAGCCCCTTAATAATCTTTCACTAAAGATTCTTTAACCCTCTTGAATATTGAAGAATAAGTCCTGAAAATGATGGCAATTGATTAGAATCTTTATTTTTGTAAATGTAAGATGAGTGAACTAAAAAATAAAGTTGGAGTAATTGGTGGTGGTAGCTGGGCTACAGCACTAGTTAAAATACTGTGTAATAACTTAGATAGTGTTGGTTGGTGGATGCGAAGTGAGGAAGCCGTGGAACATATCCATAAGTATAGACATAACCTTAGGTATTTACAGTCTGTAGAATTTGACCTTGCTAAGATCAACGTGACAACTGACTTAGAAGAGATCATTAAATCATCTGAGATTATATTAATTGCAACACCATCGGCATTTTTAACTTCTATCTTTGAAGATATACCGAAAGAGCTTATGCACGGTAAAACAGTATTTTCAGCTGTGAAAGGTATTATCCCAGAATATCATGCTATTCCAGCTCGCTTTATTCACAAAACTTTCGATACTCCATACGATCAAATTGGTATAATTTGTGGGCCTTGTCATGCTGAAGAAGTAGCTCTGGAGCGCCTTTCTTACTTAACAATTGCTTGTCAAGATGAGGATATCGCTGAAGAGATGGCTGAAATATGTGCATGCAGATATATCAAGACTACTGTTTCAGATGACTTGTTTGGGACGGAGTTATCCGCAGTTTTGAAAAATGTTTACTCCATTGCATCAGGAATTTGTTCTGGATTGGGTTATGGAGATAATTTCCAATCTGTACTTATATCAAATGCAATTCAGGAAATCGAAAACTTTATTGACGAAGTTAGTCCTATCCACAGGGATGTAAAAACAAGTGCTTATCTAGGTGACTTGCTAGTAACTGCCTATTCTAAGTTTTCTAGAAATAGAACGTTTGGATTCATGATCGGAAAAGGCTACTCAGTAAAAACAGCACAAATGGAAATGGACATGATCGCTGAAGGTTATTATGCCGTTCGGTCTGTCATGGAAATCAATAAAAAGTTTGAAGTTGATATGCCAATCGTAGAGGCTGTAAATAATATACTTTACGAAAAGATTTCTCCAGTTATTGAAATGAAGATTCTTACAGACAAATTAAGCTAAAATTTCATTCACATAAAAAAAGCCCGCTTTCTATTGAAAGCGGGCTTTTCTATTAACAAGTTTATTGATCTTACATCATTCCTGGCATTCCACCTGGCATTCCGCCTGGCATTCCACCACCTCCAGCGTTTCCACCTTCATCTTCTGGTTTGTCAACAATAACACATTCCGTTGTTAACATCATTGACGCGATAGACGCTGCATTTTCAACGGCAATTCTAGTAACTTTCGTAGGATCAAGAACACCTGCCTTCAAGAGGTTTTCAAACCTCTCTTCTCTAGCATTGTATCCAAAATCACCTTTTCCTTCTTTTACCTTCTGAACTATAATAGCTCCTTCAACACCAGCATTTTTTACAATCTGACGCATAGGCTCCTCTATAGCTCTCTTTACGATAGCAATACCAGTATTCTGATCTTCATTATCACCTTTTAAGCTCTCCAACGCACCGATCGCTCTGATCAATGCAACTCCTCCTCCAGGGATAACCCCTTCTTCCACTGCTGCTCTAGTTGCAGCAAGTGCATCATCAACACGGTCTTTCTTCTCCTTCATTTCCACTTCAGAAGCAGCACCAACATATAATACCGCAATACCTCCAGCTAATTTAGCTAAACGCTCTTGCATCTTTTCTTTGTCATAGTCAGAAGTTGAAGACTCCATTTGAGCTCTGATTTGACCTACTCTCGCTTTAATATCTGCTTTTTTACCAGATCCATTCACGATAGTTGTATTGTCTTTATCAATCTCAATCTTCTCTGCAGAACCTAACATTTCCAAAGTAGCATTCTCTAAAGTCAACCCTTTCTCTTCTGAGATTACCTGACCTCCTGTAAGAATAGCTATATCCTCTAACATTGCTTTTCTACGATCTCCAAATCCAGGTGCTTTTACTGCCGCAACCTTCAATGAACCACGGATACGGTTCACAACTAATGTTGTCAATGCTTCTCCATCTATATCTTCAGCAATGATCAATAACGGTTTTCCTGACTGAGCTGCTGGCTCCAAAATAGGAAGAAGTTCTTTCATATTAGAAATCTTCTTATCACAGATTAAGATCTGTGGACTATCTAAATCAGCAACCATTTTCTCAGTATCTGTAACGAAATATGGAGATAAATATCCACGATCGAATTGCATACCTTCAACAGTCTTCACTTCAGTTTCAATTCCTTTCGCCTCTTCAACAGTAATTACACCATCGTTACCAACAACTTTCATTGCCTCAGCAATCAAAGAACCAATCGTTTCATCGTTATTCGCTGAAATCGAAGCAATTTGTTTGATCTTATCATTGTCTGAACCTACTTCTTGAGATAGTTTTTTCAACTCTCCAACTACAGTAAGAACTGCTTTATCAATTCCTCTTTTCAAATCCATTGGATTCGCACCCGCAGTTACGTTTTTCAGTCCAGTTGTAATAATCGCCTGAGCCAATACAGTAGCAGTAGTCGTTCCATCACCTGCAATATCAGCAGTTTTAGAAGCAACTTCCTTCACCATTTGAGCTCCCATATTCTCCACAGGATCTTCTAATTCAACTTCTTTAGCTACAGAAACACCATCTTTAGTAACGTGAGGTGCTCCAAATTTTTTATCGATAACAACATTTCTACCTTTAGGTCCTAATGTTACTTTAACCGCGTTTGACAATGCGTCAACTCCGTTCTTAAGTTTCTCGCGGGCAGCTGCATCAAATAATATTTCTTTTGCCATTTTATTTCGTTTTTTTATTAGTTAAAAACACCGTATATATCGGCTTCCTTCATTATTAAATAAGTGGTTCCGTCAAGCTTAATCTCTGTTCCAGAGTATTGTCCGTACAAAACAGAATCACCTTTCTTTACAGTCATAGGTTCATCTTTCTTTCCATTTCCTACTGCTACTACCGTTCCTTTAAGTGGTTTTTCTTTCGCAGTATCAGGAATGATGATTCCACTCGCTGTTTTTTCTTCGGCTGGAGTTGGCTCTATGAGCACTCGATCCGCCAATGGTTGTAATGTTGACATAATTGCTTGTTTATTTTGTTTAATAATAATTAAATTCTACTCTCGCGAATCGACCAATTTTATGCCAAAAGTAAATGAGGTTTATTTTGTCAGAAAACTGCAAAAAAGTCCATAAAAAAATGTCAGCGCGACTGACACACTGACATTTTAGAAATATTGCTTTTTATAAGTTCTACTCTCCTGCTGGAGCAGGGCTACCTTCTCCGGAAGGAGTAGCTCCATCTGTAGTCTCTTCTGTAGTATCTTGCTGCTGATCTTCTTGGATAGCTGGAGAAGAATACATCAATGTCATCACTATACTCAATACGGCAATGACTCCTGCTAAACTCCAAGTTGCTTTCTCAATAAAGTCAGTTGTCTGTTTCACTCCACCCAATTGTTGAGCTGAACCAAAATCTGTTGACAACCCTCCACCTTTTGGATTTTGCATTAGTACCAATAAAACGAGTAATACACTCGCAATTACAATCAATATCGTTAGTAACGTTCCCATATCTTAATTTAATTTTCTCTTCAGACTTTCGATTTGAAGTGCAAAGAAACTCTTTTTTTCTGGAAATTTCAACAATAATTTCTCATAAGCTTCAATTGCCTTCGGATAATTACCTTGAGCCTCGTATATTTTCGCTAAGGTTTCACTCACTGGAAGCCTTGATTCATCTAGACTTTCCTTCGCTTTTTCAACAGGAGAGAAGAAGGATTGAATTGGTTTTTCCAACTTATGTTTTTCCTTGAGATCAACCTCTTTTTTTATCGAAGTAGGTTTCTTTTTTTCCTCAACAAAACTACTCATCCATCCAGTAAAAGATCTTTTACCGCTCGTGTCTATCTTTTCTTCTGATTCTAATACGTTGATATCGGAATCCTCTTCAGCATCATCTATATCTTCGAATTGTTCAGGTTGGCTTGACAGTAATTGTTGATCTTCTTGATTCTTCTTCTCTATTTGGATCTCAAGTTTTTGGTTGACATGTTCTTCAAAATCTTCTCGCGTATCTGCCTCGTCCACTTCTAAAAAGATAGACGAACTTACTGCATGTGCTAAAATATCTCTCTCTAGATTGTCAGCCTCCGTGGTTAATTCCCCATTTGACTCCTCTGCTTCTAATTCAGCTGATACCTCGTCCTGATTTGAACTATCAAGCTTTGACTCCACTTCAACTTCACTTGAAGTATCTTCATCAACCTCCTCTTGACTAGCAATCGTATTAATGCTTTCAACTTCGCTTACACTAGAATCAGAAGTTTCCTGTTCATCAAGACTATCTTTTTCAATTACATCCGAAACTTCTTGTTGGTCATTCTCAGTGTTTTCGATAACAGCTTCCTCTGAGCGCTTATCATTAGAAACTGAATTCACCAAGGCAAACAGCTGAGACCTATTTGGTACACGATAAGCATATTCCTTCAATTTCTTTTCAAAAGTGATTGGATCATGAATAGCTAAACCTTTCAGATACAACTGAGGGAAAACTGGAGAAAAAGGATATTCTCTACTCAATTGCTCTAGATCGCTCAATTGGCCCTCAGCAATGCCATCGGGCCTACTAATTAATATCGCTATTTGCTCACTACTTATCATTTACCAATTTGAAAGTAACTTATTTAAAACATCTTGAATAATCTGATCATTGATTTCTTCGAAAAGCTGATCTTGAATAGACCCTACATCCTGTTTCGCATCAAAATCTGCAAATCTAGAAATATTTAGCTCCATCACTTCCTCTTCAGGTTCGCTAATAAATATCTCAAACGTTGCTCTAATTGTCAATCTATTTTGAATCTCAGCTGTATTATCCTGGAGTGATAATGGAGTAACTGTATAACTCTGCACAACTCCAGTAACATTAACTTGAGGGTCATTCTCTTCGCTAGCCACCAATTTGAGCCCTACTCTATTCTGAATAGCATCTTTTAAGTCCTCCGTTAAATTAGGTGCATAGCTAATAGGTGCATTCGCAGCTTTACTTTCCAAGGTTTGGACCATGAAACGTTTCCATTCGGGCGGTACACTTCCATCTCGAAATGATACACTTGTAGGCCAACAAGCCGTGAGAAATACAATTGGAATTAATAAAAGGAGTTTCATGTTCATCCCAACGTTCTATTTCAAATTATATTCTTTGATTTTCCTGTAAAGTGTACGCTCCGAAATACCTAGTTCTTTCGAGGCATCTTTTCGTTTACCCTTATGTTTCTCAAGCGCTTTTTTAATAAATTCTTTTTCTCTCTCCTCAAGCGATAAAGACTCTTCAACCTCAATATGTTCATGATAATCACTATCAACTATTGTTGGTTCATGTGATGTAGTGGAGTACTCATCTTCCGACTGAATATCACTTCTGCCAGATTCGAGCAACTTTCTACTCTCTTCATTTGAAATATCACTATAAACTCGATTCAAAACATCTTTCTGAGATCCTGTAAGATCAACATCATTGTCCCCATTCAAGATTTCAATAACTAGTTTCTTTAATTCGTTGAGATCTCTTTTCATGTCGAAAAGAAACTTATACATTAACTCTCGATCTGAAAAAGAATCATTATTCTTATCCTCTTTAGTAATCACTGAAGGGACTCCCCCCTGACCCTCTTCTGGAAGATAAGAACGTAATCGATCAGCTGAAATTGAGCGTTCATTTTCAATCACTGAAATCTGCTCTACAATATTCTTCAACTGCCTAATATTCCCTGGCCAAGAATACTTTTCAAGTACAAAAACCGCATCTTCATCCAATCGAATGGCAGGCATTCTATATTTCTCTGCAAAATCCGCTGCGAACTTCCTAAAAAGAAGGTGAATATCTTCTCTTCTTTCCCGCAATGGAGGTAGTTGGATCGGTACAGTACTCAGACGATAAAGAAGGTCCTCTCGGAATTTTCCTTTCCTGATCGCTTCGGACATGTTCTCATTCGTAGCCGCTACTACTCTAACATCTGTTTTTATTACTTTCGATGAACCCACACGAATGAATTCACCCGTTTCTAAGACTCTCAATAATCGAACCTGAGTTTGTTGGGGTAATTCAGCGACTTCATCCAAAAATATTGTTCCTCCGTCCGCTTCTTCAAAGTATCCTTTTCTACTCCCAGAAGCACCTGTAAACGCACCTTTTTCATGACCAAATAATTCTGAATCAATAGTGCCTTCAGGGATAGCTCCGCAATTCACGGCAATATAACTACCGTGTTTACGTGCACTCAAAGAATGAATAACCTGAGGAATAATCTCTTTACCTGTCCCACTCTCACCGGTGACCAGAACTGAAATATCTGTTGGTGCCACTTGGGTAGAAACTTCTAACGCTCTATTTAATCGAGGTGTATTCCCGATAATACCAAAACGTTGTTTTATTTGTTGAATATTCATATTCAAAATTAATTTACCAACTCTCCCTTCAAAGAAGCCTTTGTACAGTCTGTAATCTTCACTTTTACATAGTCCCCTATCTTCGTATCACCACGATCAAATATAACTTTATGATTACGATCTGTTCGACCCATCAT
>CBFHJL010000070.1:0-2251 GCA_965656195.1 Brumimicrobium sp. | reverse complement strand
CACTTTTACATAGTCCCCTATCTTCGTATCACCACGATCAAATATAACTTTATGATTACGATCTGTTCGACCCATCATTTGCTCATCCGAACGCTTTGAAACTGTCTCTACAAGCACCTCTTCAGTTTTCCCAATTAAACTTTTATTGATTTTTAAACTGTGTTCGTGTTGAAGGGTAATTACTTCCTCCAATCTTTTTTGTTTCACCTCTTCAGGAACATCGTCTTCGAACTTACGTTCAGCGAGTGTTTTAGGCCTTTCAGAGTATTTATACATATAGGCATTATCATATTGCACTTCTCGCATTAAAGAAAGAGTATCTTGATGTTCTTCTTCAGTTTCACCGCAAAAACCAGAAATGATATCTGTTGTAATTCCACAGTTAGGGATAATCCGGTTAATTGCATCTATTCTATTTTTATACCATGCTCTTGTATACCCGCGATTCATGCGCTTTAACATTTCTGAATTTCCTGATTGCACAGGTAAATGAATGTAATTGCAAATATTATCATGATTCGCAACAGCATACAGCACATCATCTGTCATATCTTTAGGATGCGATGTTGAAAAGCGAATTCTAAGCTTAGGATCAACTTGAGCTACCATCTCTAAAAGTTCAGCAAAGTTTGTTGTTGGTTTAGTTTCATCTTTAATTTGACCTTTACTCGTCATGTTCCATCGGTAGCTATCGACGTTCTGACCCAATAAAGTAACCTCTCTATACCCTGCATTAAATAACGCCGCACACTCCTGAACAATAGTATGCGGATCTCTACTCCTCTCTCTACCTCTTGTAAATGGTACAACACAAAATGAACACATGTTATCACAACCACGTGTTATGCTCACAAATCCAGTAACACCATTTTTATCAAGACGCACAGGACTGATATCTGCATATGTTTCATCTCTTGACAAAAGAACGTTGACTGCCTTTTGACCACCTTCCACCGCTTCTATTAAGAATGGAAGCTCTCTGTACGCGTCAGGTCCTGCAACAAGGTCAACTAATTTCTCTTCCTCTAAAAGCTGCTTTTTCAATCGTTCTGCCATGCAACCAAGAATACCAATTACCATTCCTGGGTTTTCTCTTTTAGCCTTATTAAACTGAGTCAGTCTATTTCGAACACGTTGTTCTGCATTATCTCTAATACTACATGTATTAATCAAAACTACGTCAGCTTCGTTCTGATCTTGAGTTGTTGAAAATCCTTGTTTTGTTAATATCGAGGCGACAACTTCACTATCTGCGAAATTCATTGCACAGCCGTAACTTTCTAAATAAAGTTTTTTATTCGACTTTCCCTGACCGTCCATTATTATCGCTTCACCTTGGCGATCTTCATCCATATCCTTCTCTACAGTAATACTCATCACAAAAAAAATTTATAAGCAGCAAAGATAGTCTTTCTTCGGCTCGTGTCAAAATGTCAGTTATGGATTTTCATCTTTTTTCTCATAGCCCTCATTCTCATTAGAAAAAAAACGGGTTGAGAATGAAACAAAATGGCAAATCAAAATGTATAGAATAGTATGAAATGAGAGGTACTTTTGATCAATCGATGAGAGGCGAATTTAGCGACAAGTTTGGTTTTCGAATTAATTTGAAGTTATTTTGCACTCGATTTAAAATCCTCCTAAGGATAAACTTATAAAGAAATTATGGCAAAGAATCTAGTTATTGTTGAGTCACCTGCAAAGGCTAAAACTATTGAAGGATATTTAGGTAAAGACTTCGTAGTAAAGTCTAGTTATGGTCACGTGAGAGACTTAGCAAAGAAAGGTATTGCAATAGATATAGAGAACAATTTCACTCCCAACTATGCAGTAAGTGCGGACAAAAAACAGATTGTTACCGAACTTAAGAAACTAGTTAAGGAAGCTGAAACAGTATGGCTCGCAACGGATGAGGACCGTGAAGGAGAAGCTATTTCTTGGCACCTATATGAAACCTTAAAACTAGATAAGAAAGATACGAAAAGAATAACTTTCAACGAAATAACGAAACCAGCAGTACAACGAGCAATCGAAAACCCGAGATCTATAAACAAGGAACTCGTAGATGCTCAGCAAGCAAGAAGAGTTTTGGATAGACTTGTGGGATTTGAGCTTTCTCCAGTTCTTTGGAAAAAGGTTAAACCTAGTCTTTCGGCAGGTCGAGTGCAATCCGTTGCCGTTCGTTTAATAGTTGAAAGAGAAAGAGAAATACAGGATTTTACAGCTTCTAACTTCTTCAGAGTAAACGGTT
>CBFHJL010000069.1:0-14957 GCA_965656195.1 Brumimicrobium sp. | reverse complement strand
GCAGAAGCATTTCCTTGAGCAAGATCACTCTCGAGTTGCTCAATGTCCTGGTTGTAATCAGGATCAATTTGAGTAATCGCTTCTTGTTCGGTCATTGTTGGAGTAGTGTTAGAAGACTCTTCTAAAGCATTGATTTCATTCTCCAATGTTGCGACGGCTTCTTCAATGGCCTTTTGCTTATTTGTGGTCTGATCAGTTGCCCCGTTCTCGTTAATTTCATTTTCTATGCTCTCAAGCTCTTCCTGAAGTTTTTCTAGGGCTTCTTCCTTTCTTTGTTTCACCTCTTCGGCAGAAGCATTTCCTTGAGCAAGATCACTCTCGAGTTGCTCCATGTCCTGGTTGTAATCAGGATCAATCTGAGCAATAGCCTCTTGTTCGGTCATTGTTGGAGTAGTGTTAGAAGACTCTTCCAAAGCTTTGATTTCTTTATCTATAGACCCAACAGCTTCTTCTAAAGCCTCAGCTTTTGCTATGTTTTCATCTGTGATTCCATTCTCAGCAATATCGTTTTGAACGTTATCCATTTCTTCTTGAAGCTTCGTTCTGGCCGCAATTTTCCGATCTTGAACTTCTTCGACAGAAACTTTACCTTTCTCTAAATTCTTTTCTAGTTTTTCAATTTCCTTTTGATACTCTGGGTCTAATTCAGCAAAAAGTTCCTCTTGGGTAATTTCAGGAACAGTAGTTTTTGATTCAAGGGTTTCAATTTCTTCCCCTATTGATTTCTTTAGTTCTTCTAAAGCATCAAGCCTAGCTTCTTTATTCTGAGAAGTGCCATTTTGAGCTATATCGTTTTTCGTTTTTGTCAATTCCTCTTCGATTCTATTCAAAGTTTCTGACTTTCTGTTGATTACTTCCTCAACAGATATATTTTCACGCTGTAGTTCACTTTCTAGCTCTTGGATTTCTTCTTGGTATAGCGGATCTAAATCAGCTAAGACTTTTTCAGGTGAAAGCGCTATGGAAGAATTTGTAACGTCAGTTGAATTGTTATTGTCTTCAGAAAGTGATATCCCATTTTCTTGAGCTTGTTCTTGAGTAGATTGATTTTGAGTTTGATATGTTTTAGACAGTTCTTCAGACTGAGAAGCAATTTGCTCATCACTTGGCAGATTCTCACGAACTATTGTTTCTCCAACTTGGTTAACAAGGGATTTTTTCTTTGCTAATTCTTCCTTTTCAGCTAATTGAGTTGTTGTATAGTCTATTTCATTATCAATATCAGCTAATGCGTTTTCGGCAGCTGAGAGTTCCATTCGAATGTCTTCTTTCTTTCGATTAGGTGCCTCCTCCAGTCTTTTTTTGATTTCAGCTATTTCAGACTGTTTTGCTCTCTTATCTTCTTCTAACTGTCGCTTTCTAATTTCAACTTGCTCTAATTGTCTTAATTTGTTTTCTATCTCAGACAGGTATTCGAATTTTGGATCAAGTAATGTTTCCTGTTTTAACTCGCTCATCACGAATTCTTTGTGCTTATTTAGCGTATTGAGTAGGGCTTCTCCGTCCTGTAAGTCTAAACCTTTAATATCATTGTTTAGAGCCTCAGCTTTATATAGTTTTGCTTCCGTTTTCTTTTTGTCTTCTTCAAAGAAAGAGAGTATGATTTCTGCCTCTTTCATTTCCTTTCGTTTGTTTTCAGCAGCCATTAAGGATTGATTGGATCTTCTCAAAAACTCTTCTTTTTTAGCTTTGTCTGCAGTATTCTTTGCCAAATTAGAAAGTGAATCAGCTTTTCTTAATCGACCTTCAATAAAATCATTTCCATTCGCGAGAACGGTTTTAGCCTTTTGAATTTCTTCTATTGTTTTGTTGAGTCGAGCTTTTAAATCAGAAACTTTCCTATCAATTAAGTCGGCAATTTCTTGATTCGTAAAAGACTCTAAACCAACCTGAGATAGAAGCTTTCTTTGTTCTCTAAGGTCATCAAGAGAATCTAAGTCAAATGACTCCTTGTTCACGTCCATTTTTGATTTTCTTGCCAGCACTTCTGCGAGAATAGCCTGAGGATTATCGAAGGTTTCATCAAAGAGATTTTGAATAAGAACAATTTCATTATTGTCTTGAGTAGTTTCTGTGATTTTTTGTTTTAATGGACGGAACTCTTTAAGATAAGGAAGTTCAATTGTTTGTTTATACGTCTGATCCTTACCAGCAACATTCATTTCAAATTCGTATTCACCTCCTTTGGGTAAGTTGATTAAAAATTCTCCTTTATCATTCGTTTGAAAAGTTCCCATTTCAGTTCCGTTAACATCTCTTACAATGACTTCTAATTCAGTTTCAGAAGGGTCTATTGTAGAACTAAATTGTCCTTTCAGAATAACAATTTGAATAGGGAACCTTTCAACTCGCACGGAGTATACGTGAACCTTATCAGACTCACTTTCCCTTTGAGAAGCGAAGTATGCATATTTGTTTAAAGAATCTACGATATAAAGAAAGTCATTGTCTGGCGAGGAAATTGAAATATCCATGTTTTCTGGTTCACCGAAAAGATTGCTTTCTGCATCATAAACACTTCGGAATACGTCGAATCCCCCCATACTATTATGACCTTTCGAACAGAAGTATAAATATTTTCCAGAAGGGTGCATGTAGGGGTAGTCCTCATCGTAACGTGTATTTACATTCCCCATAATTCTCTGTTCCTTAGACCATGAGCCATCGGGTAGTCTTCTTCTTCTGTAGATGTCTTTGTTATCATTGTCATCTCCGTAACTGGAATAGAAAATGATGTTGGATTTTGCAGGGAAATGAATCAGAGGCACATGATTATTCTTTTTATCTTGTTTATTTTGAAACTCCTCTGTCACGATAAGGTCCCCCCCTATATTGCTTAGGTCATAGATCCTGAAAAACTCATTTTTACCGATAGACTGCTTTTCTAAAACTACAGTTTCAGAAATGTTCGCCATCAACGATTTTCCATTTTTACACATTTCAATTTGCCTTTTAACATCGAGACTTCTCAATGCATTTGCTCCGGCTCGATCAGAATATTTTTTATAGTTGTCTATGGCTTTATCAAATTGAAATGTCAAGTGATAGGCTTTTCCTAGGTAGAAAAAAGCTTCATCCTCTACGTTTTGAGATTTAGAGACGGCATAATTCAGATATTTGAAAGCTTTTTTCTTTTCACTAGAATTAAATAGTAAGCACGTGCCGTACTTGTAATTATAATTAGGGTTTCTCGGTTCTAAAGAGAGCAGTCTAAGGTATAAAGGTGTTGCTTCTATAAAGGACTCGTTTTTGAAAAATTTCTCAGCTTCTTTCTCAATATCTTCCTTAGTTTCTTGCGCATAGGAGATGCTTACTCCAATTAGGAGCACAACAAATAAGATATGAAGTCTGGGCCACATATAAAAAATCTATCTTTTCAGCTTGTTTGTTACTGATTTTGTACGTCTACTTCTTAAAAAGGTTCATTTTATTTTCATTACCTGCTAGCAGTCTTTTGATGTTTCTGTGATGCGAGGCAATGACTGCAATAGACAGAATGATAGTGAAGTAACGTAAAACACTATTAGAATTTTCAAAAACAAATTCTACAACAAATGGGAAGGCTATTGAAGTTACAATAGCACCGAGTGAAACATAATTGAAAGCTATAAAAACGATTAGAAATATACCTAAGCAAACCAGTGCCGATAAAGGTTGTAATCCGATAATAATTCCTAAAGAAGTAGCAACACCTTTTCCTCCATTGAAGCCTGCAAATATTGGGAATATATGCCCAAGAACAGCGCTAACACCAGCAATGATTTTTAAATGAATAAGCGTATCATCATTCCATGAATATTGAAATATAAAGAAAGGTAGCAGAACCGCTAGGGCTCCTTTGCTAATATCTACCAAAAGCACAACAATTCCAGCTTTTTTACCCAAAACTCTGAACGTATTTGTCGCCCCAGCATTATTACTCCCATGCTCACGGACGTCAATGTTATATTTTATTTTACCCAACCAAACAGCTGTAGGTATAGAGCCTAAAACATATCCTATGATCGCGAATACAGCATATTCCATAATTGAACTCTATTTAAATACTCTTAAGAACTGACTTTTATAAGCAGAATTTTGAGTTATTTGGTAGATGAAACTCTTTGCTTTCTTTTTGTCTGATTTCAATTCATTAATGGATTCATTGAACTCTTTGTCACTCGATAGAATATTTAACGTTCCATCCTTTCTGTAGTCGTAATCAAAGAAATAAAGATATGCCCCAGGTACATCTAACATTAAACCAAGTCTATCTCCGACTGCAGTTCTTTGCTGTGCAAACAATTTAAATGGAACGTATTTCATTACTGGTTCTCCGTACAAGTTCACAATACCAACCTGATCGACTGAAGATTTTAAACCTCTTTGTTGATCGCCAAACTCTTCATACGAAACAAGTCTTACCCCCGTAAGGACGAGTTTGTTCTCCATAGGTTTAGGGACGTTTTTGAATTCTTTCTTCAAAGTGTAATCAGACTTTATTTTATCCGCTGTTTTACGATCTACCCATTCAACTAGAGATTGCTCTAGAGTAGTGGAAGAGAAATCGACATTTTGCAAACCTTCAACTGCAACGACTTTTTCGGCAACACTTTCAAAGGACTTTTCATCTAATGGAGCCTCTATGCTCAAAGTAACGTTCAAGTTTGTAGAACCAGTCTCTTGGTTGTAGTTTGCAACCCCTACAGCTTCAGTATTGAAAGATGGCCCGTAATCCATACCAAGATCAATTCTACCATCACCATTTAAAGAACAAGAAGTTGTGTGGAGTGAAATATAATTTCCTTTTGCTCCTCGGTTAATAAGTTTATCCTTATTGGCAATTTGATATTCTTTTGCATTCTCATCATACTGCAGAAAACCTGAAGCCGTAATAACAACAGGATCATTTTTATCTACCATAGAGCTCAAGAAAGTAGGATACATTCTAACGCTATCCATAACTTGAGAGTTTCTCCAAACGATTCCAGCAGAAATGCTATTGCCTTCCAGATCTTTCATATCATTACTAACAGGGATCTGAATGTTCTCTTTGTCTATTTGAGTTTGGAAAGCCATCCAATTTCTTTCAAATTTATCACATTCGTGGTTAATTCGAGTTGCACCATCAAATGTTAGTAATGGATTTGAAGCTCGCAGATAAACATCACCATAAAAATCAAATTGCGGACTTAATTTGAAAACATCCTCCTCCGTAATTTTTCCGAATGCCTTTGTTTGATATGAAGTATCAAGTGTTATCTCGTCCATGTGAATAACATACTTTTCACCTTCAATCTCTGAATACTCGTAGTCGCCCTCAGCTGTGTATGCTCGTCTCGCTGTGATTTCGGCATTCACATTAGTCATCTTGTGATATTTTGTAATGAAGTTTGCTACGATTTCAGCATTCTTGAATGGATCCATTTTTGCATTTTTTCGAATCGTAACCCGCATACTGTCCGGGAAAATTCGCGCATCAGCAACCTCAATAAATTCTGTTTTCTGACAATAGATTGTTTTTTCTTTTAGGCTAAAACGAGCTTTTGGAGACCTAAATTGTAATGAATCTTGTTTCGGATGTGTTGAGAAGAAATTAGGCCCAACTAAGTCCATATTTCCTTCAATAGCAAGATTGTCTGTTTCTTGCTTCTCGAGTGTGATTTCATCATTATCCATAAGCCAAGTAAATTGATCAATTTTACATATATACTGGTTAAGAGGGAATACTACGGTAGACTCACCTTCATTTGATTTGAAAACACCTTTCCTGTCTTTGAAGCTAACCTCACCCTTGACATTATCTGTTCTAAAGGCAAGCGGATCCTCAGAAAGATCTCCTTCCTCCTTGTATTTGTTATCAAGTTGGAACGCAGATGTGTCAGCATTCATATCCCAACGCGTAAATTTGAAGTTGTCCGAGACCATTTTAGCATCTTTTAACTCCATAATTCCATTGCCTCTCATCCCAGACTCTCGAATAGTTGTCGAACCTCTTAGTTTTGCCTCATTATTAAAGAATGATATCAGCTCTGCATTCGAACGGGCTTTGAGAATTTTAGATCTTGGTAAAAATGTGATGAATACATCAGGTCCGATAGCATCAGGATATTGAGTTCCTTCATCTTTAGGTCTGTTCACAAATTCTGCTACACCGATTGTTGAATCAGGAAGAAATGTGAAGAGTCTTTTAGATTTAGAGGTTGAATTAATGAATTCAATCGTTCCAGCCCCTTGTAATCCATTGTTCGATAGAATTATTTTATTCTCGTAATTGGCATCTGTTCCGTAAAAAGTATAGCCATTGTCCGGAGCTTTTTGAGAGAATCCTAAAGAATAATCTCCCATTAGTTTCAAAGAATCTTTTATTGGAGGAAAGATACCTGATGATATTAACGTTCCACCAAATCTTTGAGTTTCATCATTAAAAGTGAGTAGGCTATCGAATGTGAAAGGATCAATTTCGAAATAGAATCGCTCACGCTCATAAGCTCCAAGGTGAATTCGTCTGTTGTCGTAGTAAACGCGTGTTTTTTCTTTTGAAATGAGTATAGGGTAGTTTCCATACTTTTTATTCATTCCAGATTTATTCTTTGGATCGTCAACAAGTAACTCTCCTTTAATTCCTTCGATGGTCGACTGCAATGGAATTAGACGGTTACCGTCTTCTTCTCTTTGAGGTGCAGCTTTATAATAAGCTATTTCTGAATCAAAAATATTGAATCCATTTTTTTCATAACTGTAATTACCGTCCTTTAATTTGACCTCCCATCGGCCACTATTAATCCAACCTGTAAACAATATAGCCCTATTTTCCTTAATGGTAACTCGGTCTTCATCAGGGTAAATAGAGGTCTTTTTAAAATCAGATATAGGCACTCTGTCAACAGCTTGCAATTTCATCTCCAGAGACCCTAGGTCCAGTACTCCAAAGTTCTTCATTTTAGATCTTTTTGCATTGCGCTCTTGTATAAGTTGTTGCTGCTTTTGCATTTTAGGATCATCTCCCATACGATCCATCCGGATTGGCGCAAGATCAGAGGAGAATGAAATATTATCATAATCACTTTTACCTGATTTAGCTTTCACAAACTGTGTTGTCTTTTGAGATACGCGAATAATCTTGTTTTCAGTATCATAGTTGATAAACCCTTGTGTCGCTAAGTCGAGTAGCCTTGGTTTCGCTTGAGTTATAGTCAGTCCTAAAGATGTTGCCGCTTTACCCTCAGACATTGTGAATTCATCGTATTTATATGCATAGTTATATAGCGCTACAAGTGGATGGACAGAAGATATACCTTGCATTTTCTGGTACAGTCGTTCATCGTAGTAATCGAATGATTCGAATTTGGCCACGCGCTGCTGTTCAGAGGTAGAGAAGTTGTAACCTAAAATAATTTCAGATGATGTTCTGTTCCAGATCATCTGTTCCACATACATATCTAGTTTATGGTAGGAGTTAACAAATGGTGACTGAGAGGTTCCCGAACTACCACGTGTCATTTGAAGTTCATTTTCTTTTCTTTTGAATAATATATTTAATCCACTATGCACAATAGAGTCTTCCAGGCCTATTTTCATTCTAAAGCTACCATTCGGTGCTCTTAATTGCTCATCTGATACTCTTACTTGATTTGATTTAGTATTGACAAATGGTTCTCCATTTCTGTAAAAGACTAATTCTGCAGGTGTAGTCGAATTACCAACTCCAACAAATTCTTCTCCCTCTAAGGCAAAGCCACCCTTGTAATCTACATCTTCAATTAGACTCTTGATTTCAAAAGTTGCTTGGTATGAGGCAAATTGAGGGTAAGGTAAATCAAGGGATGTGTTAACAGCTCCTTTTTTAGCTCTGTCACTAACTTTACCCGCGATTTCTTGTTGAAAGTATGGAGTAGTTATCCAAGTACTGTCACAAGAGAAATTAGTTGACCTTAAAGAAACCCTATAATCACCGATACGAGCAAATGTTTTGTCGCTTGGAAGCCCTACTTTTTCCCAGTTAAATATTCCTCCACCACCTTCCCAACGTTGGCGAGCTAGATCAACAACTCCAGAGGTTTTTTGAACCTTAATTGAATCTGAATATTTATTTTCTTTTTTGCTGGCCCCTCTATTGATTGTTTTACAAATCAAAGTGGTACTGTCAAATTCTATAAATGCTGTTTTATCATATTTGAAGTTATATGTTCCTCCTCTACAAATCCAAACAAAATTAGGATCGAGAGCCACTATATCTTCTGAGAAAAATGCATTTGACACTTCGATAAACTCTCTGAATCTCCTGGGATTTCGTTCATTGATTAGTTGATCAAGTGATTCATGCCAAGCTTCATAGCTTTCCCGAGGTTGATCTCTTGCTACTAAGGAGTACATTGAATAAACATAGTTGTATATTTCTGGATATGCCCGATGCCGTTTTTCAAGCATTAAATTCGCAGTGCTTACCATACGCTCAAAGTAGTCATCTGGAAATCGTCCTGGCTGAGCGATCATAGGTGTGAGCTGATTGTTTATAAACCCTCCTACATTATTAGATGTGCTAGCTCTCATTAATTTATCAAAATCTTTCAAGAATTTCTCCCTGTCGTTTTTGAACGTCTGAGTCCATCCTATTTGAATTGAAAGAATGCAGATTAAAGTAATGAGTAGTGTGCGCATATTCTTAGTGTTTTGTTAATAGCATAACGGCCCAAGTCTCAAAAGTTAAAACTTGATCCAGTATAAAGTTACTTTTTTTAGCCTCAATCTCCAATTCAGTTACATCGGCCTCAAAAAAACCGCTTAGCATAAGAAGCGTTCCAGATTTAGACCGTTCAGCATAACCATGGAAATGAGATTTTAGGACATTTTTATTAATATTGGCAACGATAACTTCGTACTTTTCATTTGGAATAACATTAATATCTCCCAATTCAACTGTGAAGTTCTCGATATGATTCCTGTCGATGTTTTCAATTGTATTCTCAACAGCTCCTGATTCAATATCCGTTCCAAAAACAGTTTTAGCACCTAGCTGAGAACATAATATACCCAGAATGCCTGTTCCTGTTCCAACATCTAGAACTTTTTTATCTTTGATATCTAAACTAAGTAAAGTTTTAGCAAGTAAGTAAGTCGTTTGATGATGTCCTGTTCCGAATGACATCTGAGGCTGAATCTTTAAAGCATTTTTATATTTGGATGTATCAATGTCATGGAAAGGTGCATAGATGATTAAATCATGACCTACCTCTACGGGTTGAAAATCAGACTCCCATGCTGCATTCCAGTTTTGACTTGGTATCTCTTCTATTGTAAAACTGATTTCTATTTCTGGGTATAGTTTTATTTCTGCCTCTATACTTTCTAGATTAAAATCTTCTGAAGGGATATATGCTTGTAATCTCTGATCTTCTTCAGTGAAACTATCAAAACCTATATTCGCTAAGTCGTTAGTAATTATTTCTGACCAAGGTTGGTATGGAGATATAGAGAATTCTACTTTGATATAGTCCATATCAATTAAAAGTATTGACAATTTGAATAAAGTCCTCTGCGTTTAATGAAGCCCCGCCGATTAGTCCTCCATCAATGTGTTCCATTCTAAATAACTCGTTAGCGTTGGAAGGCTTACAGCTACCACCATACAAGATAGAGGTGTTTTCTGCTATTTCATTTCCGTACCGTTCATTTATTGCCAATCTTATTGTATGGTGCATTTCGTTCGCTTCTTCAGGACTTGCAGTCTTACCCGTTCCTATCGCCCATACAGGTTCGTAAGCGATTACTAGTTTTCTAAACTCATCGCCTTCTAAGTGAAAACATGCTGATTTTATTTGATCAATAACAATTTGCTTATGTTCTCCGACCTCTCTTTGCTCTAAAGATTCACCACAACAGAAGAAAGGAGTGATTGCTTCAGCTATTGCAGCATCTACTTTGTCTTTTAGAAAAGAATCCGATTCATTGAAAATCGTTCTTCTCTCTGAATGACCAATCAAAACAGATTGAACGCCTGAATCTCGAAGCTGATTCATACTGATCTCTCCTGTGAAAGCACCTTTTTTTTCAGGGTGACCATTTTGAGCACCAATTTGTATGTATCCAGCTTTATCCAAAAGTAAAGGGATGAAGATATTTGGGACAAATTGATAAACCTCACATTTTGGGTCCAACAATTGCGCCTCTGTCGATCTATTTAGTTCTTTAGCTCCAGCAACGTTCAAGTTCATTTTCCAGTTACCAGCTACGATTTTTTTTCTCATAAATTATTGAATATCTATAACATTTTTAATTAGCCAGTCCCATGATGGTGTTGATCTAAATGCATATTTTCCTTTTACAGTTCCATTATTTAGTATCAATAATGTAGGGTTTGACCTAGTCATAGCTTTTAATTCTGTTTCATCATTTTGAACAGTAGGTATTACTAATCCATATTTTTCTCTAAAAGCTTCAACTTCTGACTTTGTAGCTGTTGAAATCATAATCATATCAATATTATTTTCACGTGATTTTTCAGCGATTTCTTTGAGACGTTCTATTCTGCTGAAGTTACCCTGATTTATATCTCTACTGAGCACTAGAATAATGTTTTCACTCGTTAGAATGTGCTGCTTCAAACTAATCTCCGAGAAATATTCATTTAACCTTAATAGTGTATCTCCAATAACGTATTGAGAAGTATCCCAATCATCTTTGTAAAAGTCCATAAGTAATTGAGGGTATCGATTTCCAGATTCCTTCTCGATGACATCTACATACTGAACTCGATTACTATCGATGGTCTTTTCAATGAAATCGAATTTTTGCTCTACAGCCGTCAAACTAGAAATGTCAATAACTGGGTTGAACTGTTGAATAGAAGGAAGAATTGCTTCTTTGATGGCTATGGTTTTTCTTTCTACAAACTCCCATTTATCTTTATTCCCCCAAATATATTTGGTTGATTCATCCAAAGCAGTAAATGTGGTGTCTTGATTATTTGATTTATTCTTGTAAACCAAAACATTTTCGTATTCACCTTCCTCTCCATTTGTCATCATTGAAGGTAAGTGACTCCCTACACGATAAGGACGATAATCTTTCAATGGCATATACATCAGTACATAAGTCACAAAAAGTCCGCATATACCGAGAATTACCAAGGTTACTCCTAAGTCATTACCAAAAACATTCCCTCCAGTTCTCTTTATCCAGAGGGCAAAAAGAAGAATTACTAAAGCGAATAGTAATGGGAAACCCCAAGTGAATATGTATGAAAAAATTCCTACAAAAACTAAACTGGAGAATATCAGAATAGTATTCTCTCTAGTATTATTAGGAACGATTTTTCTTCTAGAAATAAAGATGATAATAACTAGATAAAGCAAAACAAGATCTTTCCAAAACGACTCTGATGGAGTTAATGATCTTCCGATTGAACCTTTAAGCGCATCCCCAAAGCAACCACAGTCATCTACACATTGAGGTTTTTTAACTTCCTTTATTGTAACCTCTGTATTCGTTTTGCTCAGTATAGTAATATCTTCGCTATGCTCAGCAAGTGGGATTTTGGCTTGTGCCTCAGGCGAACTTATCGCATAAGTGTCGACATCAACAAAAGTAGAGTTTGGATCACATTCTTTCGTGTGCCAAGTAAGAAGAGTAAAGAACACCATCATTCCCAGCATCAACCATGTAGACAATTTAATCCGTCTTCCAAGAATGATCAACGCGCCTAATAGAATTTCAAGAATACAAATAAGTATACTTAGCATTAACGCTTGATCAATCAAAAACTCTAGGGAAAATGATTCCCAACCAAATAGCTCTTTTACTCTGTATGCAAGAGCACCATCTTCGAAGTACTCTTCAAGTTTATATGCAAATCCTTTTGGATCATTTGCCTTTATTAATCCAGAAACTATAAAAAGTCCACCTACTATAACACGAGAGACATAAGCGAATAAAAGCCAACCTTCAAAAATGATAAAAGCAACAATACTGATTGTTAAAAGTGAAAAGCCTACTAGTTTAAAAATCAGCGAGGATGTACTTCCATCATAAGATTCGTGAAATCCCAAAACTAGGAGAACGACGGCAATCAAATTAATGATGACTGAAAGGCTGTTAAATAGTAATGACTTTCCTGATAATGACTTGTTTTTATCTTTAAGCATTGTCCTTGTTGTTAGTAGTTAAATGTATTAAAGCGAACACAGCGTAATTAAGCATATCATAATAATTAGCGTCAATTCCTTCGCTGATTAATGTTTTTCCTTCATTATTTTCGATTTGCTTAACGCGTAAAAGTTTCATGAGTATTAAATCCGTAAGAGAGCTCACACGCATATCACGCCAAGCCTCTCCGTAGTCGTGATTTTTCTTCTCCATTAAAGATAGCGCATTTTTCGAATACTCATCATAGAGTGTAATTGCTTGGTTAGACTTGAGCTCAATTTCCATATCATTGGTGGATTCCAATTGAACCAAAGCCATTATGCAGTAGTTTACAATCGCGTAAAACTCATCTTCTATATCTTCTCCAACTTTGTTTTCACCAGTCTCTTGAAGCGTTCGTATTCTTTGTGCTTTTATAAATATCTGATCAGTCAAAGATGTAGGTCTTAGAATTCGCCATGCGGTACCATAATCCTTTGTTTTCTTTTCAAATATCTCGCGACAATTCGCGATTACTTTTGTATATTGTTCAACTGTTTCAGACATTGTTCTTATTCGCTAAATAAATGGACGGGAAAGATAATAAAATAGAATCAAATAACTTAATCAATTTCGGAGGTAACTTAATGGATTTTTCAGTTCCTCGAATTATGGCTATTGCAAATATCAACGAGGATTCGTTTTATGCGGGGTCAAGATTATCTGGTGAAGTAGAGATTTTAAAGCGTGTTGAGAAATTCTTGATAGAAGGGGCAGATATTATTGATGTTGGTGCAATTTCGACGAGACCAAACGCCGATCTCCTAAATCTTGATGCTGAGCTGGACCGGTTGATACCGGCAATTCGACGAATAAGAAAAGAGTTTCCTAAAGCTATTTTGAGTGTTGACACTTTTCGTTCTGAAGCGGCTCGTCAAGTAATCGAACTAGGGGTAGATATGATCAATGACGTGTATGGAGGGAGGTATGATGACGACATGTTTCGCGTTATAGGAGAGCTTCAGGTACCTTATGTACTTATGCACAGTAGAGGCTTTTCTCATGATATGTTAGAGAAGACAGGCTACGACAATGTTGCAAATGATGTAGTCAAAGAGCTGTCAGAAAAAGTTTCTCAATTAATTGCTGTTGGGGTGAAGGATATTATTATTGATCCAGGTTTTGGTTTTGCAAAAACAATTGAAGAAAATTTCGAGTTGTTAAATGATTTAGAGTCTTTGCAAGTTTTTAATTCTCCTATTCTTGCAGGGTTGTCTAGAAAATCCATGATTTATAAAAGTTTGAATATTGACCCTGATCAAGCCTTGAATGGAACAATAGTTTTGAATACTATGGCGTATATGAAAGGAGCAAGATTATTTCGAGTTCATGATGTGAAACCAGTAAGAGAAATGATTGAACTTATAAATAAAATGAGTTAGTATTAAAAGTCTAATGCAATTTTTATGGAGCTTAAAGAAAATATGTACGAGGTTCTTTTTGAGTCAATTCAGGAAGGACTTATTTTAGTTAATAGTGATGGTGAAATAGTTGATAATAACAAAACAGCAGAAGATTTATTTGGCTACAGCAGGCAAGAGTTGCTAGGTCAGAAGATTGAAGTTCTTGTTCCAGCAAGCGCACGAAGGAATCATGTTTCTCATCGTAAAGACTATTCAGCAAATCCGGAAAAAAGAACAATGGGATCTGCCTTGAGGTTAAATGGGCAAAGGAAAGATGGTTCTGTATTTGCCGTAGAAGTTAGTCTGAATCCTCTCGTGACTCCTGAAAATGAAAGGTTTACTGTTGCGTTGGTTTCAGATGTTTCAATTCGAAGGGATGCGGAGGAAGACTTGGAGAGGCTTACTGCATCATTGGAATTGAAAGTTAAAGAGAGGACAATAGAATTAAGAAAAAGTGAGCAACTCTACAGAAGTATTGCAAGGAATTTCCCTGGAGGAGTAATCAGTATTTTTGATTCATCTTATAAATACCTTTTTGCCGAAGGTCAAGGTCTATTTGAACTAGGTATTGAGACAGAGGACTTGATTGGTTTGGACTATTTGGAAAGAATAGTGCCTGAAGCTAGAGATATGGTTAAGTTGGAATTAGATCGTGTGTTTGCAGGAGAGTATAGAAATTTCGAGGTTGAAGTATCAGGTAGGACCTATTCGTTAAACGCTGTACCTCTCTCAAATGATGAGGGTGAGATTGATCGTATTCTAGTGGTTGAGAAGAATGTCACCGACCGCAGAAATATGGAGCGTAAACTTGAGTCGAACCTCTATAAAGAAAAGGAGTTAAACGAAATGAAGTCAAGGTTCGTCTCAATGGCATCTCATGAGTTTAGGACACCACTTACAACGATAAATTCTTCAGCGGGATTAATCCTCAGATATAACGAAAAGAATGATAGGGATAAGATTGAAAAGCATATTGTAAGAATAAAGAAGTCAGTTCGGAATTTAACTTCCATTTTGAATGACTTCTTATCATTAGAGAAACTGGAAAGCGGAAAAGTTAATTCTATAAAAAGTGATTGCGATTTGTATAAGGTAATTAACGAGTCTATTGAGGACCTGGCCGACATAGCAAAACGAAATCAGACGATAAGTTTTAAAGGACCCGATGAAATGATTATATTCTCGGATGAGCAACTTCTTAAGAATATCATACTTAATTTGCTTACTAATGCAATTAAATATTCTGATGAAGATGGTGATATTGAAGTTTCTTTAAAGGAGGAAAAAGGCAATGTGAAAATAGCTGTGAAGGATCAAGGAATTGGTATTCCATTGGAAGATCAGAAAAATATGTTTGACAGGTTTTTTAGAGCAGGTAATGTGACGAATATA
>CBFHJL010000068.1:0-15035 GCA_965656195.1 Brumimicrobium sp. | reverse complement strand
CATCTGTATTAAATGCGATTTCAAGTACCTTTGAATGAACGGCTGGGAGATATCCATCGTTAACCGTCCAAACATCTACCAATTGCTCAATATGTTCTTGCTTAGGATTGTCTGATACGAAATGACCCAATAATTTTTTACAACACGCGGTGACGGTAGCAGGGTGCCTTGCAAGATGCTCTAGCATTTCTCTTAACCCTTTTTTGAAATTAGACACTCGCTTTCCTAATAAGTTTGATTTTCCAGGTTCTGAATTTTCCGCAACAAATGGTTTCCGCAAATCCTTTGTGTTTTTAATGCAAAAGAGGTTTTTGTTGAAGACCTAAACCTTTGTATTCCTGTTTTATTTAATTACCATCTAAAATTAAATAAGAACCATTTTGGAAATTTTCTAATTGGTTTAAATGGGGTTGTCTACACAACGGGGGAAGCATCATATTCTTCTTTAGATTATGAGGTAGAATTGAAAAGAAAAACAGGAATTTTTCCAAACCTCGCAATAGGATTTGGATATAAATATTTAAGAAAAAAGTCTTTTGAAGTTAATTTACTCTAAATGGGGTTTTTTCAAAGAAAAATTGAAACAGTAAAATATATACCTTCTGATAGTAATGTTAGACTGGAAAATAATGGTTCGTTTATCGAACTAGAGTTTATATTTAGAATTAATAAAAGCTCATAACAACAAATAAACAAAACAGCGCCGATAGGATTCAAGGTTTGCGCTACTTTGCTTATTTTAGAACGTTGCCAATAATTTTGAAGATCCTGCTCACCAAAATATTATTCCTATTGTCGTTTTTTGGATTTAGCCAATCTGTAAAAAATGATACAATCAAATACAAAGGATTATTTGTCAATTGCTTTTTGATGGAATCTTATACGCTATATCCCGATAGTACTTTCAAATGGACAAGCGAATTCGACTTGAGCTGGAACGAATATGGTAAATACACGCTGATTGATAGCATTTATAAATTAGAGTTCTATGTGGAAATGAACTATCCAAAAACAATGACGCTAAAAGATAGCATCGAAGTTGCGAAGCGAAATTACAAACCTATACGCACGGAATTTTTGGAGGATGCAGGCGAAAATCTACACTATGTCGATGAAAACAGGAAACGATCGCCAACTAAATTGAAAGCACCTTGTAAAAGACCGTTTGGATGGCTATTTGGAAATAAATACCAATACGTAATTTATAGAGTTGACGATGAAGAGAACAGTGAGTAAAAATATCGGCAACATAGCCTAAAAAACACTGCTACGATTGCGCTTCGAATGATAAATCATCCAAACTCAATCAATCCTCTTTTCAAATTATTGCTTAATTTTAAGGATAGCAGTAGAAGTATAGCTGAGAAACGTTCGTAACAATTCACAAATGGATAAACTCAATAGATAAGCCATTTTTTTTGAAAAAATATTTCACCAAGGTGTAATAATTTTTGATTTCAGCCACTAACCAAGTAAAACAAAAAGATTATGACACTATTAAAAGCAATTGACGACTTCGAAAACTTACTCTCTGAAACGAGTAAAAAGTCTGAAATCAAAATTTACAATGAATTCATCCAAATTTTAAGAAGTTTAAAAAAGAAAAATCTTTCAGAAGTTGAAATTCAATCTATAGAGGAAAAACTTGATGCTCTCGATTTAAATTCAGTAGAAACAATCAATAAAAGATATTTTAGTCAAACACTCAAGCAGTTCAAAAAATACTTAAAGGATACTCATTCTCTAACTTCTAAAGGTCATTACACCAACTTAGGTGTTGGTTTAGGGGCGTCATTTGGAGTTCTTGTAGGAATTGTACTTTTATCTAGTTTTGAGCGGTCTGTGGGTATATCATTAGGAATCTCTCTCGGGATGTTAATTGGCTTAATTATCGGCCGGAATATGGATCTTAAAGCTAAAGTTTCGGGTAAGATATTATAATCTTTTTTTTCAGTAAGTCATTTAACAAAAAAGTGAGTAACGATTTTTACACTACCTTAATTCTGCCTTATTCTGCAATTATCATAAAGATTTGTAGGGCCTATACTGATAATCAGCAGGACTTCGAAGATTACTATCAAGAGGTGTGTTTACAAATATGGAAAAGCAGAAACAACTTCAAAGAACAATCTGAATGGTCTACATGGGTATATCGGCTCTCACTGAATGTAAGTATGACGTTACTGAAGAAAGGGAAGAAAAACCATCAGCATTCTGACTCTGATCTCATGGCCGAAGAAATAAGCGAAGAAGCCTCTTCTTTTGATAATGAATCTCTTGAACAACTTTATCGCGCCATCCGGCAATTGTCAGAAGTTGATCGGGCAGTAATTCTACTTTACCTGGAAGAAAAGTCATACCTGGAAATTGCAGATATTATCGGCACTAACCCAAACAATATCGGGGTGCGTATCAAACGAATTAAAGAACGACTAAAAAAATTATTAGATGGAAAAGTCAATTGAAAACATGTGGAAAGAAGGCTTCCTAAATAGCGATGTACTCATCGCACCAAAAGTGAATTATCTTTACGACAAAAAGTCGATGCACATTACTTCTAAATTCAAGAAGATGTTCCATAGAAACATTTGGGGCATTATAATTGGCTCTGTCCTTTTATTTATAGGTGCATACTTGATCGGAGCCCTAATAGCCGGAAGTATTATCTTGATAATGATGACATACGTTGCATATACAGCTAATAATGAATTGAAAAACTTAGAAAAAATAGATAAAGGACAAAGCAGTTATATATTTTTAAAATCATTTAAAGAATGGATTGAACAATCAATTGAACGCTATGGAAAAATGTATAGAATCGTTTATCCGGTACTCATTCTTGCTTTCTATTTTGGGATTTGGTTCTCTGATAGTTTAATAGACGTGCGCCAAAAAGTTGGTGAGCACAGCGATCTGTTGTTCGGGCTTCATCTCGGTACCACTATTTTCGTTTTGACTTTTGCGTTATTGATGAGTATTTTCAGCATGGCTATTCACCGTAAAGATGTGAAAACTATTTATGGCGGAATAATGAATAAATTAGACTCATCTCTTGCAGAAATGGAAGAATTGAGCGATTAAAAACTTTATCTAATTACCAGAAATGGTGATAACAAGTTGTATTGTGCATACCTTGCGGGATACGCACTATACACAAACCGTTAGAACGAACACAATAAAAAATGATAAGACCAATATTTTTCACAATAATTTTGATTCAATCATTGAGTTGTTTAGGACAAAAACCAGCAAATGAGCTCAAAGCCAAAATTGACTCCATAGTAAATCCATATATAAAACAATATTCAATTGTCGGAATGTCTATTGGTATTGTTGATAATATTGAAAGTTATACAATTAACTATGGACAAACCGCACATGAATACGGGGTTCCAGTTTCGGATAGCACAATGTTTCATATTGCCTCAATCACTAAAGTATTTACAGCAACTGCTATTATGCAACTTGTGGAACAAGGCAAACTATCATTAGATGATAAACTTGTTGATGTTTTACCTGAATTTAAACTCAGAAGCAAAGACTATGATAAGATTACAATCAAACATTTGCTAACACATACCTCAGGTTTACCTTGGACAAATAAGCAAACAGATTTACCAGAAGATAGTACGTCAATTCCTCTTTTTATGGATGGAATAAAAAAGGTTAAGCTCAACTTCTCCCCAGGAACAAAGTTTTCAGGTGATACATATAGCAACATTGCCTTTGACTTATTAGGAATAGTTGTGGAAAAAATAGCTAATCAACCGTTTCACGAATACATAAGTGACAATGTACTTTCTAAAGTTGGCATGAATCAAGCGACATATTTTTATAAAGAAATAGACTCATCAAAGTTGGCATTACCTCAAGTTGTAGCAGGAACTTCAAAAAGAATTGAAAGATTTAATCTTTACAGAATAGACAGTAAGAAAAATCCAATACTGAACGGCCAACCTTTGGAATTAAGAAACTATGAAACTTATGGAGAACCATATATTGATAATCCAACAGGTAATTTAATTACAACCTCTACCGAATTAAATAAATGGACTAGGTATTTGATTCAATTAAATAACGGAACTTCAAATTACTCAGAGAATATAATTGAAAGAGAGACTTTAAAAGATATGTGGACCGTTACTGAATCCATTCCTGAATATAAAATTTCACTGGGCTTAACTTGGTGGATTTTTGACAACTCTGATTTGGGTAGATACATTTGTCATTTTGGAAATAATCCGGGATTCTGTTCAATATTGTTTATCTTTCCTAAACAGAATTTTGGAATAAATATACTGTGTAATGGAATGTTTGCCCAAGAGGCTGTGTTTAATCAAATTCCACTTGAAATAGCAGATCTATTAATTGAAAAATAACTGACTACAACTGTGTATGTGCTATAATTGCTCGTAATCTGGCAACTACACATATACCAGACCGTTTTAATGTCAACCACTAAGTACAATTTATCCTAAATCACGAATTGAATTATGAAAACGGCAACTTTTAAGTGTTTAAAATTGATCTTGTTATTGATGTTGATATTTGGTATCCAGTCCGCAATTAGTCAAAGAAAGCACTCAATTTCATTAATTTCCAATCCCTTTATTTATAAATTGGGTAACCTAGAAAGTCAATATACAAGTGTTAATAATGATTTCGTAAAAGCTAATTATTTTAATAAGCCAGGTTTTGAATTTGGCTTTCAGTATTCGTTAAACTTAAAAAACAGGTTTAGTTATTTTGTAGGTTTTACTTGGTTAAACCAGAGGCACAAAGCTAATTATATCTTGTTTGGTCCAAATGAACAGTTCGAAAGTTTAATACTTAACTTTCATGAAATTCAATTGACAGAAAACCTGATAGGCATCCGAATGGGTAGCCAGTTTGAAATCAATGAACGTTTGTCATTGGGGCTTGGAGTAAGTTTCTATGCTCCACTTGAGATTAAATCTAATATGTCTACGGAAAAAATCCACTACACAAGAAGTGGATATAATCTTTACAACACTCCCGACTCAAGTTACTCAGAACTTTCGTTTAGGTTAGAAAATAAAATTCAAAAGAGGTACGGGAATGGTCTAATAATACCTGACATTTACTTTGACTACGAAATGGCTAAAAACTTTACATTATCACTTGGATGCAGATTCAAGCTTTGGACAAATCAAAATGATTGGATATTAAAATATGAAGTGAATGGTTTTACGAAACCAAGTAGCTCTGGTAATGAGCAGCTATTATTTAGCTCAAGGATTAAAAGTGAAGGGCTGTATACCTATCTAGGGTTAAAATATACATTACCACTGAGTAAAATTAAACGTTGAAAGCTAGAAATAGAGTAACAAAACCGTTCACATCACCACCAATAAAATATTGCTACAATTGCGCTTTGTTTGATAAATCATCCTTAGCTCAATCGCTCCCCTTTAAAATTATCCTTAAATTTAAGGAACAGCAGCGGTTTTTTAGCTTCGGCCGTTGGCAAACATTAAAACCACATGCAACAAATCATTACCATTTCAATTTTTCTTTTTCTCTCATTGCAATCCTTTGGACAAATCGACTACACAAAACTAAGAGATCAGTACTCAGTTTCTTGTGGTAAAATTGACTCGACTGAATTATTAAAAAATCAGACCTTTCTTGACAGTTTGTCCCAATTCGAAATCATTAAAGGAGAAGACAAATTCTTATATGATTATGCTTGGACTTATTACAGGAGGTATTTATTGTGGAGACATGAAAAAGATTTAGAAATATCCATTGAATACAATCAAAAATGCTGGAGTAAACACCAAGATATTAAAGCATTATGGAATTTAGGGTCAAATTATAGAATATTTGGCGATTGTGATAAAGCTCTCGAATTCACTGAACTGTATATTTCCGAATTAAAAAAAATCGATGAGTCATTAATTGACTATCAACAAATATATTATCGATATAAGTTTTGCAGGTAAAAGATTTGCTAACAACAATAAATAAAATAGCGCCGATAGTGCTCAAGATTTGCGCTACTTTGCTAATTTTAGGACGTTGCCACATACTAACCACAACAAACCATGAGATACATATTCTTAATCGTAGCCATTTTACCATTTATAGCCTTTACACAATCGGAATCAACGAATAATCTTTTTATATCAGGATCCATTGAAGGCGAAGATTTTGAACCCATCATGATTATATCAAGTGCTGGTAATAGAACTTATCAAATATCAGTAGATACTAACGGTATTTACAAAGACACTTTACATTTATCCTCTGGAGAATATAGCATTGTAAATGGGCAACAATTCTTTCCATTGAATGTGAATAATGATCTAAAAGTCTCTATTTTATTTGAAAAGGATAAGCTTTGGTCAACCTCTAGCTTTTCAGGAAGAGATGCCTCATACGTCAAATACCATTTAGATAAATTCCTTTTGGAAATGAATTTGTTTGAGGTAATGGCAATGGAAAAACTCTATTTATTGAGTGAAGCTAAATACATCAAGCGTATTGACTCCATTACCAAATTAAAAAAATCATTGATAGATCAATATTCATCAGGTTTATCTGCTATGTTCATAGAGTATGAAAGTGATGATTTGAAATACTGGAGACTGTCTACCTTAAACGAATACGAGAGCGGTAGAAAGTGGATTAGAAAGTCTCAAGAATACGAAACGAGCGATCAATTCCCAGATATATTTCAGAACGTTAATTTCAACGAATCCCATTTAACCTATTCAAAATACTACAAAAGCTTTCTTAAATCCTATTTCTACTCAGCTATAGTCGAAAATACTTCTAAAAATGATAGTGTTAAACATGATATTGAACTTTTAAAATTAACATTAGAGAAAGTTCAAGATTCTGCATTACTAAGTCAACTTTTTATAGGCTACATGAATCAAGAGGGAAAAACAACTAAAAATATCGAAGAGTTTTTTAATCTTTTAAGAAAAGGAATAAAAGACAATAATAAGCTTGAAGAGTTAGTTGTATTGGAGCATCAGCGTAAAAAGACTTTACCAGGTGCTACCGTAGCAAATTTCAGTTTCAATAACCAGCAAGGTGTAAATTTTGAGTTGAATGATTTTCTTGGATCGTTGGTTGTTATTGATGTTTGGGCTTCGTGGTGTTTGCCTTGTTTGACCGATATACCTGAACTTGAAAAAGCCAAAAATCAATTCAAGAATGACTCAATCGTGTTTATAGGAATCAATGCAATGGATAAAAAGGGTGAATGGAAAAGTGTATTAGAAAGTAAAAAGATGACTGGCATTCAGTTGTTTGCGCCATCAACTGATGATCAATTTTTTAAAGAGTTAATGATTGAGTCTTTGCCTCGATACATTTTTATAGATAGACAAGGAAAATTGATAAATGCTCGACTCACTCGTCCTTCCAACAAAGAATTTATCGAAATTATTAAGAAAGAACTTTAGCGAAAGATGTGATTAACTTTCTATCTGAAGACAGTTCAAGACGTCTATCGAAAAGAATAATGTCAGCCTACAAAACGACCAAAGTCTACTCATCACAATCCTGAAAAAAAATCATTTTTTGGCCCTATAAATGAGAAATATTTATAGATTATCTAGAAAACTTATAAATACCTAAATATGAAATTTGTGCTTTTCATTACCCTGTTTCTTTCGTTTTTTAGTAACAGCCAATTCTTTCAAATTACAGATCAAAGTGTGATTGGAGGTAATTCTTATGATGCTGCTATTGACGGCCTATACGACGATGGTAGTAGAATATTTACTGGTAACTCTCTTTCTGGAATTAGTGGCGATAAAACAATTGCTAATTATGGATCAACAGACTTTTGGGTTTTGTCTCTTAATGCTAACAATATAATTGAATGGCAGAATAGTTTTGGCGGTAACTCTGATGATGAAGTAGTCACCCTGAAAGGAACTACTGATGGTGGTTTTTTAGTGGGAGGTTGGTCCAATTCAGGAAGTAATGGAAATAAAACTGCTCCAAACAAAGGGCTCAGTGATTACTGGATAATAAAAATTGATGAGAATGGGAATGAGATATGGCAAATGTCATATGGAGGTTCTGGAGATGATAGGTTAGTTGATATTGAAGTGTTATCTGATGGGTCCATATTATTGCTAGGATCGTCTGATTCACCTATATCAGGTGATAAAACAGACGCTAAAATAGGTGCTCTGGATTACTGGCTGATTAAAACCGATAATATTGGTAACGTAATTTGGGATAAATCTATTGGTGGAACCGGAAATGACGGTGCTTCATCAATTGAGGTTTCCAATGACGAAGAATTCATATATGTATCGGGAGTCTCGGAGTCTCCTGTCTCTGGTGACAAGACTGAATCTAGTTTTGATGGTAGCGCGGATATATGGACGTTAAAGCTAGATAATACTGGTATTCCCATTTGGGATAAGACAATGGGCGGAAATCAAAATGAATTGAGCAGTAGTTTATTATTAATCAATAATCAAGTATATACATTAGGAAATTCTTTATCGGATATCTCTGGAACTAAAACAGATACTACGAGAGGTTCATTCGATTTGTGGGTAAATAAATTAGATGACCAGGGAAATATTTTAATGGATAAAACAATTGGTGGAGATGGTTTAGATCAATTAATTAACGTAATAGTAGCTTCATCTGGTGAGTTGATAATCACAAGTCAATCGAATAGTCAAGTTTCAGGTGAAGTAGAGTCAAGTCCTTATAATAATTCACTTGATTACTTGATATTCGTTTTAGATACGAGTGATTTAAGCTTAATGAATCAGTTCAGATGCGGAGGTAACCAAACAGATATTCTTCCAAGTATCATGGAGGGAGTAAACAACTCTCTTGTTCTATTCGGTGGATCGGATTCAAATGTATCTGAGGATAAAACGGAGCCTAGTAATGGAGGTACAGACTTCTGGATTATTGAACTCTCAACTTATTTGAAAACGGATGATATAGAAGCTTTAGATCATTTGGTTGTTTATCCAAACCCATCATCTGCTATAGTTAAATTTGAAGGTATCTCTGAAAAAACTGAGTATTCCGTGTCTTTGATTAATCATCTAGGACAAGAAGTATTGAACAGATCCATCAATTCATTTAATAATGAAATAAACATTCGGAGACTTTCACCAGGTGTATATTCTTTAAGGATTAGAGGAGCGCGTAACACCCAATATTCAACATTAATTGTTCGCAAGTAAAAAGTCCTAAATAGTTCTCTTTGGCTTTAAAGCCATTGGACTTGGAAACATTAGGAAGAGCCATGAGGCAATCTCCTAATACGAGCATCATTAAATTTTGGATAGTAACTCACCCTTGCTTTCTTGCTATCATTTAAACTATTCAATTCTATTTTTTTTAGGATAGAGTAGAGGCGTGAAACGAGCAGAAGGAAGTAATCGAAATCATTTAACTACCTATGAATTGTAAACAAAATAAAACTTAAAGAATAGTTTACTGCAGTAACCTCTTGTTGAAAAAGAATTTAAACCTAATAAACGCTGATTTCATTTATTGTAGGTCAGTAAATAGTATTGGTATTCGCTTTTTACTTACACAAACCTTTCCGTTACTTATAGCGGGCACCCAATTAGGCATTGATTTGACTAAGCGTATCGCTTCTCGATCAAATTCAGCATGAATGCCTCTGAGTAGTCTAACATCGGATATACGTCCGTCGATTTGTACTTTAAACCCTATGTAAACTTTGTATTGCTTGCCGTCTCTATCTACTTTAGGTCGTACCATGTTTGAATCAATCCATTGAATTAGGGCTTCTTGTCCACCAGGAAACTTCGCTTCAATATCAGGAAAGGCTACGACTTCTTCGACATGTGCAAGTTCAACTATTTCTTGTTCGTATTCGAAATCAGGTGCACGTGGCGGCTCCCATGGGCGTCGATGTCTCCTGCTTTGTATCTTCGTGCCCGTTTTATTGACAACGGCGGACTTAAGTGCAGCAAGGTTCGTATAATCACTCATCTGATAGCTACGGTTATTACACTTCACTGCTTGTAAATTTTTAAAATGAGCTAATTCGCTCCAGTTGAAGTTTTCAACCTTATCATTAGTCAACCGTATTGTTAATGATGTCAACCCATTGATTTCGCGCTGTTCAACCCAACCATTCATGTTGAGATCATTTCGCTTCGCTGCATTGAGCAGTTGCTTTTCCTGAAGGTTGACGCGCGGATTCCATTGAATCACTCCATTAACTACTTTTTCAGTATGCGTTAAACTCTCATGTTGGTCATAGTAATAGATGAAGCCATTATAAAGTTCAAAATGTTTGAAATTTCCTTTTTCGATAGCAGACATACCATCCTGTAAAGATCTTATCTTCCCACTTGATGCGTTGGCAACTGCATCAAGTGGAGGTACTTTATAAAGACTTCTAATTTCGACGAGTTGATTGTTTTGATAAATTAGTTTACTTCTATGCCCTTTTCTTCCTCCTGTTATTTGTCCCTCTTCTGTATCACTGTAATTTACCACCACACTCATACCATTCTTTAACTCATAACTTTTCGACTTTACATATCCATTTTCGTAATATCTTAATCCAACCTCAAGTCCTTTTTTTATGCGCAATTCTCGGTCTTTCAAATAACTAAAACCTTCTATACCTCCATAGTCATGTATGTAAACCACTGCACTAGTATCCCCTTTTTTGTAGATGTAATTACGCCAGGCAAAATTACGTGCATCACTCAATGATTCTTTAAGGTTGGAGGGAATATGAATGGGAACAGAGTCATGCGACTTTTGCATAATCCATAAACCCGTTTTCCTTCCCGCGTCATCAAAAAGGTTAATTTGATCCCCCTGTTTCTCATATTTGGTAAGTACATTATCCCGTTTGCCATTTATGATTTGACTTGAGAACAGCAATTTATTTTGCGTAGAATAATAGTTCACATATCCCTCTTTGAGTTGATAGCCTTGAAATGTTCCAATGTGTTCTACATGTCTTGTATATCCAATGCGTGGATAAAATTTGATTCGCTTTATCTTCCCTTCATCATAGTATGCAATCGAATTACTATAGATTGTGCTATCCTTCACTGTTTTAGAGAGCATCTGGTTGCAGTGGAGTGAATCATATTCTTTTATGATCGCCTCATTGAGAAAGACTTCCTTCTTGAGACATCCATTTTCGAAGTAAAAACTGAGGTAGGGATCATCAGCGGAATATCGGTCAACTCCAGACATGAATTTTCGATTTCCATTAGGGTAATATTCTATTCGAATACCCTTATCATCCCAGGTGTTCTTTAAGAAACCTGAACGATCATAAGCTTCTTTAATAATTCCTTTCCTTTTGTAGATCTTTAAACGAATTGTTCCATTTTCATAATAGCTTATCTTAACAGGAATAGAATCATGTTCTGGATTCTTATTTACAATTTCTCTTAATTGTCCATTTTCGAAATGATCTTTCAGAAAATCCTTATGGTCACGATTTTCTTTCTCTCTCACCTTCGCTTGCTCCTGTTTTATCCGCTCTTGCTCAAGTCGTATTTGATTTGAATCTATAAAGTACCCACGCGTATAAATCGAGAAAAACTGCTTTTTTATATTGGAACTGCTCCGATATTCCAAAGTCAAAGGACGGGTAAATGGACCGTGTCTTCTCGCCCATTTTGTGCGCAACCGAATCGTGTCATTTGGTAAAACTAGATCGCCTCGACCTGTACCTTCTAAAAACCAATATAACGGATGATTTCTGCTCCCTATGCGTTGGACTAGAAGCGTATCTTTAGTGTTATTTATAATAAGCGCATAGCAGTTTTGGTATCCGTTCACTTTACCCCAATTGATAGACTGCTCAGTTTCACTATGAAGAAAGAAATAATATTCGTTGACATCAGATGAATACTCGTACTTACGATTTTTAGGTATGTTAACCTGTGCCTCCAGGATAGTGGATATTAGCACCAAAAGAACAAGCGTAACAACTTTCATAATACTTATAAATCTAAGGAGATTGATTGAGGAGGAGTGTTTTTTAACCTTAAGATAACAGGAATCGTTTTGCAAAAGTTTGTAGGTCATATTTGTGATTCTGTCCTTTCAACTTTTTTTTAATCCAGATAGCTGTTGACAATCAGTAAGTTTAAACGGAACGCTGATCATTGAGGTCAGTAGAACTTCTAAATATTTTTACCAGGTAATTATTTACTTTGTTGCTCAAAAACAATTAAATTTACGTATGAAAATTCAACTGCTGATTGTTCTGGTGTTAATCCTATTTGTGGGGTGTCAAAAAGAGGATTTGCCAGCGAATACAGTAAGTATAGTAGATCAAACTTTTGAGAATGGTTTGCGCGTCGATGGAGTGGAATACAATGGTCTTCTCATAGAGAATTGTAGATTCGAAAATCGATCACTTAGAATAGGTAATGCAAAAGACATCATTATCCGCAATTGTACGTTCGAGAATATCTCTTTTGACGGGATCAAGTTGGGATTTATAGGTGATGTGGAAAATATAACCATTGAAGATTGCACGTTTAAGAACATTGGATATAATGGAATAGATAGTCATGAAGATGCTCCAGACTGCACTATTCGTAATTGTCGATTCGAAAATACAGCATTGTCGGAAATAGGAGCAGCTCTTGCACAACCGCATCATGCAATATATTGGAAAGGACGAAACGTAACGATCACGGGAAATACATTCATTGCAGGTAGTCAACCTTTTGGGAACTGCATAAGTGTAAGAAGCTCGGGCTTAATTAGTGGCAATAAGATTTTTGATTCACCTAAGAACGGAATCATGTATTATGCAAACCACCCAGGTGGAGACTCATTGATCATAGAAAATAATTTTGTAGTCAATAGTAAATTCTATTCAATAATTGCAGGCAGTGATAACAATTTGAGCAATCATAACAAGAATGTTGTCATTCGTTTTAATTCATGTGTGCAGCAGGAGGAGCATTCGATCTATATCTCCGAAGTTTTTGAAACTACAACTGATTTTTACATTTATGGTAATATTCTCGTAAATTCATCCAATCAGTTTTTCAGAACCTTTTATCCAGTGGATAATATTTTTCAGAACTTAACAAGTACCTCAGATATTGGTTTTGCGGCAATGGAAAACGGAGACCTTCATCTGCTCACTTCTTCTCAAGCGAATGGGTTTTGCGATGGGTTGACGGATTTTCCCAACCAGGATATCGATGGCGATACAAGGTCAAGTACTAATTTAGATGCAGGAGCTGATGAGATCAATTAAAGGTGGCATACTCATAATAGCACTGTTTGCATCTGTGATCGGATATTCTCAAGCTGAACTCGTTACGAAATGGAAAGGGGAAACATATCTCATGGCTAGTTTCTTTCGATTAGGTTCGTATCAAAAAGAGCGACCTACAATCTTCTTAGAGCAAACAATCAACTATCGATTGAATGAAAGGTTTTCACTTGGTGCAGGTTTTGGAGTCAACGCCTACCCAGCGCTATTGGGTTTTCCTGTCCATGTCAATGGGAAGTATAATTTTAAGATCAAGAACAGGACTTTCAGTATCATACAGTCGTATGGAAGAAATATAAAATTTGGAGATATTTCATTTAACAGTAATCGCTATCTGGGAGAACTAAGAATGATCTTAGTTTTGAAAAATGTTAATCTGACTCCGAGAATAGGATACAACTACTTGTGGGATGGATATGATGGAAGAAGCCTAAGTTTTTTGGTAGGAGTTGGGCTGAAATATGATCTCTTTTCGAGATCGAAAAAGGATAAATAAGAAATAGTAAAAACTTCACAAGAAGTTTACTCAAATGAGCTATGGTGTATTAGCGTCCTAGCATTAAAATACATCTTCTTTTGTTGCCCCACCCATCATAGTAACAACCGGATGTATTGAATGAATTTTTCCTTTCAAGTGCACTGTTTCACCTTCTCCTTTCATATTGACCGTTTTTAACAAGAGTAACTTGGTGTCCACCTCCAATGTGACTTTATCTTCGGTCATTTCAGTAATTAATATTTTACCAACGTCATTAGAGGTTTGAATAACTTTGTCATTTCCATCGACGTAAAACACGCTAAGGGAAGTCCTTAGCTTCCTGTCTGTTGCAGATTTTTTAAAATCAAGCTCTACCTCATAAGGAAACTCTAATTTACCTTTCTCTTGAAAAGTAAGTTGGAATGCATTTAATGGGTATTCATTTTTATCCATATTGATTCTCAAAGAATAACTGTAAGTATCTTCGCTTCGTTCCTTAGCGATATTCAGATAATGATCGTTACATTGAGCATTGTAGTTTTGTCCATCTATGGTCATTTCAAGAGTCGCTTTCGATTTAGAAATAGTTGTTTCTTCCGACTCGTCAGAAATAGTTGACCTCATTTGTTCTGCAATTCTTTCTTTTGAAAGCGCTTGAGACTTCTCTTCAAAATTACAGGCATTAAGCACAAGGCTCACAGAGAATAGTAGTAAAAGGTAGTTTGATTTCATATGGTTATTATTTATACCACAATAATAATGATAAAATCTGAAGTGAAGAGCTCAATGATTTGTCATTCAATTACTTCAATAGTATTATTTGCATTTATTCTTCTAAACTTATTGAATCTAGTTCAACTCAAGTTCCAGAGAGCTATAAATTTCAGAAAACAATATTGAACAGATTAAGCGCGATGAAATAATTAGTCCTCCTTCACAAAGTCAGGCCAACGCTTCATATAATCTACGAATGTATCACTTAATCCTTCATTCTTTAAGTATTCGCGAGTGACAGGAGTTTTAATGGGCATGAAATCAGGAACGTTGATAACCTGTTTTGCAAAATCATGATGTAATATGGCTGCCCGACCGATAGTTACGAAGTCAACACCCTGTTTAAGTATGTTTTGAACGTCTTTACCTGATCGGATATTTCCAGCAACCGTTAATTTAACTTCTCCCCAGTTGAGCGAGGTAAAGTGTTCCAGTAACGTCTGATCTTGATATTCTTTAGTTTCTGGGAGCTTAAAGCTATCCCACAACGAAATATCTAGAAAGTCAATTTTACCT
>CBFHJL010000067.1:0-15144 GCA_965656195.1 Brumimicrobium sp. | reverse complement strand
TTAATAATCCCCATAATCCAGGAGGAAAGGTGCTTTCTATGAAGGATATCGAATCCTTGGAACAAATCATGAGTCGTCATCCTCATGTTTACTTACTTTCAGATGAGGTGTATGAGTTTATTCATTTTGAGGAGTCACACATCTCAATAAATACAAGAGAAAATTTACTGGACCGATCGATCATTACATCATCATTTGGAAAGACGTTTCATGTAACCGGGTGGAAGATTGGTTACGTTGTTGCACCTGCAGCAATAATGAAAGAGATTAAAAAGATTCATCAATACGTTGTTTTTTGTGTGAATAGTACAGCTCAGGAAACGCTTGCGAACTATTTACCGCAAGTAGATCTTAGTGAATTAAGTTCATTTTATCAGCAGAAGCGTGACTTCTTTCGCGAACGTATGAAAGGAAGTCGATTTGAATTATTACCCTGCGAAGGTTCTTATTTTCAAGTCGCAAGATACAGTGAGATTAGTAATCTAGGTGATGTAGATTTTGCCAAGGAGATGACACAGAAACACGGTGTTGCAGTAATTCCAATTTCTGGATTCAATAAAGATAAACATGATGATCACTTGATTCGCTTTTGTTTCGCAAAAGATGAAGACACCATAATCAAAGCAACAGAATTATTATGCAAGATCTAAAAGTCACGTTAATTCAAGCAAATCAGGAATGGGAGGATAAAGATGCAAACCTTACTCATTTCAACAAAATACTTAATGAGGTTGACGGTCCAACAGACCTTATTGTTTTACCCGAAATGTTTCAGACGGCGTTTACAATGAATGCTGAGGAGATGGCTGAGACAATGGATGGATCTAGTATGACCTGGTTGAAACAGAAATCTCGAGAGAAAGAAGCTGCAATCGTGGCGTCTTTAATTATTGAAGAAGAAGGGAATTACTGTAATCGAATGGTTTTCGTAACCCCAGATCTGAATGTTCGGCAATACGATAAAAGGAAATTATTCACCCTAGCGAAGGAGGATAAACACTTTACTGCGGGTAAAGAAAATACAATTGTTGAATACAAAGGCTGGAAGATTCTGCTGCAAGTGTGTTATGACCTTCGCTTTCCAGAAGTAGCTCGCAATAAGGTCGTGAATGGTGTATTTGACTATGATGCCATAGTATATGTTGCTAATTGGCCTGAAAAACGCTCATTGCATTGGAAAGTCTTGTTGCAAGCTAGAGCAATTGAAAACCAGTGTTACGTGCTCGGTGTAAACAGAGTAGGTGAAGACGCGAATGGTTTGTCCTATTCTGGTGACTCATGTTTAATCTCTCCAATAGGAGCAATAGAGCAGTTTCATGCTTTTGATGAAATCATTATGAGTGATCTTTTAGAGGCAGAGGCATTAAATGAAACAAGAAGTAAGCTGCCGTTTTTACAAGATCAATAATTGCAATAAATCACTGCTCAATCAGTTAATACGAAATGAAGTTATATTCGAATAAGCAAAAATGGAAAATAGCCCTGCTCTTTATAGCATTAGTTTTGGTAGGCGCTTCACTTTTTCTTTCGAATAGAATAGTTTCTAAAGTAGCGAAGCGTGAGCGCGAACGTGTAACACAATGGGCTGATGCAATTAAGAAAAGAGCTGAATTGGTTCGACTCACGAATAATTCATTCAATGAGCTCCGAGAAAAAGAGTTGAGTGAGATGGAGTTATGGATTGCCGCTACCAAGGAGATTTCGAAAAAAAGCCCCCTAAATGTTCAGCAGTCATATGACCTTCCGCTAAAGATTATTAATCGTAATGATGATATACCCGTAATCGTTTTAGACCAGTATGATGAGGTCTCTACACATATCAACTTACCGATATCAGAAAAAGGATTGAGGACCTCATTCCCAGGTAAAGACAGTGTTGAAGTTGAGAAACTTTTTGAGGACTCTTTAGTAAAGCTTGCTTATAGCTGGGAAATTGAAAACCCTTCATTTACTATTGAGGTATACGAAGGATTGTTCATGACTTATTTCTATAATGATTCAAAAGATATATTGAGGTTAGAAAACGAGCGTGATTCATTATTGGAAGCATTCAATCAAGAACTTATAGAAAATGAGAGTTTAGTGCCGGTTGTTCTAACTGATAGTGCACAGAGTCAGGTGATTGCATCCAATTTAAGTGAGGAAGAAATTGACAGTACTCAATTATTATCAACTCTGTCAGGATTAAGAAAGCAGAACAAACCTATCGAGATCCAATTTACCAATAATACTACCAATTACGTATTTTATGCAAACTCGCCTGAGCTGGTTCAGTTGCAGTATTTTCCTTACATACAGTTCTTGATTATCGGACTATTTATTTTTATTGGCTATGTGATTTTCAGTACGTTTAGAAAAGCAGAACAAAATCAGGTTTGGGCAGGTATGGCAAAGGAAACAGCCCATCAATTGGGAACTCCGATTTCTTCGTTGATGGCTTGGATTCAATTGCTAGAGGGAATGGATATTGACCAGAACATCACGAAAGAGATGGATAAGGATGTCAGAAGACTATCTCAGGTAACTGATCGATTTTCAAAGATTGGAGCTTCTACACAGCTAAAAGATGAGGATGTCGTTAAGACAACTAGTGAATTCTTGAGTTATTTAAGAACACGTTTACCGCAAAAGGTACAATTGATATTTGATAGCACGGAAGATGAATTGATTATTGCTCATAATCCACCATTGTTTGAGTGGGTAATTGAAAATATATGTAAAAATGCTATAGATGCGATGATTGGAGAAGGGACTTTAAAAGTTCAAATATCGAAAGACACCGCACATATATATATTGATATCATCGATGATGGCAAGGGAATGACGACTGCTCAGCAGAGAAGTCTTTTCCAACCCGGTTATACAACGAAAAAAAGAGGTTGGGGATTGGGTCTTTCTTTAGCGAAAAGAATTATTGAAGAGTATCACAAAGGCAAACTAAAAGTACTGCATACAGAACTTGATAAAGGTACCACTTTCAGGATCACCCTTTTTATCTAATGAAAAAAGGGAGCATCAATGATACTCCCTTCATAAGATTATTTTTAAAAGTACTAGTGAAGAACAAAGTTGATCATAACATTCTTGTTCGTTCTCACATATTCTCCATTTTCGTCAATTCCAGGAATCCAATCTGGAGCAGATCTAACTACTCTTAGCGCCTCTTTTTGAAGCTCTATAGGGGTGTTTTTATTCATTACTTTCACTTGAGTAATTGACCCATCCGTTTCTACGATAAAAGTAACGTATATTTTCCCTTGGTCTCCAGCTTGTTGAGAGTAATCTGGGTAGACAACAGTCTTCTTTAAGAACCCTAACCAGCTTCCTTTGAATTGAGCTTCTTTCTTTGGAAACTTTACCACTTCATTCATTTCTGGTCTTACTCCGTCGCCAATATCAAACTTACCATCAATGATGTTTTTAAACGTTTCATCATTGATCTTTGATTTTTCATCAACGTCTTTGCTTTTGGTTTCCTTCAGTTTTTGATTGAGGTCTTTTGTTTTTCTTAGCTCAACTTTTTTGTTCGGCTCCACTTTCTCAACCTTTGGTTCGATAACTTTAGGTTTATCGATCTTTTTTTGAATTTGAATCTCTGGTATTTCAGCTGATTCAGATACTTTTGGTATGTGGTTTTCCACATGAATAGGACTTCTCCAAGTAAATGCCATCATTACAGATGCACTTACCACCAAGAGGCCAAGTTGGAAGTAAATCCCTCTTCTGTTGTCCTCGTTAAACTTTGGATTTTTTTTCGCGATCATAATTATAGTTTTTAAATTATGATTGAATTAGTCCAAAACTCATGCCAACAGCGGAAAGCTAGAGTATCAGAGAGGTAGAGACAAATCTGTTTTAACGAAAAATTAACTTTTTGCCAGGATTAAGCAGTTTGATCGATTAATTTGAAACCTCTTCCATGAACGTTCATGATTTCAATGGAATCATCCTCCTTTAAAATTTTGCGCAGTTTAGCAATATAGACATCCATGCTTCTCCCGTTGAAATAATTGTCATCTCCCCATATTGAGCGCAATGCTGCTTGTCTATCAAGCACCTCATTTTTATTCTTGGCTAGTAGTTTTAACAAGTGATTTTCTTTAGTGGTGAGTTTATTTTCACTATCACCAATTCTCAACATACGTGTTTCTGGGTCAAAACTAAACTTACCAATCGTATAAGTAGTATTGATGGGTTGATCTGTGTTCGAAGTTCTTTTCAATATAGCTTCGATACGAGCAACGAGTTCCTCCATACTAAAAGGTTTAGTCAAGTAGTCATCAGCGCCCAAAGCAAAACCTTCAAGCTTGTCCTCCTTCATGGTCTTTGCTGTTAAGAATAAGATAGGGACTTTTGTATCAACACTTCTAATCTCTTTAGCAACCGTAAAACCATCCATCTCTGGCATCATTACGTCAAGAATTACAAATTGAAAATTACCTTCATTGAACTTCTCTAATGCAATCTTTCCGTTTCTTGCTAATTCGACGTCATATCCTTTTGCTTTGATAAATGAATCGAGCAAAGAACCTAGATTATTGTCGTCTTCTGCTAGTAATATTTTAGTCTTGTCACTCATGATTTTTGATTTTTAATAGTTAGTGTAAAAGTTGAACCTTCTCCAAATTTACTTTTTACGTTGATTTTCCAGTTTTCCATATCGGCAATTGCCTTAACGTAACTCAGTCCTAATCCGAAACCTTTAACGTTGTGTATGTTTCCAGTAGGAACACGATATAATTTGTCAAATATTTTATCAATGTGTTCATTTTTTATTCCAATTCCTTGATCCGTAACCTCTACTTCATAACCACCACTATCTAATTTACGAGTGATGACAGTGATGTTTACCTGATCTTTACTGTATTTTATCGCATTATCTATCAAGTTGGAAATCAGATTTGAAGCATGAACGGGATCACCTGTAAAGTAGAGCATTCCTGTTGCTTGTTCTAATTCTATGCCCCCTTTGTCTTCAGGAATTCTAATTTTTGATTTTTGTACTGCCTTGCTAACAATTTCATTGAGCTCAAGCTGTTCTTTTTTCAATTTTAATTCACCCTTGTCTAGCACTGCACTTTTTAAAATTTGTTCTACTAAAATTCCTAATCTACTATTTTCCTCCTGAATCATTTTGACGTATGGAGATACTGCTTTCGTATCTTCATTAGTCATGTCAGCATCATTCATCGCTTCGCATGCAAGTGAAATTGTACTGATAGGCGTTTTGAATTCATGGGTCATATTCGATATAAAATCGTTTTTTACCTCAGCCAGTCGTCTCTGCCCAATTATGGTTTTAAACATTACGTAAAAAGAAATCACTACTAAAGCAATGAGCAATATACTCACGGTTAAAGTAAGCCACATTTCATTAAATAAAACAGAGTTTTTCTTTGGAAAAGAAACATTCAACGTAAGGGCCTCATCGAAAATATTACCCGGAAACAGTCTAACCTTTTTTGCTTTTTCTTTATCAATAGTCAGATTGTATCGCTCTGTGTATGATGGGAATTTAACAATCTCATCCTTGGCATTTGTAATGGCATAATTATAAGTTGTATTCAGATTTTCATATTCAAATGTTTTTGAAATCATTGAATCGAGAAAAGCAATGTTAACACGCTGACTAGGTGCTAGAAACCCACTCGTTCGAAAAGCATTAACCATTAACTCATTAATGTATTTGGATTTTTTAAATAAAGTGGTGATTACGCGCTTGTCCAATTGATAAGCAAGGTCTGTAGAATCGGAATTGTTCACGTTACGTTTACCGGACCTCATTAGGTTTCCGAGTTCACTAATGTCTCTAGCAAGAACACTATGTTTAGCTTTAACATCAGTCAAAGAGTCATAAGATTCACCTGTAATGTAAAGGTATTTGCGTCTCTCACCTTGCTCAAAGATAATGGTATCGGTAATCGAAACAGATTCTCTTACAGGGACAAGGTTTTGAAACTCTTGCTTTAATGCCTTTTTATATTGACCGCTGAAGTCATTGCTGAAAAAGGAAGAGTATCGCTGTAAATCTGAAGCCTTTTCATGACGGATTGCAACTTTGGATAGAATGTTATCTATTGAAGTACTAAATTCTTCAGATTTCTGCTCATACAATTGGACAGCATGATAGAGTTGAAGGCTTACAAGCACTAGCAGCGCTGCACTGGTAAGAAAAGCAATATTTTTGATGCGTATTCTGCGCAATTTTTTTTGTTCTAAAGTATAAGTATATATAAATATAAGGAATCTGCTTAACCTTTTTTAACAGCAGTATGTGTGGTAAAAGAGTGCTCTTTTATTTTGCGCAATTCAATTAACACTAATTTAGTGAGGTCAATCTATAAACACACGAGATGAAAACAGTTCTTTTGATGCTGATGATTTGCTCAATAACTTCGCTGAGTGCGCAAGACAAAAATACAGCGTTGAAAGCGTTTCTTAAAGAAGAGTTGAAGGGAAAGGAATACCCTAAGAATACTCAGTTATCAATTGGTCTCATTAATGGAGATACAATATTCACCTATGGGGTTTATAAAAAGAGAAAATGGAAAGAGATTGAAAACTCAAATCTCGCTTTTGAAATTGGTTCAATATCAAAGGTTTTTACTTCTTACCTTCTAACTAAAGCTATAGAAAAAGGAAAACTCGAATTGACCGACACGATTCAGAATGATTTAGACATAGATTGGAAAGTGACCACACCTATTACCTATGAGATGCTGTCTAATCACACATCCGGGCTTCCTCGTTTACCTGGTAACCTTTTTGAATACATGGCAAAAACTCCGAGAAATCCATATGTGAATTATGACAGAGATGCACTTATTTCTTATTTGGAAAACGGAATGGAGTTATTGTCAAACCCAGGAGAGAAATACGCATATTCAAATTTAGGGGCCGGGCTACTAGGGTATTTATTATGTCAAAAGTTAAACCTGACGTATGAAGAAGCTCTTCAAGATCAGGTCTTCGATGGATTAAATATGGAGTTGTCTTCAACACAGTTATTACATTATGAGGAAGATGAGTTGGTTAATGGACTAAATATATCGGGAGGAATTGCTGAAAATTGGGATTTTAATGTTTTGGCTGGAGCAGGTGGTATCAAATCGAGTGTATCCGATATGTTAAAGTTCATGGAGTCCCAGTTAAATGATACTACTGCAGAGATAGAATTACTTCAACAAAAGACATTTGAATCGGATGAAATAAATCTTGCATTAGGTTGGCACATTATTAAAGATAAAGAGTATTTATGGCACAATGGAGCTACTGGTGGTTATCTGTCCTCTCTAGTTCTCGATCCAAATACAAAAAGAGGAGTAATAGTACTGTCAAATATTTCATATGCTCATCCAAATGCTTCATTTATTGATCAACTTGTTTTCGCTCTTATAGATGAATGGATGTGAGACAAAAGAAAAGTTACCCTAACCACTTGTAGCTCAAAAATGTAGTCTTATATTTGTTAGTGATTACTTACAAACTAACAATGAAAGCGAGAACAGATAGGCAAATTCAGATAATTGATGTTGCAAGTAGAATACTCACATCTGAAGGCACAAGTGGATTAACTACAAAGAAATTAGCTTCAAAAATGGAGTTTTCTGAAGCTGCAATTTACCGTCACTTTAGCAGTAAAGAAGATATTATCGTTTCGATGCTCCATTATTTATCAGAATCTATGGAGGAACGTTTTTCTCAATTGGAGTTATTGGAAGATGATCCAGCGTATAACTTAGAGCTGCTATTTAAGAGTCAATTCGACTTCTTTAAGGAAAGAAATCATTTTGTCATCGCCGTTTTTAGTGATGGTCTATTTGATAAAAGTGAACTGATTAGAGAAGGAATTCATCAGGTTATGGAGACTAAAAAGAAGTTTTTGATGCCAATTATTACCGCAGGTAAACAAAAACAGGTGTTTACAAGTGATATCTCAACCCAAGAAATGATGCATATCATAATGGGTGCTGTCAGATTACAAATGTTTAACTGGAGGCGTTCAGGTTTCGAGTACGATATAATAATACGCGGAAATACAACAATCCAGTCTTTATTAAAGCTGATATCAAAGAAATAATGAAGAGAGAATTAATAGTATTAGCAACCTTAATGAGTTTGCTTTTGTCAAATTGTAAGAGTGATGAGAAGCACTCCCATAACGAAAGCGAATTAACGAAAGCTCATCAAACAATGAATGGCGAAGCAGTCATTCTTTTGAACGATGGTATTAAATGGAAAGTTAATGAAGAAATGCTGCCGCATATTGAGAAGAGTGAGTTAGTATTCAAGAGCTTTGAGGAGGAAGATTATCAAAGGCTTTCTACAGATATGTTGAAGCACACCAATAATCTCATTCAGAGTTGTACCATGGAAGGGGAAGCACATGATGAATTACACAAATGGTTGCACCCTCACCTAGAGTTGATTAAAGAACTTGGTGAATCAAGCAATAAAGAGGAGGGAAGAAGTATCTATGAGCAGCTCAACAAGTCATTTGCAACATTTCATAAATTCTTTGAATAACATGAATCTTAAAACATTTCATAATTCTGAAAAATCACTCTCAGCAAAACAGCTGTTTAATTGTACAGAGGGTAAAGTCGTTGCTATTCATTTAAAAAAAGATGGAGAGCTGAAAGAGCATACTACCAAAGTACCGGCTTTATTAATGTGTGTAAAAGGATCTATTATCTATGAAGATGAAAAATCGACTAAAGTAAGCTTGAATTCAGGAGATTTTGTAGAAATAGAAATTAATGTTAAGCATTGGTTGGTTGCCGAGGATGAAAGTGAAGCGATCCTGATGAAATAAGAGGGCTCTTAAATCTTATTAGAGTTACTTCTATTTGGACTTTGATAGGAACCAATCACCAACTGTTTGTTACAATTGTTACTAAATCGGTGCTCCATGAGGAGTATCTTTGCTTCTGTAAAAAGAAGTAAAATGAAAGAATCATATGATCGCGATGCATTACTGCGTGCTACAACTCGTCTAAATCGTTTGACATTTATTCTATTTTTAGCACTTATTATTATACCTGTTTTGATTATTAATAAAGGTGCAATTTCAGATAGCTTGTCACAATTAACTAAGAGTAGGGAGGTTACACCTTATCAAAAGCCAAAAGCTGCTGAGAATTTAAATCCATATTGGAACGCTTACAATACAGACTATATTCGTGATTCTGTGTACAAAGAGCAGATAATGTACGGTAAAGATTTAATAGCGCATACGGCTAAATACTTTGGTCCGAATGGATCTGTAAAAAAGATAACGAATGGCCTAAATTGCCAAAATTGTCATTTGCAAGGAGGTACTAAAACGTTCGGTAATAATTATGGATCGGTCGCTTCACTTTACCCTAAGGTCAGACCAAGAAGTGGAACTGAGGTAAGTATTCCAGAGCGTGTTAACGGCTGTTTTGAAAGGAGCATGAATGGTGAAGCAATCGATGTGAATAGCGAAGAGATGGAGTCTATAGTGGCATATATCAAATACATTGGCTCGAATGTTCCTAAAGGTGAAAAGGCTGAAGGCTCTGGACTTAAAGATGTAGCTTACTTAGATCGACCAGCAGACCCGGTAAAAGGAAAAACGGTGTATGAAAATAAATGTGCATCATGTCATATGCCTCATGGTCAAGGCTCGCTTAATTTGGACAAAGTGGAGTATCTTTATCCTCCACTATGGGGAGAACACAGCTTCAATGATGGAGCAGGTCTTTCTCGGATTACTAAAATGGCGCGTTATGTTAAGTACAATATGCCTTTTGGGGTGCAACATGATGCTCCGAATCTTTCAGATGCGGAGACTTGGGATGTCTCGGCATATATTTTATCTCAATCTAGACCTCACTTGGAAACTCCAAATGATTGGCCAGATTTAACTAAAAAACCTATTGATCATCCGTTCGGACCTTATGCAGATGATTTTTCAGAAGAACAGCATAAATATGGTCCATTTAAAGAAATTCTAAATGCTAGAAATTAATAATATGAGATATATAACTTCTGTAATAGTTCTTGCCTTTATTTCATTTCATACCTTTTCTCAGGAAGGTCCTTTAAAAAAACCTTTTCTCTGGAAAGGAGATTCTAAAACGACAACTGATACTACGTCCTTATTATATGCATTCAAGAATGGTGAGATAGATGGGCGTGTGCGATATTATTCTTCTCTATCTATAAATGACGGTAGCTTATCAGACTATTATGCGAATGCTATAGGTACGGGTTTACGTTATGAAACCGGTTTATTTCATGGCTTTCAAGTCGCAGTAAGTGGTTTTGCTATGTTTGACATCGCATCATCAGACTTAAGTATACCTGATCCAATTACCAATAAAATCAGTAGGTATGAATTAGGGTTATTCGATGTGGATAATCCAGGGGAAACAAAAAATATAGCGCAAAATGAAGAACTCTATCTAAAGTATAATTTTAAGAAAGGGCAATTAATTTTCGGAAGACAGTTTCTACATACTCCGCTACTGAACCTTCAGGATGGACGTATGCGTCCTACAACAGTTGAAGGATTATGGTACGGTTACGCACCAACTAAAAAATGGAAATTTGAAGGAGGTTGGCTATATCGTATATTTCCTAGAAGTACCAGTAAATGGTATCGAATTGATGAATCCATGGGGCTTTATCCACAAGGTCGAAATACAAGCGGGTATCCAGCGGATTACAAAGGTAATTTGCAGTCCAATGGATTGGGTGTATTTTCCGTAAACTACAAACCTGTAAAAGGGTTAGATATACAATTATGGGATTATTATCTTGACAATATAATAAACTCAGCTTTTCTTCAAGTTAAAGGAAAAGCATCGGTTAAAGAAAAGTTCTCTTTCCTTTATGGCGGTCAGTTTATGCGACAAGATGCAATTAATGATGGTGGGAACAGTGATCCAGATTTATCCTATACTGAACCAGGTGCAAAGTCAATGACTTTCGGAGCAATGGTTGGAGTTCAAAAAAAATCATGGACAGTTGCTTTAAATTATAACCGTATAACAAAACACGGTAAGTTTTTATTCCCAAGAGAGTGGGGTAGAGATCCTTTCTTCACCTTTCTTCCACGTGAGAGAAACGAAGGGTTTGGGGATGTACATGCTATCAGTACACGAGTGAAATATAATCCTAAGAAGAGCCCGTTTTTTGCCTCTTTAGGGGCTGGATATTATCAATTACCAGATATCTTAACCCAGCGAGAACTTAACAAGTATGCTATACCATCTTATTTTCAAGTAAACCTTGATTTGAAATACAAGCACAAGAAATGGTTAAATGGTTTAGAGTCACACCTTTTAGTCGTTTCTAAAATAGCAGAAGGGAACACCTATGATAATCCTAATTTCGTCTTTCAAAAGGTAAATATGCTTCATTTCAACCTTATGCTGAATTATTATTTCTAAGCTTTATCGTTGAATTCATTTTGACTTATTGTTTAATAAGTAAGTGACGAATATCATATTAGCTAATCTAGAATTTCTCTATTTTTACTCTTGAATTTGGCTACAATGAGTAAGACATTAGAAGAATATCTCGCAGACCATTATGTGCATCGTAGCAATTGGCTTCGTGCCGCTGTGCTTGGTGCTAACGATGGCATCCTTTCAATGGCTAGTTTAACAGCTGGAGTTGCTGCTGCGAGTGTGTCACGTGAGACAGTGATACTTGCTTCTATTGCGGGATTAGTTGCTGGAGCGTTATCTATGGCAGCTGGAGAATATGTTTCTGTTAGCTCTCAAACAGATATCGAAGTTGCTGATATTAATAGAGAGAAGATAGAGTTAATAGAGAAACCCGAAGAAGAGCTAGAACTTCTTACTCAAATTTATGAAAGCCGCGGACTGAAGAGAGAGACGGCCCGACAGGTAGCGTTAGAAATGACAGAGAATGATCCTCTTGAAGCACACGTCAGAGACGAATTAGGCATAATTGATCAAAATAAAGCAAATCCAATTCAAGCAGCGTTTTCATCTTTTCTTGCGTTTGCTGTTGGTGGATTACTTCCATTGCTCGTCGCTTTATTTGCCCCTATGGAAAATATGGAATTCATGATTTATGGCTCATCTATTATTTTTTTAGTGATTTTAGGACTTGTATCTGCTAAGGCTGGAGGAGCTAAACCAATTAAGCCAATTCTTCGATTGGTCCTTTGGGGAACGCTCGCAATGGGAATAACTATTTTAGTAGGTAATTACTTTGGTGTTTCAGTTTAAAAAACTTCAGCGAGCATGCAACGCGCACTTCCTCCGCCGAAGTATTCAATAGTGTTTAGTGGGACTGAAACCAGCTTATTATTTGAGGTCAGTTTATTCACTTGATCATTTGTGAGACTATTTCTAGCAGTTTCACTCATAACAAGCAGTTTTTCATTCTTTCTGTTCTTAATTTGTAACATGTTACCGGCAAATTGATTTACCTGCTCTTCTGAAATTAGTATGATTTCTTTTCCATCATTCTTTAATGTCTCAATGACTTGTTGAGCCTCCTCTTTATTGTCGATGGCTGATTTACAGATTACAGCAAAATCTTCTCCTATAGAAAGCATCACATTCGTGTGATAGATTGGCTTTCGTTGAGCATTTACAGTATGAAAAGCATTGAATACCAATGGAGTATAATTAAAGTGATTACAAAAATGATTTAATACTCTTTTTGATGAACGAGGAGATAAAGAACAATAAGCTTTCCTATTGATTCTATCCAGAATCATACTTCCAGTTCCTTCAAGAATCTCTCCGTATTGTTCGAATGCACTGTAATCTTGAAGACTCCATTTAACTGTTGATTTAAAAGCTTTATCCTTCAAAATATTCAGATTTCTTTCTCTTCGTCTGTTTTTGGCAAACATTGGATAGATGACAACTTGATTTCCTTCATGAAATGAGATCCAATTATTCGGAAACAAGGCATCTGGTGTATTTTTTTTTCCGTTATTTTCAATTAGGATAACGTTTACATCTTTTTCCTTTAATAACGTTACAAAATGATCGAATTCTTGTTGAGCAATGGCATTTGTGTTTGTCTCCTGACTTTTATTTTGAAAATGATTATTCACTGCGGTTTCTTCATTCGACCTGAAACCTGAAGGTCGAATCATCAATACAGTATCTGTTATTTGCTGCATATATTCTATAATTTGGAATGGAAAAATGCAGTCTACCAGACCACTACCTTTCTTAAACTTATTAAAGTTTCAAGTTTTACTTTATAATAAACTTTAAGGATCCTTTTCTTTGATCCGTTTCCACGATTAAGAAATAGTTTCCAGATGCCATTTGATTTACATGAATTGAATTATTCTCAATATCACTGTGACTGTATTGCTGGAGCGTTTGGCCTTGAGCATTAATTATTTTAACTCTATTCACTGCTTCAGAATGAATTAGTATTTTAAACTCTCCTTCATTTGGATTTGGGTATAGCTCAACTAACGCACTTAATTCTTCTTGATCCAAATTGTTTACCATGTTCACCTCAATGTCATTTACACAAATATCATTGGTACATCCGTTATCATTTGTGAGTGTTAAACAAGCACAATATGTCCCCATGTCTGACCATGAATACGTAAAGTCCGCATCAAAAGATCCACCATTTCCGTTATCGCAAAAGTCCAATGAATATGCAGTGTTGGCATCTGTATTCGAAGTGGTGAAAGAAATATCAACATCTTCTTCTTCCATTATTCCAGTTATTGGAGATACTGTGATCGAAGCATCTGGATTAGGGTTAACTGTTATAGTTTCTGTGAATGATTCAGAACAGTTTGCGTCTGAGGCAACTAAATTGATTTGATAAGACCCTGGTGTATTAAATGTATAAGTTGGATCAACATCCGTCGAGAAAGGGCTTGTATCTATTTGCCATTCGTAATCTGTAGCATCTGTAGAGTTATTTGTGAATGTCACTTCAGTTCCTGCGCAAACTTCAGTTGCGGAAGCAGAAAAATCTGCCACAACTGGACAAGCTGTTCCTTGAACAGTAACGGAGTAACCTGTACATGAGCTAGTGCTTAATACACAGTGATTAAAATTTGTACATTCTATGGCGAAAGTCCCAGGAGTATTAAACGGAGGAGTAGTTACGGAAGTAGTTTGATTAAAAATATCTGATGAAACGGGTAGCGTAACATTATTCGCTGCGGAACCCGTAAATTCTATCGTATGATTACTTCCAGTATATCCAGAAAGTGCCACATATTGAGTCGTGAATTGAATCTGGTCTCCTACAGCTATAGTTAGGTTGCCTGGGAAAAATACTCCAGCTCCTCCACATGTATTATCTTCAGGTTCTGAAACACAAACTTGATGCGTCGTTTGAGCAGTTAAAGATGGAGCAATAAATAAAATGGAGAGGATAAAAAGACCGGATAGAAACTCTTTCATAGTAGTAATGTTTCAATAAAAATAAATCTTAAAAAACGAACGAGCAAATTTAGTTTTTACAATTACATATACGCTGAAATATGAATTGTTAAAAAAACAATTGTTAAAATTCACAATAAGATGATACATGTGCTGTTAATAGGCCCAAACTTAACCTTATGAATCTATCAGTTCAAGAAATATTTGTTATTCTAGTCCTTGCAATAGTTTCCGGTTCCATTCGGGCCCAAAGTAATGCATATTCTAAGAATCAATTTGAGTTTAATATTTATTCTGGTGGAAGTATTGTTGAGTTTGAGCATCTGAGTGGTTTGAGTCAAATGAAAAATCAGATCACTCCATTATTCGGTGCACGCCTTCAGTATAACAGAAGACTAGATAGAAGATTGCAAATCAATGGAGCGCTAGGATTGGGTGCGCATGGCTTTACTTATGTATTGCCTGAAACCTCATCTTTTGATGTTAGTTCAGGTCGAAATAGTTTTTTCAATTCCTATCAAGAGGTTTATTTAGGAGCAGAGTATAGCTTCCCTTTGATAAATAATTTCCAATTAGGCCTTAGTCTGGGAGGAGGGATTGTCAACTTTTCAGTCGATGGTGTTGGAATATCTGAAGGGTATACGGATCTTGACAATGGAGAATCTATTGAATTAGCAAGGATAGAGTACTCTACAAATTCCAAGACAATTTCTTTTTTAGAGCTAGGGACAGGAATCTCTAGAACCCTTAAAAATCAGAATCA
>CBFHJL010000066.1:11024-15321 GCA_965656195.1 Brumimicrobium sp. | reverse complement strand
TCCTGAACTATTGCTTATTATATTGGAAAGAATAGCATCGTTAGGTGTGGTACCATCTGTGAATACACCTTCGTTAGCCATATCGATTAAAGTAAATCCAACGGTTGTAGTATCTCGTAAACCAGCTATTTTCCAGTCTACACTCCTTGAAGCGGGAAGTGTTTGACTCCAAACTGAAAAAGTTGGAGTTATGAATGTAAGTGTGATCAGTAACATCAGAAACCGATAAGCTAAAGTGATCATAATTTTCAGTTAAAAATAACCTATGTTCAACATAACCGTAGTTATTAAAAACAAGTCTTTTCTTTAAAGCCTTTATTTACCTTAAAATCAGTCCAGTATTTTAAATAACTTTACTCAAAACTATGAATTTATTTTAAAACATCTACTGTCATTGAATATTGCTGCTAATGATATATCCTGAGTTAAAGATTATACTGAATAAGATTTAGGATTAATTTTGAGGCGGTTTATTCCTTTTTAAACCTAATACAGCAAAGAATAAATAGATTATGAAAAAATTAAGAATAGCGATATTAGCAGTATTTATTACACAATTAGCTCTTGGACAACTACCTGAAAAAGAACTTATGAAAAAGTTTAAAGCTGATAAGATAGAAATGGATGAAGGAAACGGTGATGGTGTTTTTAAAATCCGAAACAAAAAAACAAAAAAATGGGGCATGCACCAATGGATGTATGAAGGACTCAATACAAAAGAATTAATACCTATGGAGTATGACTCAGTCAGGTACTTTCCTTTCAACGGCGCATTTACCGCAGTTTATAATGATGGTAAGATTGGTTTTTTTCTATCAGCTTGGTCCTATGAGGATGCTAGACAATCTGTTCCTTGCAAATATGAGGACTACCAGCGTTACACCGTGAATAATTCGACGTATTTAGCGGTAATGAAAAATGGTAAATGGGGATGGGTAGATTGGTTAACCGGAGAAGAAAAATCAGAATTTATCCTCGATTCAAAAGACCAGTTAAGCACACCGAGATTCGAACAAAAATATCAATAACATTATTGATCTAGATTCAACAAATATTCGTCATTAATGCAAGTTGAAAGGACCTTAACACGAAGGAGGAAAAAAGAAAATAGTTTAAAAATAATTCAACTCTTACGTTTATTTTTTCGTATTCTGAGTAGGTCGCAATTCTAATGAAGAAACAACTATTAATACTGCCAATTTTGATCTTTCTCTTGACCAATTGTGTAAAGGATAAAGTTGAGTACACTTTTGCTGGCAAATATGATTGTGAAGTCTCTAGTAATTCTTACAGCAGTGATGGTGGTAGCTCCAGTTCAACTGAGCAAAAAATAATCGATATACTGTTGGTAGAAGACTCATTAGATGTACTAGGGTCAATGGTGCGTGTTGATAATGTAGAATATGGAAAATCCATTTCAGAAAGTTATGGGTTTAACTACATCAACTATCGATTTGAACCCGATAGTATCTTTATCACTTTGCATTATGGTAGTTCTGGCTCGAATTCCACAACTCATTACGCTGGGAGAAAATTGGATTAAAGACTTCTTACTTTTTTAGCAGATTGATTCAATCATTTTGCTTATCTTCAAGAAAATCTCAATCATGAAAGCCAATTTATTTGCAGTTCTAACATTATCATTTGCCTTGTTTTCTTGTCAACCTGAAGGAAGAGTCTATTCTGATCACAAAGAATTATCTCCGGAGCTCGAATGGCTTCAAAAAGACAAACGAGAATTTAAAGTTCCGATCGAGGATGCAGGTATAAATTATGACCTAAGCCTTTCCTTTCGTTATGCAACTGGATTTCCGTATAAAACGTTAAATGTGAAAGTGACGGAAATCAGTCCTAGTGGAAGTGAAGAAGTAAAAGAATATGAACTGCAGATTAGAAATGATCAAGGAGATTATATCGGTGATCCTGGTCTGGACATCTGGGACAGTGAGCATTTGGTTCATGAAGGAATCAGCTATGAAGAAAAAGGAACCTATACCTATGTCATCGAACACCTGATGAAGCAGGATCCAGTCAACTTCGCAATGGATATTGGAGTGATTCTAGATAAAGCAAAATAAATATTACCTAGGGAAATCTTTGTCCTGATAAAACTTCTCTTCGAAAGTGTCTTTAACCTTGTTCGGTTCTTTTAATATGCGATATACCATCCAGATCAACAAAACGTGAAGACCAAGAAATAATAGAATAAGCGCTAAATAAGATGTACCTGGCAAAGCCGATAACGCACAATATATTAGTAGAATTGCGCTTGTTATTGAAATGGCGAGAGCATCTTTTTTCATATATTGAAAACGGTCATATATCATAATTTGTTCATAACCAACCCTCCTAAAGAATTCAATTTGTCATTTCCCAACATTTTATCGATGTATCGTTTTAAAATAATTAGATTCCATAATTTACACTTCTTCTCTCAGAACATTACTAATTTTATTGGAAAATATAATCGTCCATAAATGAGTAATATCGACGTTTCCCCAATTGACCGCAAAAAGAGGGTAATGGACCTTGATGTATTCCGAGGATTCGCAGTTCTAGGTATTTTCATGGTGAATATTCTGGTAATGAACGCTAGCTTTACCTTCCGAGGAGAGTGGGAGGCTGAACAATCAGGATGGTTACAGAAAGCATCATTTTTCATTCTGGAGACCTTCTTTTACAGTAAATTCTTTGTAATCTTTTCATTTCTTTTTGGAATAGGAGTTGCTCTTCAGATTCAAAAGGCAAAGGAGAAAAACACTTTCAGTAATCTCTTTTTTATCCGTCGTTTCGGAAGTCTATTTCTTTTTGGAGCAATGCATATTCTCTTTATTTGGTCTGGAGATATCCTTCATCTATACGGGGCACTAGGGTTTTTACTTCTCGTGGCATTTCGTTGTTCCGCTAGAATAGTGCTATGGCTCGCGCTACTCGTATTTATATTTCCTTTCTATGGTGAAATCTTTGAATTTATAGTCAATGGAATAGGTTTTGATTTCCACAAACCACTGGCCGAATTATCGCGTGAATCGATTATTGACCTCAAACAAAATGGAAATTACTGGAGTGGAATTGAGCTCCGTTTAAAAGAATATAGTTTCGCAATGGATTTTCTATATAGCGGCATTGGTCCTGTGGCATTTACGATGATGCTTTTTGGTGGTTACCTCGTTAAAAAGAACTTCCTGCATAATATTCCTGAATGGTTAAATAAATCGAAGCTACCCCTTTTCATCTCGTTGATTGTTTTTATATCTTATCGCTTCGTGCTTTTGTATTACGTAGTTCCTAACTATGAAGTTCATCACGGTTCCTTTTTATCCTTTGTCCTAATGTCCCTTTTTTATATTTCAGACATCACATTATCCCTGACATACCTGTGGATCATTGCTTATCTACTGAGAAGCTCAATATTCAAAAAGATAATGTTTCCGCTTCAATATGTCGGAAGAACGGCTTTTACCAACTATATTCTACAAAGTATAATTGGCTACCTGATCATGCGAACTTTAGGTTATTATCAATCCTTTAGTGCTTTTGAATGTATACTACTTGTTGTCGCAATTTTTAGCTTTCAAATCATCAGCAGCAAAATATGGCTAACGTATTTCCGTTTTGGTCTATTAGAATGGCTTTGGCGCTGCATTTCTTATTGGAAAATATTACCCCTAAAAAAGTAAAATTATTGAAGAATCAGTTAATAATTTTCGATTGATTATAGGTATTCTTATGAGTTATTTGTAGTTTCACTCCCGACTAATACTCTTGTAACTTACTTCTTATGAAACTACTATCTGCACTATCGCTATTCATTTTTTTGGCGTTTAACTCATTCACCCAAAATTGTGGTGTAATTTACGTTACACCAGCTGGAAATGGCTCAGGGTCCCCTATTGACCCCTCTTCAATGGAAAACGCCATATCTTCAGCTAACCCGAATGATATTATTCGGTTAGCAATTGGAACTTATTCATTAGATAATCCGCTTAACCTTGTTTCTGATGTAACGTTGGAGGGTGGATTTGAACCATCAAATGGTTGGAGTAAAACTAGTTTAGCTGGAGCTACAACAATCAATCGTACAACACTCAACCCAGAGGGACCAGTAAATGCACCTCGCTTGGTTGCTTTTTATGGCAATAACATTTCAAACTTTAGACTACAGGATCTCACTATTACGACTAATAACGCTGCAAGTTTTAGAACGTCGACTTACGCCGTTCATTTGAATAACTGCTCTGAGTATACAATCGCACGTTGCCAACTACTTCCTGGTGATGCGGGTTCAGGTATTGAT
>CBFHJL010000066.1:0-10925 GCA_965656195.1 Brumimicrobium sp. | reverse complement strand
GGAATAAGTGGTATTGATGGTGTCAATGGCGCTCCAGGTAGCAATGGACAAAACGGTGATAATGATAACGAAAACTCTGGTGGTGGAGGTGGAAACGGCGGAAACGGTGGTGGAGCCTCAAATGCTGGTGCCGGTGGTGCTGGTGGATCTACAGGAGCAAATAATGGCTCAAGCGGCGGAGCACCTTCAGGTATTTTCGGCGGAGGTGGAGGTGGTGGTGCTTCTGGCGGAGGTGAAGATAGAGATGGAGGAATTGGCGGAAACGGCGGTGGACCTCTCGGGGCTGCAGGTAGTGCCGGACAAGAAAGTGGCTGCAATAGTGGGGTGACATGTTCTTCCGCTTTATCAGGTAATAACGCACAAAACGGAATAAATGGGGCTAATGGAACAAATGGCGCTAATGGCCCTTTTGGGAGCCATATTGGCGGCTTCTGGGTTCCCGGTGCATTTGCCGCTAGTGGTACCAATGGAAACGGAGGCTCTGGAGGCGGAGGCGGTGGTGGCGGTGCCGGTGAAGGAGGGTTCTTCTGTGTTGATGGAAAAGGATCTGGCGGCGGTGGTGGCGGCGGCGGAGGTCAAGCTGGAACTGGTGGTTCTGGTGGATCTGGTGGCGGATCAAGCTACGGACTTTATTTAGTAAACAATGGAATTAATGGAGTTATTATTCAATCTTTAGCCAACGCTGGAACCTTAGGCTCACCGGGCCTTGGAGGAAATGGAGGCCTTGGAGGAAATGGAGGTATAAGAGGGTTTGGAGCTACATATACGGGATCTGAAGTTGGTTGTGGTGGTGATGGCGGTAATGGCGGCAACGGCGGCAACGGCGGTGATGGTGGTAATGGTCAAGCTGGACAGGCAATAAATGTTTATCTGAACTCTGGTGATGCATTAACAACAAACGATAACTCATTCAATCTTGCTGCTCAACCTGAAATCATCAAAGACAGCGTATCATGCGTAAATAGAACAATTAACTTTGAAGTTGCTTCCCTACCGTCTGGAGTACCTGGTGCTGGAGTTGGAGTAGCCAATTGGGATTTTGATATTAGTTCAAATGCAGCTAACCCTGCAACAGGGGTAAATAATCCGGATACAACAACTTATAATGCGGCTGGAAGATATTCCATTAGTCAGGGAGCTGATATCTATGAAGGCTTTGTTTATGTTAGCCCTGAACAAACCGTTGATGCAGGAACTGATCAACAGCTCTGTGATGTTGCAACGGGTACTTTAGTTGGTTTAACTTCAGGAACAAATGTGCTTTGGACTTCACTCGGCGCAGCAACAATTAATGACGCTTCCAACATTACAACGGATGTACAAAATCTTCAACCCGGTGAAAACAAATTCGTTTTAACAGCAGGTGATTGTTGTCCTGCTGATCCAGATACGATTTCGGTTGTGGTAGGAACTGCAAATACAGCTATAGATATTCAATCCGCTTGTGATACTTATGATTGGATTGATGGAAACACTTACACCTCTAGTAATAATTCTGCAACATTCACGCTGACGAATACATCTGGTTGTGACTCTCTTGTAACGCTAGATCTGACAATCAATTCAGGAACAACAGCAACGGATGTAATAAATGCCTGTGATTCTTACACATGGATTGATGGAAATACGTATACTGCAGATAACAATATTGCAACTTTTACGCTAACAAATGCAGCAGGTTGCGACTCTGTTGTTACGCTAGATTTAACATTAAATGGAACGTCAAATGCCGGGACTGATACCCAAATAGCATGTGATTCTTATCAATGGATCGATGGAAATACATACACGGCAAATAACAATACCGCAACCTTTACTTTGACAAATCAATCTGGTTGTGATTCGTTAGTGACTTTAAACCTTGAAGTAAATCAATCTTCTACTGGAGTTGATGATATTTATGCGTGTAATGATTTTACGTGGATCGATGGCGTCAATTACACATCATCAAACAACACAGCTACGTATACATTAACTAATTCAGTAGGGTGTGACTCGATAGTAACATTAGATCTTGTAGTTAACAATCCTGATGTAGGTGTAACAAACAACGCCCCAACACTTACAGCAACAGCTTCTTCTGGATCATTCCAATGGGTAAGTTGCGATGAAAGCTATACTCCTATTGCTGGAGAAACGAATGCATCATATACCGCTGTTGGAAACGGAAGTTATGCCGTAATCGTTACACAAAACGGATGTACCGATACTTCTGCATGCGAAACGATTGCAAACATAGGATTAGAGAGTCTAGGTCAAGAAAGCATTAATATCTTTCCAAACCCAACAAATGGTTTAGTGAAAATCAGCAATTCTTCTATCATTCAATCAATAAAAGTAATTGATGCAACGGGGAGAATCATCGTTGACAAGGACCCTCAAGCAAAAGAATTCTCTATTGACTTGAGTAACTACGCAAAAGGAACATATACAATGAAAATCACTTTAAATGAAGGTGTAATTCGAAGAAAGGTGATCAAACAGTAAAATAATAAACGCGGGGGCCATTTTACTCCCGCGTTTTTGTATTCTTTAATTTGAGGATAGATGCTGTAAAAAGAGAATATCGGTGAGTTAATATGATAAATTTAAACCATAAGGGTCAACGTCACTTCATTCAGTTTTCTTATTATTCTCATTAAAGTCAGGAAAGTAATTTCGTTTCGATTCTTTAGATTGTATTCCGGACTTTATCTGATTGGAAATTTCTATTAATACGAATGTAAATCAACATTAATCTCTCCATTTTTTTTGGAATCATAATAATCTTTTTACTTTTGTATCGTACACGATTTAATCTTAAAAGATATATATTATGAAAACATCGATAATTCAAAAAGTATTTCAAGTGTTATTAGGAACAGCAATGACTTTTGCTGGTATCGGTCACTTAACATTTCAACGTGAAGAATTTCAGGCGCAAGTTCCGAGATGGCTACCTTCTGACCCCGGATTTATGGATTTTATTGTAATTTCTTCAGGAGTCGTTGAGATTCTTTTGGGCCTATCTATGTTGATCTTGTGGAAACACAAAGAAAAGGTTGGTATTATTTTGGCCATCTTTTATGTACTCATTTTCCCTGGGAACATCTCACAATACATGAATGAGATTAGTGCATTCGGGTTAGATACAGATACAAAACGCCTGGTTCGACTATTCTTCCAACCTGTGCTCATACTATGGGCTCTTTGGTCAACAGGTGCTCTTAAATGGCTTCTTAATAGGAATAAGAACGAGTAAGAGAACTAATCACGGTACTTAATTTTATACAAAGATGAAAAAAGAGAATCCATTCGACGCCCTATTTCTGAATAAACAATTATGTTTTCCACTCTATGCGGCATCTCGTCTAACTACAAAAGTCTATGGACCTTATCTTAAAGAACTTGGAATAACATATCCTCAATACCTCGTCATGTTGGTTCTCTGGGAGGACGAAAAACAAACCGTTAACCAAATTGGACAACGCCTATTCCTAGAGTCTAATACGCTTACCCCTTTGCTAAAGCGATTAGAACAACACGGATTATTGGAACGCAATCGATCAAAAGAAGATGAGAGAACTGTTATTGTTTCGCTCACACAAAAAGGAGAAGATTTGAAATTAAAAGCTCAACATATTCCAACCAGTATCATTAAATCTTTTGAGAATGATCGTATCACTGAAAAGGAAATATATCAATTACAAAACACACTCAACAAACTAGTGAGAACACTCGAAGAAAATTTAAAATGAACTAGCTAGTATAGAATATCATTGAGATCAATTCAACCCAATTAAATGCCATCAATAACAAACTAATTCGACTTGGAAAGTGGAGAGGTGACCAGATAATGTAATGATTATCTCTGTTCATAGTTTCATGAATTGTGATGGAATATCCCTCACTGAAGATTCACGAATCCAAGACTAAGTTTATCCGAATAAAGTTCCACTAGTTACATAATAAAAATGTCTTCGTCATTACTTTAACTCATAAGCAACAAAAGCTTCGTGTGACCATAAGTGTGGGAAAATAGGGGCGTTTGCGCTATAATGAAACATATAGCCAACATTGACTCGGTCCATAAAGCAATAGCCAATTGATGCATTTAGCACTTGATGATTTCGATATCCTATTTGATACCATAGCTTTTCATGTTCGATTCTTGCATTTACATAAAAGTTCATCCTAACAAGATCCGACTGAATGTGAAAATTAGGAATCAGTTTCATGCTCTTTGTTAATTGCAAATCATAACTCGCCATTACAGAAAAATTAATATGATGACCAAAATTTAACTCACTCAACTGTTGCTCTGTGGGAATAAGATTCATCACCGCAATAGCCACAAATAATTTCTTTGAACGAAAAGCTGTTCCCAGATTCATAGTAAATGCATTCGAACGCACTTCTGGCCTTGATTCTATGAGAGCACCACTACTATCTTCTTCATAAAGCGCAGAAAAATGAAGTGAATAGAACTTTGGAGCAACACCTATGGTTAATGTGTTTGAGTCATCTTTTAAAGACAATTGATAATTGTAATTACCTGTCACACCAGTTTGACTTGCAATCCCTATACTTTGATGTTCTATATTTAAACCCACTCCAGAATTGTATTTCTGCAGTTTTCCTTCTACCAGACCCATGTAATTTACCGGCGCACCAGGATAACCTGTCCATTGGTTTCTGTAAAGTAAGTTTGCCTTAAATGAATGATCCAAACCAGCAGTTGCTGGATTATAGAAGGATGCTATATCTCTATAAAACCCATAAGTAGAGGACTGCTGGGCAGTTCCAGCAAAGGAAAATAGCAACAGAAAAGAAATCAAATAATGCTTCATAGGTATAGGTCGCTACAAAATGGATAACCGTAATTATAAGTAAAAACAATTAAACACTTCTTAAAGTTACACCTCTACAATATCAGAATCTCTTTACTCCCCCTTAAAGTCCTTTCTGTTTAGCGTATAAGGAATTCCCTTGTCATTGAGTAAAGCTTCGAGTTTTTCAATACCTGTCTCTAATGATTCAACATCTTTTTTGATCACTTGATACTCCTCTTTCCCCAAAGCATACTGCTCTTTCTGAGTTGTCGTTGGATTTGATGTAGAATACCACGTTTGATAAACAACTGTCGAAATTCGACTTCCTGTTCCCGGTAAAGTCTCTACGTCTCTGCTCGACTTGTGTGAATCACCCCACATCGCGATCTCGATATCGTGAATTGATTTTTCCAATTGCTTCACTTCATTCATCCACTCTAGCTCTGTACCAGGATATGTCTGAATTGCTGCTTTCACATACTTCAATCTTTTCTTCATTGCGCTAAATTCTCCAGATGTCCCACTGAACTGTCTTCTCAACTCTGCTAACTCTCTTTTGAAAGCCAGGTTTTCTTTCGTCTGTCTTGCTAAAGAGGAATTCTCTAGGGCTTTGATCTCGAAAGGAACGGCATCAGCAAGCTTTGTAAATTCACCATTATCCGATTGATATAGTTCCACAGTATATTTACCTGGAAGTACTAAAGGCCCTTCACTTCGATTACTGTAACGACCCACTTTTCCTTCTTGTAGTTTAATTGCCGTAGAAGCTGGGTAACGCATGTTCCAAGTGATTCTACTCACACCTGTTTTAAATCCGCTTTTCAAACGCTGAACTTCCTTACCATCTAGATCTTTAATCACAAATAATAAGAATGGTTTTTCGTAATTGTCTTCAGCTACAAACTCTTCATACGTTGGATAATTGATGTCCTTTTCATCTTCTTTGGCTTTCTTTTCCGCCTTTTGTCTAAGCGCCTTTGGAGACTTCGGTTTATCTTTTACAAAATAAGTGAATGTCACTCCGAAATCTGGATTCTTCGCTGCGTAATGCGATGCTCCTTGCGAACTTGTTCCTCTTCCCCCCAGTGGATTAGACTCGATGTATTGTAACCCATCACGAATTGGGAAGATCTCGGCTTTCTTGTCGAGTGTCTCTGTTGAGATCTCTCTTAGCGGAGAGTAGTCATCCAAAATGTAAAACCCTCGCCCGAATGATGCAAGTACAAGATCGTTTTCACGTTGCTGTATTGCGATATCTCTCACTGCAATCGTAGGAATTCCAGATTTCAACTGTACCCAACTCTTGCCACCATCTGTTGTAAAGAATACCCCGAATTCAGTTCCTGCAAACAGCAAATCTTTGTTTTCATGATCCTCGGCAATCGCATAAACAGATCCTTTCTCAGGTAAATTTCCTGCGATCGATTTCCAAGATGAACCTTTGTCTGTACTTTTTAGAATATATGGTTTAAAGTCTCCCTTCTTGTGATTATTGAATACCGCAAATACTGTATTCTCGTCGTGTTGAGATGCCAACAACATATTTACATAAGTCATGGATGGAACGCCTGGAAAACTTTCTTTCTTCGTCCAGTTTTCTCCTCCGTCTTCTGTGATTTGAACTAATCCGTCATCGGTTCCGGCATAAAGCAAGTTCTCATTGATTGCTGATTCATCCAATGCTACGATATTTCCAAAGATCGTTGTCGATTTGTTCTTCATCACAACATCTGGTGATTGGATTTCTCCCATCACTTTCATTTTGTTTCGATCCAATTGTCTCGTTAGATCTCCTGAAATGGTCTCCCAAGTATCTCCACGATTATCACTTTTGAATACTTTGTTCGCTGCAAAATACAAACGAGTGTTCTTATGCTTAGAAACTACAAGCGGAGCATCCCAATTCCAACGATACGCCTTCTCACCTTTGCCTGGCATTGGCTGAATACCGATCTTCTCACCTGATTTGCGATCATAACGAACTAACCATCCGTATTGTGCCTGAGCATATACGATGTCTGGATTTTCAGGATCGATCTGTGACTCAAATCCATCTCCTCCATTCGTGATGTACCAATCTGAATTTTGAATTCCAGCATTATTAATAGTGCGCGAAGGTCCACCCATTGAGTTGTTGTCTTGTGTTCCTCCATATACATTGTAAAACGGAGCATCATTATCCACTGCGACCTTGTAAAATTGTGTGATCGGTAAATTTGCTTTGTACTGCCATGTGCTTGCATGATCCCAAGTCTCATACAATCCACCGTCACATCCTACGATCCAATGATCTGTGTCTTCAGGATTGATCCAAATACAGTGATTATCCACGTGCTTTCCCTTCTCACCAGTTCTTTTAAAAGTTTTCCCTCCGTCTTCGGTATGGTGCAACCAAGTACTCATACTGAACACCTTATCGACATCTTTCGGGTCACAAATGATCTCTTGGTAATAGTTCCCTGATGTCTTGTAGCTACTTCTCTTTGACCAGTTCAATCCTTTGTTGGTTGAACGATAAAAACCATGTTTACCATCTTCAGCTTCTAAGATTGCATAGATATAGTTATTATCTACTGGTGATACTGCCAAACCTATTCTTCCCATCTTTCCTTTTGGAAGACCGTTCACGATCTCTTTCCAAGTCTTACCTCCGTCTTCTGTTTTATACAACGAGCTCTCCTCTCCTCCACCGATATAAGTGAAAACATGCCTTCTTCTTTGATGATCGGCTGCGTATAATACATCAGGATTCATTGGGTCCATAACTAAGTCTGCAGTTCCTGTTTGATTAGAGATATGGTGAATTTGTTCCCATGTTTCTCCTCCGTCAGTTGATTTGTATACTCCTCGATCACCTCCTTCAGACCAAAGTGGTCCATAAGCGGCTACATAAATTACATCTGAATTTCTTGGATCCACAATTACTTTTGAAATATGCTCTGAATCTTTCAACCCCATATTTTTCCAACTCTTACCTCCGTTGACAGATTTATAAACACCGTCTCCGTATGCAACAGAACGCTGGTTGTTGTTCTCTCCTGTTCCTACCCAAATTGTGTTTGAGTTATTCGGATCAATCGTTACACATCCTATTGAATATGTGCTTTCCCCGTCAAAAATAGGTTGAAATGTAGTTCCATGGTTCGTTGTTTTCCAAACTCCTCCTGAGGCTACTGCAACATAATATTCACTAGTGTTATTAGGGTTTACAGCAATATCCGCGACACGACCCGAAGTTAAAGAAGGCCCGATCGATCTAAAGGACAATCCTGAAACCGTTCCAGAAGTGATCTTTGCATCGTCATCTTGTGCATTCGTAAAGTTTATTCCTGCAAAGAAAAGTGCAGCTGCTAATATGTATTTCATTGTATTCTGTTTTGTCTAAAATTAATAAGAATCTACTATTTCAATAAGATCGGAGAACAGCCTATTCCTTCCAGCTGACTCTTAAACTTTTCAATAGCAGTGGTTTGTTCACTGAGCTGACCATCAACACGCGTGATTATCGTTACCGCATTATTCAAATATTTTCTGTGCGAAGGTGTTGGTCCCATGCTTGAATATGAAGTTCCAAGCGATGCTGAACCTAAATAATCCCCAGCTGACAAATGATCTGTTTTCTCTCCTACTTCACTTCGAGAAGGAGATCCATTCAAATCAATATTTATCTTATTCAAGGCTTTTCTTGCGGCTACCATCGAAGCATATAATTCAGCATCAATTTTATCAGCCGTCTCATAGGCTTTCAGTAAAAGGCCAATGTTTTCCTCTTGATTATTCAAGTTCGTTCTTAACAAACGAAGTTTCGTTTGAGCTTCCTGTAATCCTGACCAAAAGGCAATCATATCTTGATAATCTCCTCGGTTTGGATACAATGGATTAATCGTGAATTCAATCTTTTCTGAGATGCTTGACAATGTCCCGTCTACTCTTTTATAGAGTTGAGCTGTATAGTTACCAGGTGCTACCAAATATCCATCTCTAATTTTTTGAGATGACTTTCTAACTGGATTTTTAGCCGTTGTGCTCATGTTCCAGTTAACGCGGTGCATTCCTTTACTATTCGTTGCTTTTACACGTTTGATCACTTTGTCTCCATCAAAAATATATAACCATACACTTGGCTTGATCTCATTTTTTTCTTCATCTAGCACGTCCCATTCAGGAACCCCATCAGCTTCTTCTGACTCCTTCTCTTTCTTCTTACGTTTTGCCTCTTTTGTCTGATATCCCTCAGCCAAATAATAAGAGAAGTTCACTCCATATTTTTCATTGTCTGCAACATAGAATCCATCTCCTTGAGATGCTTTTTTACTCGAACCAAGCACTCTTTTTTGAATGTACCACAGTCCATCTTTTGGAGCATATAATTTCGCTTCAGCATCGCTTTCATTGACTTTTGCATCTCTTAACGCTGAGTAATCATCTAAGATATAAATGCTGCGTCCGAATGTTGCCGCTACAAGATCGTCTTCATCTTTTTGGATAGCAAGGTCACGAACAGAGATCGTTGGCATTCCCCCTTTAAGTTTAGTCCATTTCGTTCCGTAATCTTGAGAAACAAACACTCCGTATTCAGTTCCAATGAACAATAGGTTTTTGTCTTTATGATCTTGCACCAATCTCCATACAAGGTGGTTATCAGGTAATGTTCCGCCTATTGATTTCCATGATTTACCTTTGTCTTTTGAAACGTAAAGATATGGATTGTAGTCTCCGTTTTTGTGGTTGTCCAAAGAAACAAACACAGTATTTGCATCATGCAGATCAGCCTTGATGTCGTTTACAAATGCCTCTTTAGGAACTCCTGGTAGTTCATTCACGTTGATCTTTCTCCAAGATTCTCCATTGTTTTCTGTGACTTGAATGATTCCATCATCTGTTCCGGCATATAATAGTCCTTCTTGCTGAGGAGATTCGCTTAATGAAGTGATATTACTAAAGTTAGACATCGCATAGATATCCCAAGCATTATCCCAATCTTGTTTCTCTCCGTAAAACTCTGTTTCAATACGCTCTTTTTGATTCGTTAGGTCTCCTGAAATGGCTTCCCACGTTGCTCCTCTATCTTCTGATTTCCAAACGCGTTGTGATGCATGGTAAATACGTGAGGGCTTATGTGGACTCACTAAGATTGGTGCATCCCAATTGAATCTGTCGCGTTGCTCATCAACATCTGCTTGAGGTTGAATGTAGATCATTTCTCCAGTTTCTATATCCGTTCTCACAAGATTCCCTTGTTGCCATTGCGCATAAACCACATTTGGGTTTCCAGGTTCCGTTGCAGGCTGATGTCCATCACCAAACAAAGCTACGAACCAGTCCGAGTTCCTTATTCCGTGTACATTATCCGTTTGACTCGGACCTCCTTGCGTATTGTTATCTTGTGTCCCACCATAAATATTGTAGAATGGTTTTCTGTCATCAATAGCAATCTTGTAAAACTGTGTTGTCGGTAAATTACTAATGAATTTCCAGCTCTTTGTATTGTCAAATGATTGATACAATCCTCCATCACATCCAACGAGTACGAAGTTCTCATCACTTTTCTTAAATGCTACGGCATGATTATCTACGTGCTTATTCGTTTCATTCATGCGCTTCATGGTCTTCCCCCCGTCCTCTGTGTATTGCATATAATTATCTGCAAAAAACACTTTATCAAACTGATGTGGTGAAGCCCAGATCTCTTGGTAATAATGTGGTCCTGTTCCACCTGAAATAGCATCAGACATTTTTGTCCAACTTGCACCACGATCATCACTACGATAGAATCCTCCTGATCTTCTTTCTTCTTCAATCGCTGCATATAATACATCAGGATTGATCGGTGAAATGGCTAATCCTATTTTTCCAAGGTTTCCTGTAGGAAGGCCTTTCGTAAGTTTTGTCCATGTCTTTCCACCGTCAACTGATTTGTGTAAAGCTGTTCCAGGTCCTCCACCCATATAAGCTGCTACTTTACGGTGACGCTGCCATGTTGCAGCATATACTACATTCGGATCTCTAGGGTCAATGGCTAGGTCAGTTGCTCCTACCCATTCGTCATCACCCAATGTTCTCTCCCATGAATCCCCTCCATCTTCAGTGATATACACTCCTCGTTGACCTCCT
>CBFHJL010000065.1:0-16631 GCA_965656195.1 Brumimicrobium sp. | reverse complement strand
GAGGACTACAAACCAAAAAGAACTATGATGAAACGAAAACTGTTACTGGCTGTTGTCGGATGTTTTCTTTTTTCTGTGAATAGCTTCTCCCAAGAGGAACTCACGGAAAAAGAAAAAGCGTACCGAGATTCAATAGCAGCATTGAACGAAGAGAATGCAACTGTTGCTAAAAGCCAAGAAGCCTACAATAAAGGTATTGAACTATTCAATGCAAAGTCTTTCGACAAAGCAATATCCGAATTCAAAAAATCGATCAGTGCCGACCCTAATTTCACAGCAGCTTATTACAATAAAGGTGTAGCAGAAAACGAGGGGAACTATTTTGCTGCGGCAGCCAAAACATTAAGTGAATTAATAGATAAAGACCCTGATTATTCTAAAGCATATTTCCAAAGAGCTAGAGCATATCAAGGGGTAGGAGACTATCTTAAAGCTGAAGTAGATTATAAAAAGTCTATCGAATTGGACCCTAAAAATCCAAAAGCTCACTACAACTTTGGAACATTACAGTTTCTTCAAAAGAATTATGAGGGTGCTATTAAGTCCTTTACAAAGACCATTGACTTAAATGGTAATCTTGCTTATGCTTATAATGACAGAGGTAGTTGTCACCGTATGTTAGGAGATTATGCAAAAGCCGTATCCGATTACGAACAAGCATCAAAGAAAAATCCAGACCTAGCTTTCGTTCTAAATAACATTGGAACAACAAAGCTCAAAATGAAGGATTATTTAGGAGCAATCGCGGCATTTAACAGAGCCATTTCGATCGATAAAAACTTCCACCTTGCCTATAATAACAGAGGCGCTACACAAATGGAGAGATCTAAATTAGACGAAGCAATTGATGACTTTAATGCATGTATTAAGATCAATGATAAGTATGCTCCAGCATATGCTAACATTGCAGCAGCACAATTCAAGAAAGAAGAGTATGCCGCCGCAAAAAAAGCAGCTGACAAAGCAATACAACTAGATCCTGAATATGCTTCTGCATATGTGAATCGTGGAATGATCAAAGAAATGCTTCGCGACATGAATGGAGCATGTGAAGATTGGAGCAAAGCCAAAGAGCTTGGTGCCGAAACTGGAGGTCAATACTATTCTCAAAATTGTGGATTCTAAAAACTACCAACTATGAAATTAAATAAAACATACATTTTATTCATTCTCATTTTGTTTTCAGGATATTCATTCGGACAAAATGTAGAATTTAAACGATCTAACTTTAAAGATCAGACAGAGGAGTACAAGGCTGCTGAAGATGCAATAGATAAAGGTACTGAGTTCTTTGAACAAGGTTCTACAGCAATTTTTGAAGTACGCGATCCTGAGTTATTGTTTGACAAAGCATTACAACAATTTCAGATTGCTCAAGATTTAAATCCAGACAATGCATTAAACAACTTCAGAATTGGAGTTTGCTATATCTACTCAACTCGACCGTATGAGGCTATCCCTTATCTAGAGAAAGCTGAGAAACTTGATCCAGAGTGTGATGATTTCTTATACTATTATCACGGTAATGCACTTCAACTAAAGGGTGAATTTGACCAAGCCTTAGATTCTTATAAAAAGTTCGATGATGCATACAGAAAGGCAGACAACTTTTCAAAGTTTGTAACGATGCGCAAAAGAGAGTGTAACAATGCGAAAAAATACAAATCTGATCCAGTTAGGTGTTGGGTAGATAACGTTGGTGAATTAAATACAGAAAGCGATGAGATTGCTCCTTCTATTACTACTGATGGTTCTGAAATAATCTTCAGTTCAAATAGAAAGAACGGAAATTCTCCAAACGAACTCGGTCAATATGATCATGAAATCTATACATCCTCGGTTTCTGACGGTAAATGGAAAAAAGCATCACTCCTTAAGGGAAGCATTAACTCCAAAGAAGATGATGTTGTAAACAACTTATCTTTTGATGGAACTAAAATGCTTTTGCATAAAAAGAATGAAGGTCAAGAAGATATTTATGAATCTTTCCTAAAAGGAGCTGAATGGAGCTACCCTGAAGTAATGCCAAGACAGATTAGTACTGAACGTTCGAAAGATATGTATGCAGCATACAGCCATGACGGATGGAATATTTTCTTCGCTCGCGGTAACGAAAGCAGAAGCAATGGAACAGATATCATGTACTCAGGAATGCGAAGTAAAATTGAAAAAAACTATGGTGCCGCTTCGATGATTAGTCAGGTAAATAGTAAGTTCAATGATGGCCCTATCTATATGTCTATTGATGGTAAAACGATGTACATGGCTTCACAAGGGCATGAATCACTAGGTGGATACGACATCTTTGTCTCCTATAAAGATCAAGGTGTTTGGTCAAAACCTGTGAATATGGGATATCCTATAAACACACCTTACGATGACTTTTTCTTCGCTCCAACAGCGAATGGAAAATTTGCATACATCGCTTCGAACAGAGCTGGTGGAAAGGGAGGTTTTGATGTTTACAAAGTTACATTTTGGGGAGCACCGAAACAACCTATTGTAGATATGGAAGATTACTTATTGGCTTCTATCGCTAAACCAATCAAGGATCCTCAAATCGAAGAAACTGTAAGTGTAAATAAGGTTTCATTAACCGTGTTTAAAGGTAAAACTATTGATGCGATCTCGAGAAAAGCTGTTCAGGCGAATATTGAGATTACTGATAATTCAACAGGAGCAGTAATTGAAGAATTTACTACGAATAGTGCAACTGGAAAGTTTTTAATCTCGTTAACTGCCGGGAAGAATTATGGAATTGCTGTTAAAGCAGAAGGTTATTTATTCCACTCGGAAAACTTTGATATTCCAGATGGAAGCGCCTATAACATGATCAATAAAACGATTGAGTTGAAAAACATAGCGGTAGGATCTAAGATTGCTCTGAGAAATATTTTCTTTGATGTAGGAAAGGCTACACTTAGAAGTGAATCAAATGCAGAGCTTGATAGATTAGTAAAACTATTGAAAGATGTACCTTCTCTTAAGGTCGAGATTTCTGGTCATACAGATAATACTGGTTCAGCTTCATTGAATGAGAAGCTTTCTCAAAATAGAGCCGAGGCTGTAGTGAACTATTTGAAAGGCAAAGGAATCAAGGCAGATCGTCTTACTGCTAAGGGTTATGGATCATCAAGACCTGTAGCCAGTAATGCATCTTCTGATGGGCGTCAAGAGAACAGACGTACAGAGTTTGAGATTATTGAAAATTAGAAATAACTATAATGAAGTCTAAAGTCCATCAAAGCAATTTGATGGACTTTTTTCGTGCCTAAACTTTTCTTTATATTTTGAACTAATATTCAGTATATTAGTATCTACATTAAAAACACTTCTTATGAAAAAACTACTACTTGGAGCAATGCTCTTCATACAAGGTTTACTCTTTGGTCAGACGACTGTTTATTCTGATGACTTCGAAACTACAGGTACTTTTATTATGGCTTCAACCGCCACAAATCAATGGACCATTAACAATGTCTATTCTGGACTATTATTTCCTACAGTCCCAGCTCAACCGGTCTCTTTCTCTTCTCCAAATGGAAACTATTTACATCCTATATCCTCTCTTTTTGCAGGTAGTGTTGACCATTCGAATTACCAGTTGCCAGACAGTGAACAAATGATTGCGGTTATGACGAGTCAATTAGATCTGAGTAATTACAACAATACGGAAATCAGTTTCTGGAGATTTGGAGGTAGTGAAGGTCTTAAAGTAATTTACTCTATCAATAACGGTCCATGGCAAGATGCATATACTGTTACAGGTAACCCAACAGTTTGGCAACAAGAGTCTTTCACTCTTTCTGCTGTTGATGGCCTGAATAATGTGAGAATTGGTTTTGAATTCGATGGATCCGCTGCTTTGGACCCTGCGCCAAACGGATATCATAGTATAGATGAACTGAATGTTACTGCGAACCTCACAAGTGGATCGGATCAGATTACGACAGATGTTACAGATCTTACTTATTGTGGAGATGATCAAATTGAAGTGTTCTATACAGTCGTTACAGGAACCATCAATGCAGCAAACATTTATTCATTAGAACTTTCTGATGCAACAGGTAGTTTTGCGAGTCCAACAGTTATTGGTAGCTTAACTTCAACAAATACAAATGGTTCAATAACTGGAACAATACCAAATGGTTTATCTGGAAGTGCGTTTAGAGTTAGAATTAATTCAGATGATGATGCAATCACTGGTGATCAAAACGGAGCCGATATTACAATCAACACACTACCTACTGTCGATGCAGGGACTGCACAGACTATTTGTGAAGGTGATAATGTAACTTTGACAGCTACGAATCCAAATGGAGCATCAATATCATGGGATAATAATGTTATTGACGATACTCCTTTTACGCCAACAACAACACAAACTTACACTGTTACAGCTGACAATAACGGTTGTACAGCAACTGATAATGTTGAAGTAGTTGTAAATCCTACTCCTTCAGTGGATGCTGGACAAAATTTAGAAATTTGCGAAGGTGATGAAGTTACATTAACTGCTACCAATCCTGATGGCGCAACGATATCCTGGGACAACAATGTCACAGATAATTCTCCGTTCACTCCGACAATGACACAAACATACACTGTAACTGCTGATCTAAATGGATGTACTGCTACAGATCAAATGACTGTATTCTACAATTCTACACCAAATGCTCCAACGATCACTGTTAATGCAAATGATGACTTAGAGGTTTCCGTTAGTGGGATGCAAGTCGTTGAATGGTATCTCGATGGTGTCCTAATCAGTGGACAAACAGGAGCTACATTAACTCCGACAACAAATGGAGATTATACCGCAATTATTGTTGATGGAATCTGTAGTTCAGACGAATCAACACCATTAACGGTTGACTTCGTCAGTCTGGATGAAAACAGTCTTTACTCAATATCAATCTATCCTAATCCGGCAAGTGAATTGGTATATATCAGTTCACCTGAATCGAATGATGTTGAATTGATCATAAGTGATATCAATGGTCGTTCTGTATTTCAGAACAAATTTAATTCAAATATAAAAGTTGATATTTCAAAGCTTGAATCCGGTATTTACTTTGTAAAAGTCTCAAATCAAGACAAAAGTTTCAAGTTAATCAAGAAATAATAAAGATCATATTAGAGGATAAAGGCTGTCAAAATAGGCAGCCTTTTTTATTTAGTGTTTTAAAGAACTCTATACTCATCGATTCAAAGAATTGACAAATTACACCGAAAAATGATCCATATTCACAATTTCGTTTAGAATATATTATCTTCATTTTTTAAAGAAACTGTTCATGTTACAAGTACACATTGATAAGCTATCACAACTATATCCGAGTATCAGCTATACAGCTAAAGATATTCTTGATAATTATAGCCATGATGAAACTGAGGACTTAAAGTTCCCTCCTCATATTGTTATGAAACCAGAGGAGGTTGATCACATCTCAGGTATCATGCGTTTTTGCAACGAACATAAAATACCTGTCACACCGGCTGGAGCACGATCAGGTTTAAGTGGAGGAATGCTACCTATTGAAGGGGGTGTTTTGATTAGTATGGAGAAATTCAATAAAATACTTGAAATAGATGAAAAGAATCATCAAGTAACAACTGAACCCGGAGTGATCACTGAAATACTTCAGAATAAAGTCAAAGAGAAAGGATTGTTCTATCCGCCAGACCCAGCTAGTAAAGGAAGTTGTTTTATTGGCGGGAATGTTTCCGAGAATAGCGGAGGACCAAAAGCAGTTAAATATGGAGTAACAGCTGACTATGTTCTTAATCTTGAGGTTGTACTGCCTAATGGTGAAGTTATCTGGACAGGCGCTAACGTTCTTAAAAATGCCACAGGGTATAATCTTACACAGCTAATCGTAGGAAGCGAAGGTACCTTAGGAATTATAACTAAGATTGTTTTAAAGTTAATTCCTCATCCTACAAAAGATTTGTTAATACTTGTTCCTTTTATGAAAGCAGAAGAAGCGTGCGAAGCTGTTGCCGCAATCTTCAATGAAGGAATAACACCTAGCGGAATGGAATTCATGGAACGCGACGCTATTCAATGGACCATAGACAAGATTGAGAATATAACATTAGAAGTAGATGAAAGGCATGCTGCTCATCTATTGATTGAAGTAGATGGGTTTGAGGAAGAACAACTGATGCAAGAGTGTGAAAAGATCGGCGAAATAGTTAGTCGATTTGATATAGGAGAAATTCTATTCGCAGATAGTCAAGCGCAAAAAGATAAGCTTTGGGAAATAAGACGCAAGGTCGGTGAGGCCGTGAAAGCGCATTCAATCTATAAAGAAGAGGACACTGTAGTCCCTCGCTTTGAATTACCCAGATTATTAAACGGAGTTAAAGCAATCGAAAAGAAATATGGTTTTAGATCTGTTTGCTATGGTCATGCCGGAGATGGTAATTTACATGTGAATATTATTAAAGGAGAACTCAGTGACGAACAATGGAACAATGAGTTACCAAAAGCAATCAGAGAAATCTTTCAATTAACTGTTGAGCTAGGTGGAACGATATCTGGTGAACATGGAATAGGTTATGTACAGAAGAGCTACATGGATATCCCCTTTACAGAGGTCAGCATAGATCTTATGAGGAGTATCAAAAAGGTATTTGACCCAAAGGGCATATTGAATCCTGGGAAAATCTTTATGGATTAGATTTAAAAATAAAAAGCCTCGCAATTAAAACGAGGCTTTTAAGCTAAAACTAAAACCCAACTCCACTACTCTTTTCCGAATTTAAATTTGTAATGGTAAGTTGTGGCATCTTTGGCATCCGTTTGGATAACCATCTCTTCTAATTCTTTGATCATCATTTCCGTTAACTCTTCTCGAGAACCTTGAATGTTAATAACCTCGATTTGTTGATTCGTTACTTTAAACTTCACTATGACAAATTCTTCTTGATTGTTTTCAAACTTCACTTTACTCAAGTCTAAAAATACTTTTCGCTTTATCTCTTTTAAAAGCTTTGGATTCTCTCCGGCATAAGTTGAACCAATAGAGAAGATAATCATCATTGTTGCAATTAATACTGTTTTCATCACTTGTATTTTATCTGTTTTCTGAGTGTAAGACTAATAAGTTCTAGAAAAGTTACATCAGAACAAGAAAATTATTAAGTTGTAGGTAGAAACGAAGCAAAAAACAACAACATTAAATACTAGATTATTATGACAACAGCAGAATCAGAACTCATCGACAATAATAGAGGCAAAGGAAAGCCGGAAATAACTTTTAGTCATGGACCAAACTTTGGAGTAGCACCAATGGCTCTTGGCGTGGTACTAATGTTTATGGGAGTACTTATGATATTATCTTCTATGGTTGTAGCTATTTTCATAGGCATCGGGATTTTTCTTGCTGGGTCAATGCTTTCTACATCTCTTAGTGGAGTGCAGTTAGATTTTACAAATGAGCTTTATAGAGAGTACACAACTTTCCTATTTATAAAGATTGGTAAATGGAAATCACTCAATTATTTCCCATACCTCTCAATACTTAAAGCCAATAAATCAAATAGGGCATCTGACATAACGGGCTTAAATAGAACTGTTCACACCCAAGAAAACCTAGGTATCTATTTTCTAAATAGAACACATCGCAAAAAAATGTTGATAAAACGAGTAGGTATGGATATGGCAAAAGCCAAGGTTGAAGCAAATAAATTAGCAGAAAAAGTTGACAAAGAGGTGGTCCGCTTCAATCCTAAAGTAGTGAGCAGAAGAAGAAGAAATGTATAAACAAAAAAAGGAGAGCAATAGCTCTCCTTTGTAATGATATAGTAATTACTACTTCTCTTCTTTCTTTTCGTCTTTTTTCATGTGACGAGCGTAACGATTCTTAAATTTATCGATACGACCTGCAGTATCCACGTATTGCGTTTTACCTGTAAAGAACGGGTGTGACTTGTGAGAAATATCCAACTTTACTAGTGGGTATTCTTCTCCATCTTCCCATTTTACAGTCTCCTTAGATGGAGCGCATGAGCGTGTTACAAACGAATATTCATTCGTCATATCCTTAAATACTACTAAACGGTAATTGTCTGGATGTATATCTTTTTTCATCTTCAAAAAATTTCTTAATTCTCGCCGAAACGGACGGCAAATTTAGTAAATTAATTTCAATATATATTCCTAAGAAAGGATAAATATTTAAAATTATTTCAAATCCGTGGTGCAAAGATACAGAATTCAACGTGAATGAAAATATTTCCAGCGATTATTCGTTAATTTAGCACCAACGAATAGATAAATGAAACGTAATACGCTCTTCTTATTTTTAATTGCCTGTCTCGGCGGTCTTTTAACATTGACCAACTCGGGTTGTAAGAAAGAGAACTTGTTTTCTAACGAAGCCCTAAACTTTTCTACAGACACAGTTATTTTTGACACGGTATTCACTACAGTTGGGTCTTCTACGAAACGTTACAAGATCTATAACCCTTCCAATAATCCCGTAAATGTAACTTCTGTTGTGTTAGAAGGTGGCAGCAACTCGCCGTTCAGAATAAATCTAGATGGTATTTCAGGAACTTCTTTCGAGGATTTTACGATACCCGGAAAGGATAGTTTGTTCATGTTCGTTGAAGTCACATTAGATCCAAACAATCAAACAAACCCTCTAATTATAGAAGATCGGATACGTTTTCTTACAAATGGAGAAGAACAGTTCGTTCAGCTTGCAGCCTGGGGTCAAGATGCATACTTCTATTATCAAGACGATCTGGAAATGAATGGTAATCCATTACCGAACGATAAGCCACACGTGATTTATGATTATGCTTTTGTAGACTCAGCACAAACTTTAGATATTCAAGCTGGTACTCGAATTCATTTACATAAAGACGCTCTACTTATTGTATACAAAGGCTCTTTAAATATCAACGGTGGTACTAATGAAGAAGATAAGGTCATTATCGAAGGTGACAGACTTGAACCTTTCTACGAAGACGTAAAAGGGCAGTATTATGGAGTCTACTTTCAAGAGGCACAGTCTTCTACAATCAATAATGCGATAATTAAAAATGGAACAGCAGGAATCCATGTTTTTGGCGATGACCCAAACAATACTGATTATACATTGCGTGTGACAAATACAGAAATTTATAACCACTCTAGCTACGGTATTTTTAATTATTCCGGTGGTCGTATTTGGGGAGAGAACGTCAATATTCACAACAACAACCTATATGCTTTATTTGTATTGGAAGGTGCTGATTACAATTTCAGACATTGTCAGTTTCTCGGATTAGGAACGGATGGAAACCAACCTGCAGTTGCAATCAAAAATTACTTTACACGGTCAGATGGCATCACCTATATTGGCTCCGTAAATGAAGGGGAAATTTATAACTCTATTATCTATGGTAGCGGAGAATCTCAAATCGTTTATGATACAATCACCAATAATGGAGCTGTAGAAATAGATTACACATATGCCTATAATTTAATCACACAAGAAGAACCGCTAACAGATGATCCTAACTTTTCAAATATTTTATGGAACCAAAACCCCGCATTCGAAGATGAAACTGAGATGATCTATAAAATAACTGCTGGGTCTCCATGTAATAATTTCGGGTTTAGCACTTTTGGTGTATCTTTCGACATAGAAGGAACAGCAAGAAACCCAGGATCTCCTGACATAGGTGCGTATGAAATACCTTAAAGATGCGTCGTCTCTTAATTATTTTTCTTTTCTTTTCCTCCTCCCTTTTCAGTCAGGAGTATAGAGATAATCACTTTGGAGTACACTTAGGTATTTCAGCTAATTTCGGAACACACATAACACGAGTCGGGGTTCGAGTTCAGACCTATGCGACTTATTCCTTCGCTCAATTGAACCTAGGTCACCAAATCTACTTCAATAGATTAAACCTTGCGGAAAGGAGGCATTACATTTCAAATAGAATATCTATTGGTGCAGTATTACTTGGAGGTACAAGAACTGCAATTCCTAACTTCATATTTGATGGAGTGAACCATCAGACTCAATATCAATATGGACTAGGTTACAACTACCTCTGGTATTTGGATAATGAAGGCACATCTCAAAGAAGCGGTGGTTTTGGTATCCACATTGAAGAGTTCAGTATTCTAATTGAAAATGATCTTTTTTCAGGAACTGGCAGAGACCGTTTTCGAACAAGTTATTTTGGAGTTCATTATCATAACGAACTAATAAATTTAAACGTAAACACGCAGTTATGGACAGGTGAAACATGGGGGACAAAGTTGAAGAACACTCCAGATAGCATATATCAAGTTGGATACAAAGATCTAAGCGAAACACTACTGGGTAGAAAAAGCCACGGAATATTATCACTCGGTATTGATTACCTTATGGGCTATGGAAATCGAATTCATGCTTTAGTTGGTATAGATCACGAAAGAATAAGACATGGGTTACAGAATAAATTCATGCATGACAAACCATTTATTCCTAAAAAATGGAGAAATGCAAACGTTAACTATCCTATGCTAAACGAATCTGGCAAACCTGTTCATAGAAATGGTGAGGAAAGGTCAGGATTATTTTACTATCAGTTCGGCCTTAATCGAAATTTAACGTATTAAAAAAAAGGGCCACTCAATGAGCAGCCCTTTAATTAATTTAAGAAGTTCTATTCTTAGTGACTTACTACGACCTGCATCGTTTCTGTCATTCCGTTTGTTAAGTATACGTTTACAATGTAAACTCCGTTTTCTAAGTTATTCACATCTACTTTAGTAGACTCAGCTCCTGTTTGTACAGATTGAGCAGAAACAACTTGACCTGTTAAGTTAACAAGCTCTAAACGATCAACATCATAACCTTTAAAGTCAATGTTCAATTCATTGCTAACTGGAGAAGGATATGCATTCATGTTGATTGACAATTGCTCTTCTTGAACATTCAAAAACGCAGCATCAATAAAGTTAACACCAACACCTGGAACAGCATCAGCTCCAAAACCACCTGCAGAATACTGACCATTAGATTCTACAGGGTAAAGAGGCTGCAAATAAGCATTTACGTTCTCTGTGTAGTCCATTTGTGGATCGTACCCAATGAATACTTCTTCGTTAAATGTTTGCACACAGAAAAGGTAACGTTGGTTATCAACCAATGCAAATGGAGTTTCAAAGAATGCAGTTACTGGCTCTCCTGACAAATCAGAAGGGTATGTGTACTCGTCAAAAGCAAGCTCCTGAACATCATTGAATGCAAGGTTTCCATCGTTAAGATCTGTGAAATTATCATTCCACTGGTAAGCAATGATACTCATTGGCTCACCCTCCAAAGATGGTACTGCCGCATCTGCACCTTTAATTGCTGAAAAAGTAAGACCGATAGGAATAACTCTACTCGCGTTTGGATTTCTGAACACTACACAAGAAGCATATGAACCCGTTGCATCTGCTGGACGGAATCCTCCTGATGAGTTAGGAGCTCCTGATGAGTCAACAATACTTGCGTATGTAAAAAGTGAATCGTGAATCTGGAAATCAGCAGAAATTGTATTATCAAAATCATATGCATCAACTGAATCACTTTCAATTGTGTAAGTCACTTCGTATGTACCATTTGACCATGTAGCTGGAGCAAAAGTTGGTAATGTGATAAATGAAGAATCTCCAGATAAAATATCTTCAGCTGGTGAAGTCTCAGTGTAGATAGTAGAACCACCAAAATCAACAGTTGCAGTAAGCGTAATTCCCGTTACATCGTTGAATCCGTAATTAAATACATTTGCACCCATGTCTACTTCGAACTCTGTTCCATTCTGAGCAAGTAAAGCAGGCATTGACGCACTCTTCGCTCTCCAGATAGAACCATCTTGAGTACCAAGATCGTTATCATAGAATCCAGTCTTGTTTCCGATGAATACTTCAACAGGACCGTTCTGCATTTCATTAAGCAAAAGTTCACCATCCGTTTGTCCAATCATCACTAAAGGAATAGTAACATTTGCACCATCAGTACCTGCAGCCATTCCTACTGGTCCTCCTGGAACATTGTTGATAATCACACATGCAATTGCACCTGCTAATTCGGCGTTAAGTGCTTTAGTACCAAACTCACAATCACCTCTGTATAAAATAGCAATGTGACCAGCTACATCAGCAGCGTTAATTGCAGGAGTTACACAATTCAACGAATCTGCAGCAGTTCCGTCAAGAATTTGAATTAACGTATCCTGAACTGCATTAGCAGGGTCAAGAAGGTCTGGACTTCCCCATCCGGCTCCCGGATCAACGTAAGTCATATCATAAGCACCTTGGATAGCCGCAGGTTCTTCACCTGAGAAAATCACCTGTGCATTCATCGAACCTGCGAAAAGCAATCCGACAACAAAAAGTAGAGTTTTCTTCATAACAATTTTTTTTATCAAAGTTTTACCAAATTTAAGAAATGTAATTGATGTTAACAAAACATAAATATGCTTTGAACAGCATTTTAACACAATTGGTCGTAAACATCACGAATCTTATCGGATAACTGTCGTTTTTCGAAAGATTGAGCATATTCCGCTATCTCATTCATGGAATAGTTTTTCGAATCGAAGTTCTCGAGATAATGACTCAGTGCTCTTTCATCCTTTTTAGCTATTTGCCTCCCCAAAATATCTTTATCAATCTCTGTTAGCCCACCACATTTTGAATAAACGGTTGGAAGTCCACTCATCCAAGCTTCAGCTATTACTACAGAAAATGTCTCATAATTACTAAATAGTACAAAGACATCACTTTTGCGCATTTCATTTCCAACTTCCTCAGCTGCTATCTTTGTTTTAATGGATACATTACCCTTGTCTATACCCGCATCATCGAGAAATCTATACACATCTGATTCATCTCCTTCAGTAATGAGATTAAGATGATATTGCCTTTTAAGTGAAGCTATTGCCGACAACATTCCTGAAATATTCTTATGCTCATCATTAAAAGACGAAACATGAAGAATGTTTAGAACACTTCTCTCAGATACTTCATTGGGAGGATAGAAAAACTTTTGGTCAACTACGTTAGGAAATACAACATAGCCTGTTATCAAACCAAGGGATTTTAATGACTTTCCAAGATGATCAGAAACTACTAAAACTTTATCCGCAATTGAAAAAACTTTTTTGTGCAACAACTTAAGAAAAAGTGGAGCGCTTTTATAACTGTTCGTATGTGAAAGGTATCCTGTCCAATGCTCAAGTAAAACAAACGGAAGATTGTACTTCTTTTTTAATTCTAAAGCGAACAATCCAGCCGGAAATGCAACATTCACTTGAACAAGATCAAACTTTAAATTGATATGGCGAAAACCTACCCAAAGCGCTTCTTTATAGTTCTTAAACCTTTTATAGGTGCCAAGCAAAGGGAAACTTATTGACTCTTTAGGGTAATAAACGCGAACAACTCTTACTCCATCTTCAACTTGATCATTAATGGTTACTTCATTAATCTTGGAAGATGATTTTGCATAAAGCACTGTGACACTCGCTACTTCAGCTGAACATTCTGCATGTTTAACCACAAAATTGCCAAGTGTTGTGTTCTCATCACTAGGATACCAGCTTGTTAAGAATAATACTTCCTTTCTGCTCACCGCATACTTTTGTTCAAGTATAACTGATTTTCAGTAAAGATTCAATGAATTGTATGAAATATCCTAATCAAGAATTAGATCAAATCGAATAAGTCTTCAACACCAATAGGACGTTCAACGGTATATCCTTCAGCAAACTCAACACCAATGTCACGGCCAACCTGTCGCATGCGGGCTTCAAGAAAATCTACAAAATCCTTCCCAGATATCGGTGTTTTAGGTCCAGCACTCCCCTCTTTATAAAATTGAGTTTCATAGGCGAGTATGGCTTTCATTTTTTGATCTTTCTGAGCGGTAATATCAATAATAATATCTGGCTTAATGTAACGATCCTGGATATAATGGTATATCACTTTAGGTCTCCATTTTTCTTGAGCTTTACCGTCACGCATCGTTTCGATTTTCAGAAGACCTGACAAGAAACAAGCTCTAGAAATAAAGTCACTTCCCCTTCCATGATCTGGATGCCTATCACTAACTGCATTCGCCAAAACAATCTCTGGTCTAAAATGACGGATTTTAGCTATTAATCGCAACAAACTTTCTTTGTCCTCTGTAAAAAAACCATCAGCGATTCGTATGTTTTCTCTATACTGAACCCCCATGATTTTTGATGCATTCGCTGCTTCGGTATACCTAGAACTAACGGTTCCTCTTGAACCAAGCTCTCCCTCAGTAAGGTCAACAATTGCAACTTTTTTACCTTGTTGTATACTTTTGATTAATGTGCCTCCTGCTGATAACTCTACATCATCTGGATGAGCACCTATTGCGAGAATATCAACTTTATTATCCATTGATCCAAGATGTTATTTCTTCGTCAAGTGGAGATGTCGTAGGCTCGATACTTTTTACAAAATTACCGGACTCATCTACTAAAAACTTGTGAAAGTTCCATTTCACTTCATCATGTTCACCTTTTGCCCTACTTTTCTCAATCAACCACTGATATAGCGGATGACGATCCTCACCTTTAACAGAGATTTTAGACATCATTGGAAAATTCACACCATAATTAGAGGTGCAAAAAGAAGCAATCTCTTCATTAGATCCTGGTTCTTGAGCCCCAAAATTATTTGCAGGGAAACCTATGATTTCGAACTTAGACCTATCGGTATCTTCATATAGTTTCTCTAACTCTTCGTATTGAGGAGTAAGTCCGCACTCAGAAGCTGTATTGACCACAAGTACTTTTTTACCGTTCAAACGAGACAAGTCAAACTCATCTCCTTTTATATTCTTTACCTTGAATTCATGTAAACTCATAATACGTTTATTTAGATTTACTATCTGAAATATGTTTCACTAAAGAGGCGAGTGATAATAGGCCGAAAACAATGACTGTTATCCAAGCCCAGGTAGGCATTGACGCCACACCTTCACCTTGAGCATATGAATGAAGACCTACCAATATAAAGTTCACACCGAAGAATGTAAAAATTATAGAGGAGAATCCCCACAAACTGTATAAGTTAAAAGCAAACTTACCATTCAATCCTGGTATAAATCTTAAGTGAAGCAAAATAGCGTAAGTTAAAACTGAAACCAACGCCCAAGTTTCTTTAGGGTCCCACCCCCAGTATCTACCCCAGGATTCATTTGCCCATACTCCTCCCAAAAAGGTTCCGATCGTCAACATAAATAGTCCAATAGTGATTACCATTTCATTCACTGAGGTGATTTCTACAATATTCATTTGAAGACGTTTCTTATTATTCTTAGTCTTAAATAAATAGAGTAAGATGTTAATCAACCCTAATAAGGCTCCTATTCCAAGTGCACCGTAAGAAGCTGTGATTATCGCAACATGAATCATCAACCAGTAAGACTTAAGCACAGGCTGAATGGAAGATATTTCTGGATCTAACAGGTTCAACTCAGTTACTAGAAGAAATAATGATGCTATTAATGCCGTTGCTCCAAGTACTGCTGGATTCTTTTTTGTGAAAAACAAACCGATCAATACAGTGGCCCAAGAAATAAATACCAGCGCTTCGTAACCTTTACTCCAAGGTACATAACCTGTAATGTACCATCGAGCTCCAAGTCCAAACGCATGCGCTAGAAAAACTACAATTGTTAACCAGAAAAATACTTTACTTATCTTATTGAAGAACGACTCCGTCTTAAGTGTTGGAGTCATTGTTACTCGAATAAAAAATAAAATCAACAGAATCAGCCCTACCAATAAATATCCATATTGCACTTTACTAAAGAGCTTTAATTCATTGTACATGATCTCAGCATCAACTTGAGCCTTTGTGGGTAAATCAGCACTAAGATTAACTTTCTTATACGCTTCAACAGACTCCCATTGTAACGTTTTCAATGGAACTAGAAATTGTTCTACTTCTGAAAATGAAGCTTTACCTTGAGAAACAGCAAATGACTTTCTCAAAAACTGAGCAGCAAGCTGATTTCCTGTTTGATCTTTCTCCCTAAGTTCTTGAGCAAAAGGCCAAACCCATTTACCACCAGCATCATCAGGAATAGGAACGATGCGAAGCCTTCTATACTGGAAAACCTCTTTTAAGATTCTGTAACGCTCACCGAGCTTTAAAAGCTTTTTATCGAACTCACTCTTTTTACTGTCTTTCTTTTCATGTGCTTTCTGGTATTCCTCAAGCCATTTAAAGTTTCCAGTTTTATCTTCGATTTCATTGAGTGAAATATACTTACCTGTACCTAACTGGCCTCTTATTTTACTAGAAACATAAATTATTTTCTTATCCAGCCAAACGTCCGGACCGTAAAGATGAAAGGCCATTAAAACTTGAACTGGGTTTTTACCCTCGTAGCGATCACTCCTATGTACTTTTCTAAGGATTCGATCTGCAACGGTATGAAAGGGAACTACACGTCCTTCATAGTCTTGAACCAATAAATTCGATATTTGCTTTGCATTCTCTTTAGAAAGATACTTCAACTCCACTTTTGGAGCCTCAAATTCTTTGGCTTTTGCACTAATTTCATGATCGTGGTCGTGGTCGTGGTCGTGGTCGTGGTCGTGGTCGTGAT
>CBFHJL010000064.1:0-17156 GCA_965656195.1 Brumimicrobium sp. | reverse complement strand
TGCAGCAGAAAGATGAAGTAGAGGGACTTTCTATTGCCAGTTGGTCAAAACGAATCGTTGAAAAGAAAAGTTGGATGAAGGTGTTTTCAATCATACTGCCTGTTATCGCCTTTACATTGACCTTTCTTTATACTTGGGACTTCATTCACGGACTTTACTTTGGTATCGGATTTATTTTAGTGATGCTTCCAGTTCGTCAACTATTAAAGCAAACCAATGAATTACATCAATCGTTGGAAAAGTTAGGTGGTGGAATCCAGGCAATGCGCCAACAGATGGAGCATTTAAATAAAATTAAGTTTACATCTCCTTTGCTTAGGGCATATCAGGCTGATCTATTCGAGAAGGAAAGAAATGCCAAAGAATCTATAGACCAGTTGAGTTCATTGGTGAAGCATGCTGAGTATCGAAATAACATTCTAGTAGCTATTCTTTTGAATTTTTATCTAGCATGGGATATCAGATTAACCATGCGTGCCGCAAAATGGAAAGCAGAAAATCTTCATAATATCGATACTTGGGAGCAAATGATATTTGAACTTGAAGCGTTGATTAGTGGAGCAAATTATAGGAGGATATATAGAGGAACTACTACTGAGCCTCAACTCACTGCTTTAAACAATGACAATATTGAAATGCAAGGTCTTGGACACCCGATAATCCCGAAAGATAAAAGAGTTGAAAATGACTTTGTTCTTTCTTCTAATCAACGATTTGCGATCATCACGGGTCCAAATATGGCGGGGAAGAGCACGTTTCTTAGGAGTGTTGGAATCAATATAATGATGGCCCAGGCTGGTTTTCATGTCATGGCAGAAAAATTTGTATTTCCTAAGTTGCGACTTTATTCAAGTATGAGGACAACGGATGATCTTAGTGAAGAGACATCTTATTTCCATGCTGAATTGTTGAGGCTTAGATTTATCATGGATGCAATAGACAGAGGTGAAAATGTGTTCATTATTTTAGATGAGATTCTTAAGGGGACCAACTCAAAAGATAAGGAAGAGGGGTCTCGAAAATTCTTGCAAAAATTAGAAGAGAAAGGAACTAAAGGACTTATCGCTACGCATGACCTTTCACTTACTGAGTTGGCTAAAGAACACGGTTCATTGATCAATAAATATTTTGATACAAATATACAGGGTGAAAACATTTCATTCGACTATAGAATGAGAGATGGTATTGCGCAAAATATGAATGCTAGTTTTTTATTGAAAAAGATGAGGTTGACCGACTAAAAGTCCTGTTTGTTATGGGATTGGTAAACGTTATTTATAAAATCTGTCATTTTGGCAAGAAAAAAGATTTGGCAAAATGTTTGAAGACTTGGAAGTGAAAGTATAAATTTATAAGCCTGAAAGGGAAATTAGAAACAAATAAAATAAAGTTATGGCAGTAGAAATAACAGATGCAAACTTCGACGAAGTTGTAATGAATTCAGATAAACCAGTAGTAGTAGACTTTTGGGCAGCTTGGTGTGGACCATGTAGAATGGTTGGACCAATCATTGAAGAAATGAGCAATGAGTACGAAGGGAAAGCAGTTATTGGGAAAGTAGATGTAGATGCGAACCCTGGTGTTTCAGCTAAGTTTGGAGTGCGTAACATTCCAACAATTCTTTTTGTGAAGAATGGTGAGGTTGCGGATAAGTCAGTAGGAGCTGTACCAAAAGGTCAGTTGACTTCAAAGTTAGATGCTCTTATCTAAATCGAATACAATTTAAGATATACGAGAGAGGTTATTCTATAAGAGTAGCCTCTTTTTTTGTTTTGAAATTACAGCATATTTGAATTGTAGTAGCTTGGATCATCTGTGACTTCTTTTTTGATCCATTCTGGTAAGGTCACTTGTTCATCAACAGTATTGAGTTCTACTTCTGCTAAGATTAGGCCTTTTTGTGGAGAAGAAAACTCATCAACCTCCCAAGTTTTACCCATTAAATTCACTTCGTATCTTACCTTGTCGATATATTTATCACACATTGATGAAAGCATTTCGCGAGCATCTTCTAACGGGATCTCATATTCGAATTCCGCTCTTTTGGCCCCAGTGTTTTTTCCTTTGATTGTCAAAAAACCAATACCCTCTTTCACTCTTACACGAACTGTGCTTTCAATTTCTTTTGATAGATACCCTTGTAAAATGTGTTTTCCTTTTTTAGGTTTTATCGCATTCCATTGCGCTTCGTCAACAAGAAATTTTCGTTCGATCTCTAAACCCATGACTACAGTTTAGTAATGAGATCAATCAAACGATTAGAATATCCAGCTTCATTATCATACCAACCAACAAGTTTGACAAGGTTTCCAACTACTGAAGTTAGTTTACTGTCATAAATGCAACTATGTGGATCCCCGATGATGTCTGAAGAAACGATTGGTTCATCTGTATAAGACAGGATTCCCTTTAGTTCATTTTCACTCGCCGCTTTAAAGCGAGCATTGATTTCCTCAACAGTTGGGACCTTCCCTTTAACGGTAATCGTAAGGTCTGTTAAAGAACCATCAGGAACAGGAACACGAATTCCACAGCCACCAAGATGACCATCTAACTCAGGAAATATTTTGGTTAATGCTTTAGCTGCTCCTGTAGTTGTAGGTACAATCGATTGAGCGGCCGCTCTAGCTCTCCTTAAATCACTGTGTGGAGCATCATGTAACTTTTGATCTGAAGTATAGCTATGAACCGTCGTGATAAAAGCACTCTCAATTGAGCACATTGATTTAATAATTTTAACCAAAGGTGCTGCAGAGTTTGTTGTACATGATGCATTTGATACAACCTTGTCAGTTTTATCAATAATCTCATCATTCACGCCAAGCACGACAGATTTGATATTTCCTCCTTTTCCTGGGGCACTTATGATCACTTTTTCAGCACCTCCTTCAAAGTGTTTTGCGGCTGTTTCTTCAGTTCTAAAAATGCCTGTAGATTCAAGTACATATTGAACACCAAGCTTTTTCCATGGAATGTCAGAAGGGTTTTTGTGTTGAGTGAAAATAATCTTATTTCCATTCGCAAAAATAATTTGGTTCCCATCTACATGGAATTCGTGCTTTAACCTACGATGCACTGAGTCATATTTGAATAAATGTGCCAACGTCTCAATATCTGCGAGATCGTTTACTACAGCAACTTGAACTGAGTCACTTTCAAGGCTCATACGTGTAAAATATCTTCCTATTCTACCAAATCCATTAACACCTACAATTTTCATTTTCTTCTGCTATTATTCAACTTCAAAGCTAATACTTTAACTAGCCAATGACAAGAAAGTACAACAATCATAACGATTATATTGTTGCCCTACTCAACGATTAAACTGAGCTATACGTTATTAAGATGTATTGCTTTAAAATATGTATTTTCGTACTATGTTCCGTATAGCTTTTTGTTTCCTGATCTTATTCGCACTTACCCTTAATTTAAGGGCACAAGGTGCATGGGAATGGACAAAGTTGTCAGATCTTCCATTACCTACCTCGAATAATGCGCTTTGTGAAGCAACTGTGAATGGAGAAAAATTTGTCTATTCTTTTGGCGGAATCACAGATAGTTTAGAATATCAAGATATTCATCAACGCGTATTCAAATATGATGTATTGAGCAATGAATGGACCGAACAGCAGTCTATGCCAGATACGTTGGGTAAGATTGCCGCCGCAGCAAGTTTTGTAAATAATAAAATATACATTTTGGGAGGCTACCATGTAGATGCTAATTTAAGCGAGTATTCTTCAGACAGAGTTCATATTTACAATCCTTTTATAGATACTTTTGAGACAAATGGAGCTCCGATACCGACACCTATCGATGACCATGTGCAAGCTGTTTGGAGGGATAGTTTGATTTATGTGGTTACAGGATGGAGTAATACAGCAAATGTACCCTATGTTCAAGTGTATAATCCATTCTTTAATTCTTGGTCTGTTGCTTCATCTGTTCCAAATGATAATACCTACAGAGCTTTTGGTGCATCTGGTTATATATTAGGAGATACGATATATTATTATGGTGGAGTGAGTGGTAGTTTTAGTTTCACTGCTAAATCTTTCTTGAGAAAAGGGGTTATCAATCCAAATGACCCTCTTCAGATTGATTGGGAAATGGTTGATGAGCCAGTGGGCGGTGATAATTATAGAATGGCTTGTTCCGGTCATGATGAAACAGTCTTCTTTGTTGGAGGAGCAGAAGAGGGATATAATTTTGATGCTTTAGCATATAGCAATGGAGAACAAGTTTTTCCTAATGAAAGAATCCTTTCTTATAATGTCGGAGCAGGAGAGTATGAGAATACTTTTGATACAGAGTATAATCCAATGGATTTAAGAGGGATAGCCAAGATCGGCGGGGGGAATTGGATCTTGGCCGGAGGAATAGATACGAACCGAGTGGCCACTTCAGCTACATACCTTTTGCACAACGAGAATTTATCAGATATTGAAAATGCCACGCAACCACCATTTTTCGAAGTTACTGATAGTGAAGGTTTTTATATTGTAGAAACTGAAAACGTTGGTGATGTGAATGTTTATGACGTACAAGGACGAACTTTGTATGAACGTACCAAGTCGCTTGCGAATTTGTGGATTCCAAAGTCAACCTTAGGAAGAGGAATCATACTTTTTGTATTTGATAATGATACAAACGTCCCGATAACGTTGAAACGCGTAAATCCTTAATCTGAATTTCAGATACACGCAAATTAATTATCTTCGTCTTTCATGGATTATTTTGTCAAAACCCCCATAGAATATTTGAAAGGTGTCGGCGCCGAAAGGGGTAAAGTACTCCGTGAAGAGATCGGTATTGATAATATGTGGGACCTACTCAATTATTTCCCATTTCGATATGTTGATCGCTCAAAATACAACAAGATCAGTGAGCTGCCTGGATTAGTTAACGTTCCTGTTCAATTGAAAGGGACAATTAGTGGTTTGGCTGAGGTGGGAAAAGGAAGAGGCGCAAGATTAACAGCGAGGTTTCATGATGATTCAGGAGTTATTGATCTCGTGTGGTTTCAAGGAGGTAAGTGGATCAAAAGTAAGCTGAAATCAGGAGTGCTATACAGGGTATATGGTCGCGCAAAATTATATGGGGGAACGATGAATATAACCCATCCAGAAATAATTCCTTTTCAACAAGTAGCGCATGAAAAAGGACTTCAGCCTGTTTACAATAGCACAGAGAAACTTACAAAGAAAGGGTTGAACTCCAAAGGAATTGAAAGACTTACCTACGAATTAGCAAATTTAGTAAAAAGAAAAGCTCCTGAAATTCTGCCACAATGGATTAGAGATCAATACAAACTTGTATCTAGAGAAAGCGCATATTATAATATTCATATACCTGCTGGCCCGCGAGAATTGCAACAGGCGCAGTTTCGCTTAAAGTTTGAAGAATTACTTTTTCTTCAAATGGAGATGTTGTTAAAGAAAGGGAAATCTCAGGCTAAATCACCCGGTTATGTTTTTGAGAAAACGGGGCATTATTTTGATAAGTTTTACAAGGATCACATTCCATTTGAATTAACAGATGCCCAGAAAAGGGTGGTTAAAGAGATTCGATTAGACCTTCGTTCAGGAAAGCATATGAATAGATTGCTACAAGGTGATGTAGGAAGTGGTAAAACGCTTGTTGCTTTGTTAAGTATGCTGTTCGGTGTAGGGAATAATTTTCAGGCCGCATTAATGGCGCCTACAGAGATTTTAGCTATTCAACATTATGAAACGCTTACAGAACTTTTAGCGCCCTTAGACATAAATGTAGTATTACTCACTGGTTCTACTAAAAAGAAAGATCGAGCGGTCATTCACGAAGGACTTCGGGATGGATCAAACCATATCATTATTGGTACACATGCATTGCTTGAGCCCGTGGTGCAATTTAAAAACTTAGGTTTAGTAGTGATAGATGAGCAACATCGATTCGGTGTAGCTCAACGTGCAAAGTTGTGGCGCAAAAATAAACGCCCTCCGCATATTTTGGTGATGACAGCAACTCCTATTCCTCGGACACTTGCGATGACTTTTTATGGAGATTTAGACGTATCAGTGATTGATGAGCTACCTCCTGGAAGAAAGCCTGTTACGACGAAGCATTTTTATGAAAGTAGTCGATTGAAAGCATTTCAATTGATTAAAGAAGAGATAGAGAAAGGACGACAGGTCTATATTGTATATCCTCTTATTGAAGAGTCCGAAACGCTGGATTACAATAACCTCATGGAAGGATATGAAGGAATTTCAAAAATCTTTCCGCGACCCAAGTTTCAGGTGAGTATAGTTCATGGTCGAATGAAGCCTGCGGATAAAGAGTTCGAAATGCAACAATTTGCAAAAGGAGTGACTCAAATCATGGTGGCTACCACGGTTATAGAAGTCGGAGTGAATGTTCCTAATGCTACCGTCATGATGATAGAAAGCTCTGAAAAGTTTGGATTATCACAGCTACACCAGTTGAGAGGACGAGTAGGGCGTGGTGCAGATCAGTCGTTTTGTATATTAATGACTGGAAATAAAGTCTCCAAGGAAGGAAAGAAAAGGCTCCAGACAATGGTCGCTACAAATGATGGCTTCAAAATTGCAGAGGTAGATTTAGAAATTCGAGGACCAGGAGATATTATGGGAACTCAACAAAGCGGAGTACTGAATTTAAGATTAGCTGACCTTGCACGCGATGGGCAGATTGTCTCCATTGCTAGACAAGCAGCAAAACAACTGATTCAGGATGATCCTACTATTGAAAAGGAAGAGCATAAACTACTCAGAACCGAATTAAAAAGAATGATTAAATCGAAACCAAATTGGAGTAAAATTTCATAACTTTCAAACATGAAGAAACTGCTAGCAATCTTAATCCTTTCAATTCCATTTTTTGGAGTTAGTCAGATCGGAGGTGATATTAAAAAGGATGGAAGAGCCTTAAAAACGGACAAAGCTTTTGTAATTGAAGATAGTCACGAAGGAACTATCGTATTCAATATCTCTGTAAATTCGGAAGGAAAGATTACAGCAACGAAAATAGATCCTGAGAAATCAACCATCAAAAGTACACCTGCAAAGATTAAAGCAAGAAATTATATAGCTGACTTTAAGTTTGCTCCAGGAACATGGTATCCAAAATATCATCAAGGCACGATTCGTTTAACGATGATAAAAAGTAAATAAGTTTTAGAAAAATACTGTAACAGGAAACCTTAATGGGTAGATTTTAGGGTCTGGAAGTTTCTTCACATTTTTCGCCTTCTTGTTAAAGTACAATTCCTGAAAATCGTTAACTTTTTTGTAGCTTTTCAGATCAGGTTTTTCGTGAAGGCTTTTGTCTATTAGGATGTAATAAAAGATATTTTTTAGTGCAGTTTTCTCGCTGTTTGATTCACGGAAGATAAACTCTTGCTCATGAGTGAGTATACTATTCTCAAAATTGCTATTCCGCTTTATGAAGCTGTTATTGTTGTATGGGAAGACAATTGACTTTTTCGTATTTGAATCATTTAAACTAAAGTATTTAGCTACTTTTAATAAAGATGAATCTGACTTTCTCCAACTGTATTTATGCTCCTCACCTTTTTGATTGTAGAATAGTTTTGGGGATTCAGTGTTTGTGTAGACCAAATGTCTTTTGTTCAGGTCGTTAATCATTATTGAATTGTACTTCCTAAACTTCTTCATTTCATAACTTTCGTAATTTAATTTGTTATTCAAAACTTCGTTGAAGTTCTTGAAGGGCGAGAAAAGAGATTTTTGAAGCTCATAAATTTCTGGATTTCGAATCTCACCTATTCTCAATTTTTCACCTTCACTTATGTATAACTCCAAATTATTAGCTACTCTGGTTATTATAACGTCGCAGCTGAAGACCTCAATGATCGTATCACTTGCATTTGTTTTAGCATTTGATAATACGTAATGTTCAGCTATGAAAATCTCACCTTTCAATGTAAGTTGTTTTTTTAGTCTTTCTTGGTTTAATTCAATTATGGCTTCAAGAAGCTTTTTACGATTGCGTGGCTTTATGCTTACTTCATCGAGCTCCTGAATTCGTTCAGTTACAATTATTGTATCTTCATTAACCGTAAATTCGTATTTTAAATCAGTTTCGATGTCGTGGATGATTACTTTTTTTCCTTTGAAATCCTCGTCAATGTAAATAACGCCATCGCGGTTGGTTAACCCAATTTTTTGATTTTGTACTGCGAAGTAGCAGTTGTTATTGGGGTAATTATCAGTATAAATAGTTTTTACCTCAATCTGGGAGAAACTTAAAAAAGCGTGAAATAAAAAGACGATCAAAAGAAAATATACAGATTGTTTATTCATTTTTGAAATATTTAGGTTGTGAGCAAATCTAAAGAATAAAAAAGCCCTCTCAAAGGAGAAGGCTTTATAAATGCTTTGGAGCTAGATTATTCTCCCGAATAGATCTTACTCACTCTATCTTTTTGAATCTCCATGATGACTTTACGTTTTAACTTTAACGTTGGAGTCAGTTCACCCGATTCAACGGACATTTCTTCTGGAAGCAATTCAAACTTTTTGATTTGCTCATATCCACCAAAGAGTTTATTGTATTGATCAACTTCTTTTTGAACTCTTTCGATAACACTTGAGTTTTTGATAAGGTCAGCATTCGATTTACCATCAATTTTGATTCCTTTACGCTCTGTCCATTCCCTTAAGAAGTCGTATGATGGCACAATTAAAGCAGCAGGATGTTTTTCTCCTTCACCAATCACCATGATTTGTTCTATAAATCGAGATTCTTTGAACTTGTTCTCCATCACCTGAGGAATGATATACTTTCCTCCAGAAGTCTTGAATATTTCTTTTTTACGGTCCGTGATCTTTAAATACTTTCCATCAACCATTTCTCCGATGTCTCCAGTATGAAACCATCCATCGTCGTCTAACACCTCCTTTGTTTTTTCTGGCTGGTTGTAATATCCCATCATAACGTTTGGTCCTTTTGCAAGGATTTCTCCGTCTTCAGCAATCTTAACTTCAACACCTTCGATAGTCGTTCCTACAGTTCCGAATTTAATTCCTGCTTCTAGACCATTCACCGAAATTACAGGAGACGTTTCTGTTAATCCATATCCTTCTAAAATTGGAATTTCTGCTGCCATAAAAATACGGGCTAATCGCGGTTGTAATGCTGCAGCACCAGATGCAATAGCACGAACATTACCGCCTAGTGCTTCTTGCCATTTAGAAAAGATCAATTTTCTAGCAATCTTTAATTTAAATTTATACCAACCTGATTTTCCTTCTAGCTCATATTCCTCTCCAATTTTCACAGCCCAAAAGAATAAGTTCTTTTTAATACCAGAAAGCTCATCACCTTTAGCCATTATCTTTTCGTATACTTTTTCAATCAATCGAGGAACCGCGGTAAAAATTTCAGGTTGTACTTCGCGGATATTATCTCCAATCGTATCCATACTTTCAGCAAAGTGTATCGAAATCCCTGTTTTCATATATAAGTAGTGCAACATACGCTCATATACATGACATACAGGGAGAAAGCTTAACGAACTACAACTGCTGTCACCCGGAATTCTTGGCTCACAGGCAAGCACATTTGAAAGTAGATTATTGTGAGAAAGCATTACTCCTTTCGGGTTCCCAGTTGTCCCAGATGTGTAAATCATTGTAGCAAGATCGCCATTCTTAATCTTCTCTTTGCGTTCCTCAACCTCAGCTTGTTTCGCCCCATCAGCAGCTTGAATAATATCTGTCCAAGGATCTGCACCATCCACTTCGTCAAACGAATAATGTTTTTGTAGTGAGGGTAAATCAGCTTTGATACTACTTATTTTTTCATATAGGTCCTGATCTCCAGTAACACATAGCTTAATGTCGGCATCACCGAAAATATATTTATAGTCTTTTGTTGAAATGTTAGGGTAAATCGGAACTCCAATTGCTCCAATTTGCTGGATTCCGATATCCATGATGTTCCATTCCACACGATTACTTGAAACTAGACCTACTTTTTGTCCAGGTTCTATTCCTAAAGCAATTAATCCCCGGGATACAAGGTTCGCTTTTTTCAAAAACTCTTCAGTACTAACAGACTCCCATTTACCGTCGATCTTTGTAGAGAACATCGTTTTTTGAGGGAAATTATCTAACTGAAAGTAGGGTACATCAAATAATCGTTCAAGTTTCTTCATGGTTTCTAATTTGTGTTTTAAATGTAGTAAAAAACCCAATAGATATTTCAGAAGATGAGTAGAAACTGATTCTTTCTAACTCAAAAAGGAAGATAAGTACCGAAAAATCAAACATTTTACGCTTTTTATCGTAATTTAATGTAAGGTAATTTTACCAAGGTGTAACTTTTACCTGTGTTAAATTGTTTTAACTGTAAACGAGCTATTTGAATAGACGAGAATACAATATCGCTGTTGATGAACATGCCAAGAATTTATACGGGTATGTTTTTAAGTATCTACGTAATGCGGAAAATACTCAGGATATCGTACAAGATGTATTTGAAAAGCTATGGAAGAACAGGAAGAAAGTTGATTTTGATAAAAGTAAATCCTGGATGTTTAGAACGGGACATAATGCTTTAATCAATTTTTCTAAGCGTCATCAAAGAACCATATACGATTCGGAAATGGTTCCTGAGAAGCAAGAGAGAAACAACTCTTTCGAAACAAAAGATATTGTCGAGTTGGCATTGTCACTTCTTCCGCCGGTTCAGAAAAGTATTGTGCTTTTGCGGGACCTCGAAGGTTACAAGTATGCGGAGATCGCTGAAATACTTGAAATCTCAGAGAGTCAGGTTAAAGTCTACTTGTTCAGAGCTCGTAAGAAAATTAAAAAGCAGTTAAAAGATTTAACACTAGTTCAATGAGTAAACCGTCATTTAATAACATAGACCGTTGGTTTTTTGAGTATTCGGAGGGGAATTTATCTCCAGCTCAAATTAAGGAATTTGAAATGTTCCTCAGCCAACACCCTGAACTACAGTCTGAGTTGGATGTTTGGGAAGATTCTCGCGTACAGCCGGCAGATACGGAAGGGTTTGTTGTGAGTGCACTCCACAAACCAGTTGTTCCTTATACTTCAATATTGAAGTATACCGGTATTGCGGTATTGTTATTCTTCTCAGGTTTCTTTGCAGCGAAATATTTTCAGAATCAACCAAAATATGTCACTTCAATTTTAGATACTTCAATCATTGAGGTTGAGGATGAAGACCTATTCAATGGTAAATACGTTTTAAATGAAACGTCTGTTTCTACGGAAACTGTTGCTACGGAAGTTCCAATTAAAAACAGTTATTCAAATCAAGAAGTAAATCGTATCGCTGCAAATAGACCTAATGTTCTAGTGCAAAGTAAGTCAGGTGTTTTAAAGAATAAGAAGGAAACAACTGCATTGAATCAAGAATCATTAGCATATAATTTGAATGATCAAAACGGTGATGAGATTGCTTTAACAGCAAATAATAAGCAAGTGAGTTCAAAAGATCTTCCGCAAATAATTGACTATTTGAATGGAGATGATAATGGTGTGACAGAAGCGCTAGCTGAAGATAGATCCTCTGTAAAAGTGATTGAAGCTTCAAGTACTTTTAAACGTAAAATGCGTTCCGTATTGCGCAAGATTAAGCGTATGGCAGATCAGCCAATAGCTTTAAAAAATACTAAAGATCAATACTTCCATGTACCAATGATGACAGGATTTGCCGCGAATTATGGTATGGTAGGTTCGGCTCGAGGAAATCGTTTTCAAATGACTACGAGAAATCAATGGGTAGGGCATGCAAATCAGCAGTTGCAAAACACAGCATCTTGGGATGGATATGTTTATGCGCTGCGCGGGGGGCTTGGTGTTGATGTTTCTTACAGCGATTATCAAAGTAATGCAATTCAAAACTATTCCGCAGCACTGACTTATTCACCAAAGTTTTCATTGAATAAGAATGTTTCGATCGAGCCAGCTCTACGTTTTAAAATGGGAATGGTAGACGTGAATTCTGATTCACCTGTATTAGGTTCGAATATTGAAATGAATCGTTCGAACGTAACTCCGCTATTTATTGATGGAGTAGCTCCAATTGGTTCCAAGCTTTGGTACAGAGATGTTGGGGTAGGGATCATGTTAAATACGAAATGGTTCTATGCTGGATTGAATGTAGATAATCTAGGACGTCATTATAAAAATTATTATTCAACTGATATATCTGGAGATCATAGAGAAAGTACGTATCTCACAGGTATTATTGGTACGGAATACGAATCCATGACAAAAGACATGAAGGTCAGCGGTTATGCCTTGTTTCAAAATTATGGAGATTTAAACGAATTATGGGGAGGTGTTAATGCCCAATATAAATGGATTCAAGGAGGTATTGCTACAAGCTCAAATTTAGGAATGGCAGCTTCGGTTGGAGTTGTGCTCGATAAAGTGTCATTTCACTATAACTTAGATAATACCTATAGTGCGTTGAAAGATGAGAAGTTGTTGTCTCATCAATTGACGATGCGTATTCTGATGAAACCTAGCCGTTACGCAGCTAAATTTTTAAACATGTAAGGAAGAAGAGAGAGGACTATGAAAAAGTTATCAATATTATTATTAAGCTGTCTTTTTGCGTTCAATGCGGATGCACAAGACCCTCAGTTTTCGCAGTTTTATGCGAACCCGATATACCTGAACCCTGCTTTCGCGGGTAGTCATGGATGTCCAAGGTTCAATGCGAATTATCGTAATCAATGGCCTGCATTGTCTGGTACATTCGTTACCTATTCCATGTCATATGATCAATATTTCAACAATATCAATGGTGGTATTGGTGTAATTGCAACACATGACCAACAAGGGAAAGGAACGATCAATCATACGACATTAAGCTTAATCTACAATTATCATTTAAAGGTGAATCGTAAGTTCACAATGATGTTTGCGGGTAAAGCTACATGGAACCAAAAATTCTTAGATTGGGATAAATTGACTTTTGGAGACATGATTGATCCACGTAGAGGGTTTATCTACGCAACAGGTGATGTGCCGAGAGGAGGTTCTAGAGGATTCTTTGATGCTTCTGCCGGAATGGTTGGATTTACAGAGCAGTTCTTCTTCGGTGTTTCCGCACACCACTTGAATCGTCCAAACGAATCAATGATCATTGGAGATAGTCCTATGCCGATTCGAATTAATGGACATATGGGAGCAGAGATTCCATTGGGACAAAAGTCTCAATACACAAATGAAACGTCCATCATGCCAAATGTGATCTATCAGTATCAACAAGGGTTCATGGAATTGATGTTGGGTACTTACATTAAATATGGTGCGTTCACAGCGGGAGCGTGGTTCCGTTCACGTGATGCATTTATTTTATCAATCGGAGTGAATACAGGGACAGTTAGAGTAGGTTATAGCTACGATGTAACTGTTTCAAGACTTAACAATGGGGTTTCAGGAGGTTCACATGAGATATCTCTAGGGCTTGACTTAAATTGTACTACAAGAAAGCCAAGTTTTAGAACGGTGTCATGTCCTTCTTTTTAAATTGTAACCTTATTTATATAGTTGCGTTATTATAGAAATTGTAGAGGAAAACATTTATGAAAACAAATATCCACAATATGAAACGTTTTAAGCACTGGATGATGGCAATGAGTGCCATAGCGCTGGTAGCTTCTTGTTCTAGAGAGGTATCAGACTCCACAGGTTGGGATTATAACAACCCAGGTATGGGTGGATTCCAGAAAGTACCTTACGTTGATCAAGAAACTGGCCCAGGTTTGTTATTAGTACAAGGTGGTACTTTCACGATGGGACGTGTTGAAGATGATGTAATGTATGATTGGAATAATAGACCAAGAAGAGTTACTGTATCTTCGTTTTATATGGATCAAACAGAGGTTACAAACTTCCACTGGTTAGAGTATTTATATTGGATTAGTCGTGCATATCAAAGTTATCCAATGATTTATAAGAATGCTCTCCCTGACACTTTAGTTTGGAGATCTCCTCTAGGTTTCAATGAGAAGTTTGTAGATTATTATCTCCGTCACCCTGCTTATAGAGACTACCCTGTAGTTGGTGTTTCTTGGCTACAAGCAAATGACTTCTGTAAGTGGAGAACAGATAGAGTCAATGAGTATATCCTCATACGTGAAGGAGTTCTCAACCCTAACGTTAATCAAGCTGATGAAGCTACGTTCAATACTGAATCATACCTAGCGGGACAATATGAGGAAGAAGTAAGAGAAATGCTCACTGATTTAGATCCATCAAAAGCTACCGGTAAAAAAGGTAAAGAACTTGGTAAAAGACAAGTAAGAATGGAGGATGGTATTCTTTTACCTCGATACAGACTTCCAACTGAAGCAGAATGGGAATTTGCTTATTATGGATTGATTGGTAACATGTCTGGCGAAGATTCTGAGGTTATTGACGAACGTCGTATTTACCCATGGGATGGACACTACGTAAGACAAGATAATGAAGAATTTCAAGGTGAAATCCGTGCTAACTTCGTAAGAGGACGAGGAGATTATATGGGTGTTGCCGGAAACTTGAATGATGGTGCCGATGTAACTGCTCCAGTAGATTCATACTGGCCTAATGACTATGGCCTTTACAATATGGCCGGTAACGTTGCGGAATGGGTACTAGACGTATACAGACCACTTTCTTCTGAAGATGTTGATGAATTTCGCCCATTCAGAGGAAATGTATTCCAAACAAAGCAACTTAACAATGCAGGTTCTATAGCATATAAGAACTTCCAAGTTCGTTATGATGTACATGGAATGAAGGAATATTTGAACGAATTTGAACGTGTAAGATATCAAAGAGTTTCTGCTTCTAAGCATGACCCTAATGATACTGTTATCCAAAGAGGTATTCAAAAGCACAATGAATCTAAGCAACCTGTAAAAAGAGGTTATGCTCCAGATCCATATTATGTTTCGCATGGTAACACGAAAGATTCTTTGGAGTTGGATATTATAAGAGAAATCAATGCTGTACTTGATGAAGCAATAGAATATAAAAACAACAAAAATGATACGGAAGCCTCGATGTTAATTCAAGATAGAATTTTTGATGGAATCTTTGCTGATAAAATTAGAATTGGACCTTTGGGAGAAGAGTATTCATTTGAAATCATCTCAATGTTGAGAGAAGGATTTAATGAATATATCGAAAATACTCCGGGTAAACTTAAGTACAGAGAAGTTACCGAGGAAGAAAACATTGGCCGATTGAATTATCGTCGTGCTGATTATATTGACTATATCGATGGTGACATTGAGTCTTCAATTGACTATGATAATACAGATCGTAAGAATGATATCAATGAAGCTAAAAGAGATCCAGACTTAGTTATGTATCAAGATCAATATGAAGAATATGACTTGAAAGGTAATCAAGTTAAACCTGGAGGTGACGATCGTACAGCATGGCCAACTACCCTAGTATCCAATAAATCTAGAGTATACAAAGGTGGTTCATGGAAAGATAGAGCAATCTGGCTAGTAGGTGGAAACCGAAGATTCTTGGATGAAGACCAAGCAACTGATTATATCGGATTCAGATGTGCTATGGATCGTGTAGGTAGTCCAACTGGAATGAACTATAGCAAGAAAAATCGTAAATAATTATCGATTGATTATATTTAAGCCCTGATTAATATCAGGGCTTTTTTTATGGCATAATATGAAACAATTATATAATTTATTCTACGAGTGTTCTGGTGTATCAACTGATACGCGAAAAATTGAATCAGATAATCTCTATATCGCTTTAAAAGGCGAAAATTTCAATGGTAACCTCTTTGCACAAAAAGCTATTGACCTAGGAGCAAAGTATGCCATTGTGGATGAAAAAAAATATGCTGATGGTAAAAATATATTTCTAGTTGAGGATGCACTATCCTATTTACAAGGTCTGGCTAATTTTCATAGAGAAAAATTTTCCATCCCTATTCTTGGAATAACAGGCTCGAATGGAAAAACGACAACTAAAGAACTAATCGCAGCAGTACTTAACGAAAAGTTTGATGTACTATACACGACTGGAAACCTGAATAACCACATAGGTGTACCGCTGACTCTACTTAGGATTTCAAACCAACACGATATTGCGATTATTGAAATGGGAGCCAGTAAACCTGGTGATATTGAAGAATTAACAGCTATTGCAAATCCGAGTCATGGAATCATTACCAACATTGGATACGCTCACCTGGCAGGATTCGGAGGTCCTGAAGGAGTCATAAAAACAAAGAAAGAACTTTATGATTCCATTGAGCAAATTGGTGGGACTTTATTCCTGAATGCAGATGATGAAGTATTATCAGAGATCATTCCGAGTAATATTGAAACTATAAGATATGGAGAAAGCAGCTCAGCAGATGTTCATGGCCAACTAGATGAATTCATTCCTGAAGTTATGTTTAGTTGGAATTCAAATAAAGGTAAAGGCCAAGAAGTTAAAACACACATCATTGGCAAATACAATTTCTACAATATGCTTGCTGCCGTCACGATAGGTGATTACTTTGAAGTCAATGACGTAGACATCAACAGAGCAATTGCCAATTACTCTCCAAAGAACAACCGATCACAAATCGAGAAAACAGACAAGAACACCTTAATTCTTGATGCATATAATGCCAATCCCACAAGTGTTAGATCATCTCTAGAAAGCTTTAACGCTATGCCATACGCTGATAAATTCTTCGTTTTGGGAGACATGAAAGAACTAGGGATAGATTCATTAGCGTATCACAAAGAAATCATCAGTTTGACAAAAGATTTTAAACTTCAGGGCATATTCGTGGGTGAAGAGTTTATGAAAATTGCAAAAGAAGATGATTCAATAATGGCTTTTCAAGACACTGATGAAGCCAAAAAATTTCTCATAACAGCTCAACCGCTTAATAACCTAATTCTCTTGAAGGGATCTCGATCAATTGGTTTAGAGAAGATTAAAGATATTTTTTAATTATTTTTTCCAACATCCCCCCTACTATTACGCTTCAATTACGTTGTTAATAAAAGAACCTACAACATTGGAGATTAATGAGGAAATCATAAAAGGTGTAAAAAGGAATGATCGTAAGGTCATCCTTCGCCTATATGAGGCCACATTTAATCTTTTAATGAGTGTAGCTGTGAG
>CBFHJL010000063.1:17006-17237 GCA_965656195.1 Brumimicrobium sp. | reverse complement strand
CTCTGTCCTACTAGTATAGAGGCTTCGTGACTCCGGCAGGAAATAGTTTGCCGCCGAAGGTAACAGCGGAGCTAAACTTTTTGGAGGACTTTATTTTATCCATCTAAATAACTACTTTCTTTAGTTAATGATAATGCAAACTGATCATTTTTGAGTCTAGTTTTTTTGGAAAGACTAACCGCATGATGCGTGATGAAATACATTTTTTATTTCAAAGTGTTTTTTTTAAAG
>CBFHJL010000063.1:0-16996 GCA_965656195.1 Brumimicrobium sp. | reverse complement strand
TATATTTATTAATTTTAAATATATTTAAATTACTCGAAAATTGATTGTCCGTAAGCTTCTCATTCTTCTATCATTCTTATTTTCTGTTTCACAGTTTCTCTTGTGTCAAACAACTTTGAGTAATGAGAAGTTAGATTCCCTCGCTTTCGCATACTTTGAGAATAATGAATTTGAAAAGTCTGAAGAGACAGCAAAAGAAATGTTGAATATAAACTCGTTGGATACAAATATATATCGAGTTAATGCAAATACTTTATTGGGTATTATCAACAAGAATAGAGGGTATTACATCAGTGCTACGGAACATTACATTAGCGCTTTGAATGATGCCAGGACATTAGATGATAAAGGAAGACAAAGCGCAATATTGAATAATCTCGGAACTTTGTATAAACTTCAACACAATTATCAAAATGCTATAGATTATTTCAAAATGAGTTTGGAGTTAGAAAAAGATCTGAATAATGCGGGTCAAACCTCGATTAGATTCTACAATATCGCAGATGCGTATCTTCAAGTGGATAGTTTGGATTTGGCATTATCGTTTTTCAATAATTCACTGCTGTTAGAGCAGGAAATAGAGAATAAAATTGGATTGATTTATGCCTATATGGGAATTACAGATGTCTATATAAAAATGGGCAATGTGTTTCAAAGCGCATTAATGATTGAAAAAATTGAAGAATTATCACCATTTGAAAATTCTGAGTTGGAAATTCTATTTGAATTTGTTAAAGCAAAACAAGCGTTTATTTCAAAAAATTATAACGAAGCAAAGAAAAATATAGAAGAATCTATAAAGTTAGTGCAACAATCAGGTATAAGTTATATTGAACCAGACATCTTGAAATTCAGGATAAAAGTCTTCAAAGAAACGGGTTCGTATAAAGAGCTTTCGATTGCGTACCAAGAATACTTGGAGGTTTCCGAAACGCTAAGTAGTCAAATGATCAGAAATGAAATTTATGATTTGAATTATCAAAATGAGTTAAACAAGAAACTACTTGAATTAGAAAGCCTGAGGGCAGAAAGGCAAAGGTTAAATAAAGCAAAAGAGAAAGATTTACAATTACAAAAGTTCCAGCAACGTTTAATACTGTTTATCTTAGGGTTACTGATTCTTTCTGTTGTGCTGGTATTTCTCGGTGTACGAAAAATGAAAAAAATGAATACAACATGAGACTAATTCTTAACACATATATAAATGCTGTTTTGTTTGGGTCTTACCAAGTCTTAATGATGATCATACTTGGTGTTTCGGTTTTTTTTGAACCGAATAGAAATGAATTGTATTTTTATTTGCTTTCGTTTTTGTTTTTGGTGCTGTTGAATTTGATTTCGAGTATCATTCTTGATAAACTAACTTCTTCATTTTCTGTAAAAAGAATAGCTAGAGTTATCGGCTACTTCATTTCTGTATCACTTTTTGCATTCATTGTCTTGCCTTTTTATATTCAGCAAGAGGATACAATGATCATAGGGTTTGCATTATTTATTTCATCTCTGCTTCCATCAATGATAATTTTGTGGGATCTTTACGTAGAGTATCTCAGTAGTCAGTTAAATATTACAATCGAGGGAACAATTAGCGATAGTATAGATGAAAATGATAATGAAAGTGAAAAGGAGGTTGAATTCTTTACGCTTCGAAATAAATCAGGTAAGGAGATTTTTTCTAAACCTTTGAACTCAATCCTATTTTTTGAAGCAAACGATAATTACACGAATATTTATTTCAAAGATGATGATAGTCTTAAAAAACATATGGAAAGATTGTCTCTGAAAAAAATTGAGGAACTCATTGATACGTATAGTAAATCATTTTTCAGAGTTCATAAATCATTCATAATTAATCCGAGCTATCTGAAGGAAATTATTGGTAGATCACAGGCTTACAAATTGAAGATCAAATCGTCAGATAAGTTGATTCCAGTTTCGCGTAATTTCGAAATTGACCTGCTGAGTCCATACCTGTCATAGTCTTACCCTTTATCCGTTCGCCACATTTCATTATCCATTCACCAAGAATTCAGGGGTTAACCACATTCTAAAGCGTTTTACGGATTAAATTATTGGTATCGTTTTTCACTCCTTAATTTTACGTTAAACAACAGTATAGATGAATGTGAAGGTTTTACATACAAACAACATTTTTATTAGTAATCAGCGCGGAGTGAAAGCCGTGTTGATTGCTGTTGTTTTTTGTTTGTCTTCACTTACACGGGCTGCAGATTATTTTGTTAATGACAATTCAACGTCGGGTGATGTGTTTTGTACGACTGTAGGGAATAATGCAAACGATGGTCTTTCACCTTCAACACCTAAGGCGACACTTACAGATGTCCTTGCCTCCTTCGCTTTAAGTTCTGGTGATACTATTTTTATTGACGCTGGATTATTTTTAGAAACAGATGACAATCTTACAATATCCACAAACGGTTTGTCAATTGTTGGGGCTGGTCGGCAACTAACAGAATTTGATAATAATGCTGCAAGCGCATATGCCAATCGATTAATGACGATCACGGGGGATAATGTCTACTTATCAGGGTTTGCAATCACAGGATACAACAGAAGTTCTGAAGGTATTGCTCTTCAGTTTGAAGGAGTAACTAATAATATAGTTCATAATGTTTGGGTATATAATAATGTGCCAGGAGGAGGAGACGCTGGAATAGTTATTAGGGGAGGTTCCCAAGTGACATTTAACGGTGGTGGGTCATCCTGCAATCCTTCGGCAGCCTCATTAGCTGGAGGTGGTGTTTATGTTTTTGGAAACGGAAATCAAGTTACATTTAATGATTATGCTTTTTCAAATAATTCGATATCAAATCAAGCTGGTTCTGGACTTTCTGTTGATGGTGATAATACAACATCAATAGTAATTGATAGATGTGTTTTTTCCGATAATCTTAACTCCGGAGGTGTTGGAGGAGGAGCCTTGTTTGCGATTAATGGAGCAATACTTGATATTGATAGGTCATGTTTTAATAATAATTCAGCAGCGGGTTATGGAGGAGCGATTCTCATTGCAGAAGATTGCTCAGTGTCTATAAACGATTGCTCTTTTGATTCAAATATTTCTACAGGTGAGGATGGTGGAGCTATTGCAGTGAATGCTTCAGGAAGTAATGCATTTATTGATATAGCAAACTGTAGTTTTTCGAATAATTCCGCTCCAAGTGGATTTACAGCAGACGGTGCAGACATCTTTACTAGAGGTAGTTTTGGGGGCGGCGGAGTTATAACTGTTTTTGAGAGTTCGTGGTCAGGAACAAGTAATGATGTATATAGAGTTGATGGTTCAATAACGCTAGAAAATAGTGGTTCACCTACAAACACTGGTGTTGTTTTTACAAATACGACTGCCTCTACTGTTTCTCCAGCAACAGCCTGTCCAGTAATTATTGATGCTTGTCTTTCGAGCCCATTACCCGTCGAATTATTGGGCTTTAGTGGAGATTGCGATGGAAATAAAAATCTATTGATGTGGTCTACTGCCTCTGAAGAAAACAACGACTATTTCTCTTTAGAAAGATCGAATGATGGATTTAACTACAGAGAGATTGCAGTAATTCAAGGTCAGGGTAATAAACAGACCTTATCGGAGTATAGTTTTGAAGATATTAATGTATCAAGAGGAGTAGTTTATTATCGACTTTCGCAATTTGATTATGATGGTAGATCAGAAATATTCGATATCATAGCCGTTGAAAATGATTGTGTTGAAGACAATCAGCTAACGGCTCATTATAGCAGTAATACGCAAATAATAAAGTTATTCCACGAATATGATTATAGGGATATAAAAAGTATTTCTCTCTTTTCTGTTGGAGGGCAAAAAGTATTTGGTGAAACTGATCATTCTACAGTCGATCTTGGATACTCTGAAATTACTCTTAAAAAGGAGTTAGTTGACGGCATTTACATCATTCAATTACAAACTATTGATGGCGTAAAGAGTGCTAAAATTATTATTCAGTAGTCAATAATTCCTAAAATAAATTCCATGTATTTTAATGAAAACACGGTGGTGTTCTCCGATGGGGAATACGCAAAAGTAGAAGATCTTAGAGTAGATCCTTACAATCAGACAATGCATTATGGCAACGGTGCTTTTGAAGGTATTCGTTCTTATGATACTCCTGATGGTACTCGAATTTTCAAAGCAAAAGAGCATTATAAGCGTTTAAAGTATTCTTGCGATAAAATGTACATTCCATTCGACTATTCTATAGAAGATTTGGAGCAAATTACTTACGCTCTTCTACGAAAGAATAACCTTAAGGATGCCTATATAAGACCTTTAGTTTATTTGGAACCAAATATGTCATTAACGAAGGTGAGTATATCGCACTTGATGATCATGGCATGGGAATGGGGACAGTATTTAGGTTCAGAACAATTGAACCTGATGACTTCAAGTTTTCAACGTCCAAACCCAAAATCATGCTTTGTTGACACTAAGGTAACAGGTCATTATACAAATAGCATACTTGCTACTCAGGAGGCAAAAGACAAGGGCTATGACGAAGCTTTGTTAACCGACATGAACGGAAACGTTGCCGAAGGTCCGGGAGCCAATTTTTTCTATGAAAAAGAAGGGGAGTTATATACTTGTCCAACAGGTAATATTCTACCAGGTATAACGCGCCAAACGGTATTTGAATTGGCTGAAGAGCTGAATATCACAATTCATGAAAAATGGTTTAAGGTTGAAGATGTTTATGCTGCTGATACTGCTTTTTTCTGTGGAACCGCAGCTGAAGTAGCGCGAATAAATAGCTTGGATGACAATGAATTCCCAATGAACTGGGATGATTCAGTTAGTGCTTTGATTCAACGAAAATATAAGTTAAGAGTTTCTACGAATGAACATAAAGAAATGCTGATCTAATGAAAAAGTTAAACAAATATAGCAGTACGCTAACAGAAGATGAAAACCTGCCAGCAGCGAAAGCAATGCTCCATGGTGTAGGACTTTCAGAGGAAGACCTTAAAAAACCTTTTATAGGGATTGCCAGCACTGGCTATGAAGGCAATACTTGTAATATGCACCTCAATGATCTTGCGAGAGAAGTGAAAAACGGAGTACAATCTTCTGATCAAGTCGGATTGATATTTAATACGATTGGGGTAAGCGATGGTATCTCAAATGGGACAAAAGGTATGCGCTATTCCTTGGTATCTCGAGATATCATTGCTGATTCAATGGAGACGGTCATGCGAGCGCATTATTATGATGGTCTGATAGCGGTAGTGGGTTGTGATAAAAACATGCCAGGATCTGTAATTGCGATGGGAAGACTAAATAGACCATCAATAATGTTGTACGGTGGAACAATACATTCTGGAAGATGGAAGGATGAATCCTTGAATATAGTTTCTGCTTTTGAGGCTCTTGGCAAGAAAATTAAGAATGAGATAACTCCTGAGGATTTTAAAGGAATAATAAAAAATGCATGTCCTGGAGCTGGAGCATGCGGAGGTATGTATACTGCCAATACAATGGCTGCTGCGATAGAGGCAATGGGTATGAGTCTTCCCGGGAGTTCTTCAAATCCAGCTACTAGCAAGATGAAAGAACTAGAGAGTCATCAAGCTGGAAAGGCTATTAAAATGCTACTTGAAAAAGACATCAAGCCGAGTGATATAATGACTAGAGAAGCATTTGAAAATGCGATGGTAGTCATAACAGTTTTGGGAGGATCAACAAATGCAGTTTTACATTTGATCGCAATGGCGAATGCTGTTGGTGTTGAAATTACACTTGAAGATTTTCAAAGAGTAAGTGACAGAACACCTGTCTTAGCTAATATGAAGCCTAGCGGCAAGTACCTTATGGAAGATGTACATAGAATTGGTGGTTTACCTGCAGTAATGAAATATTTACTGGGTGAAAAGCTTATCAATGGAGACTGTTTGACTGTAACCGGAAAAACGATTAAGGAAAACTTGGAAAAAGTTTCTCCACTTTCTTTAGATCAAGATGTAATACAAACTATTGGAAACCCAGTTAAGGAAACTGGTCATCTACAATTTCTATTCGGAAATCTTGCTCCGGAAGGAAGTGTTGCAAAAATTTCTGGAAAAGAAGGAGAGTATTTCAAAGGTGAAGCCATTGTATTTACCGATGAAGACGAGGTAATCAATGCCGTTAAGGACGGTCGGATTTCAAAGGGTAAAGTCATTGTGATTCGGAATTGTGGTCCTAAAGGAGGCCCTGGGATGCCTGAAATGTTAAAGCCAACATCTGCTATAATCGGTGCAGGATTGGGCAATGATGTTGCACTTATAACAGATGGAAGATTTTCAGGAGGATCTCACGGGTTCGTTGTAGGGCATGTGTGTCCTGAGGCTGTTGAAGGAGGAACTATAGGACTCGTACAAGATGGAGATTCGATAAGTATCGATGCTGTGAATAATGTAATGTCGCTTGATATTTCAGATGAAGAGCTTGAGGTGCGCCGTTCGAATTGGAATAGGCCAGAGCCAGAAGAAAAGAAAGGAGTTTTGTATAAGTATTCAAAGAGCGTTTTATCCGCTTCTAAAGGATGTGTCACAGATGAATAATAAAGAATTACATAAGGGAGCAGAGGTGGTCATAAAAGGATTAATGGATGAAGGTGTTAATACGATATTTGGTTACCCTGGAGGAGCAATAATGCCAATTTATGATGCATTGTATGATTTTGAAGATCAAATAAACCATGTTCTGGTTCGTCATGAGCAAGGAGCTATTCACGCAGCGCAAGGTTATGCAAGAAGTTCTGGTAAGACTGGGGTTTGCTTTGCGACATCTGGGCCAGGTGCAACGAACTTAATAACAGGTTTGGCAGATGCCATGATAGATTCAACACCTGTTGTGTGTATAACAGGTCAAGTAGACTCTTCCTTACTAGGCACGGATGCATTCCAGGAGACAGATGTCATTGGAATTTCAATGCCCGTTACAAAATGGAACATTCAGGTTACAAGATCAGAGGATATTGCACCTGCTATAACAAAGGCATTTTATATTGCGAGTAATGGTCGTCCAGGGCCAGTATTGATAGACATAACAAAAGATGCTCAATTTGGAAAAACGGACTATAATTATAAAAAATGCACTGCTATTAGAAGTTACTGGCCAATGCCAAAACTTGATAGTTATAAAATCAGTGATGCGCTGGCGTTAATCGCACAGGCTAAAAAACCATACTTGCTAGTTGGTCAGGGAATCATACTCTCGAATGCGGAGAAAGAATTGATTGATTTTGTTGAGAAGTCAGGAATACCGGTTGCATCTACCTTACTAGGCCTTGGCGCAATTCCATCTGATCATCCGCTATATGTGGGGTATTTGGGGATGCATGGGAACTATGCTCCGAATGTTCTTACCAATGATTGCGATGTTTTGATAGCTGTGGGTATGCGATTCGACGACAGGGTAACTGGAGATGTATCTAGGTATGCAAAGCAAGCCAGAGTAATCCATGTTGACATTGATAAGGCTGAGCTTAATAAGATTGTAAAAGCCGAAGTAGCTATTCACGGGGATGCTAAGAAAGTATTATCTGCACTGACTGAATCCATCGAAAAATCTCAATATCCAATGTGGCTAAATCAATTTCATGAATTAGCTAAAATAGAGGAATCCGAGATCAACGAAGAGTCTAAATCTCCTTCTGAAGGAAACTTGAGAATGTCAGAAGTGATTCATCAGCTATCTGAAAGATCAAACGGGAAGGCAATTGTTGTTACCGATGTAGGGCAACATCAAATGGTAACCTCAAGATATTATGGTTATCGTGGTCATCGCTCCAATGTTACCTCTGGAGGTCTTGGCACTATGGGGTTCTCATTACCCGCGGCGATAGGTGCGAAGCTGGGTGCTCCAGAAAAGACAGTAGTGGCTGTAATTGGTGATGGTGGATTTCAAATGACGATACAAGAACTTGGGACGATCTTACAAGCAAAAGTCGATGTTAAGATCCTTATCTTGAATAACAATTTTTTAGGAATGGTTCGTCAGTGGCAGCAATTGTTTTTTGATAAGCGGTATGCCTCTACAGAAATCCAGAATCCGAATTTTACGAAGATCGCAGAAGGATATGGAATTGATGCTTTTAAATTAGAAGAGCGGTCTGAGTTGATAGAAAGTATAGACCGACTGTTGAATTCTGAAGATTCAACTTTGTTAGAAGTTATTGTTGAAAGAGAGGATAATGTTTTCCCTATGATCCAAACTGGTGCAGCGGTTCATGAAATACGATTAAACTAAGAAAGATGGAAGAGACATATAACATATCTGTGTTTACGGAAAATACGATTGGGATATTAAATAGAATCACCATCATTTTTACACGGAGACATTTAAATATTGAAAGCATAACAGCTTCTGAATCAGAAGTTGAAGGAGTTTATCGCTATACAATAGTTGTAAAGACTTCACTTGGTCAAGTGAAGAAAGTAGTTGCTCAAATTGAAAAGCAAATCGAGGTAATCAAGGCATTTCATCATGATGACGATGATGTTGTATATCAAGAGCTTGCGCTGTATAAGATACCTACTTCTTCATTCATTGAAGGTTCCGTAGAACGTTTGGTGAGAGCTCATTATGCTAGAATCCTTGCTGTAGAGAAGGATTTTACGATCATTGAGAAGACTGGACAACCTGAAGAGTTGATGTCCTTATTTGACGAATTAAAAGGTTTTGGTATTCTGGAATATGTGAAATCCGGTAGGGTTGCAATCACGAAACCAATGAAAACATTAGAAAAATACTTGGAAGAACTTCCAAACAATTAGAGGTTATGAAAAATTATTTTAATCAATTGACATTTGCACAAAAGCTCCAACAACTTGGAACCAATGACTTTCTTGATGTTACCAATTTTGAGAATGGATTGGATGCTTTAAGAGGAAAGAAAATTGTAATCGTAGGTTGCGGTTCTCAAGGGCTGAATCAAGGATTGAATATGAGAGATTCAGGTCTCGATATTTCTTATGCATTGAGAAAGAGTTCTATTGAGAGGCAGAATACTTCGTATAATAACGCAATCAGTAATGGATTTAAAGTAGGTGCATTTTCTGAGGTAATTCCTGATGCAGACCTAGTTTGTAATTTGACGCCAGACAAGTACCATACTCCTGTCATGAATGAAGTTGTTCCTTTATTGAAAAAAGGTGCAACAGTTTCTTATTCTCACGGGTTTAATATTGTTGAAGAAGGTTACGAAGTAAGACAGGATGTAACTGTTATCATGGTCGCACCTAAATGTCCAGGCACTGAAGTTAGACAAGAATATCTTGAGAATTTTGGTGTACCTACTCTAATTGCTGTTCATCAAGAAAACGACCCGGAAGAGAAAGGATTAGATCAAGCAAAAGCATATGCGTACGCGTTAGGAAGTCATAAAGCCGGAGTGCTAAGATCTTCGTTTGTAGCAGAGGTTAAGTCTGACCTCATGGGTGAGCAAACTATTCTTTGCGGTGTGCTTCAATCTGCTTCAATTCTTTGTTTCAATAAGATGCTTGAATTTGGAGTTCAAGAAAATTACGCCAGTAAATTAATTCAATATGGATGGGAAACAATCACAGAGGCTTTGAAATACGGAGGTGTAACAAACATGATGGATCGATTAAGTAATCCTTCAAAAATTGAAGCGAATCGGCTTTCGGAAGAACTCAAAAATATCATGCGACCCTTATTCCAAAAGCACATGGATGATATTCTATCGGGATCTTTTTCTGATCAAATGATGAAGGATTGGAAGAATGACGACACTGAGCTATTAACGCGGAGGAGTGAAACTGCCGAGACTAAATTTGAATCTACTTTAGCTACGGAAAAAGTAATAAAAGAACAGGAGTATTTTGATCACTCAACGCTTCTTGTGGCATTTGTGAAGTCGGGAGTAGAATTAGCTTTTGAAGTAATGACCGAAGCAGGAATAGGTAAAGCATCGGCATATTATGAGTCCCTTCATGAGTTGCCTCTAATTGCAAATCTGATTGCTCGAAAGAAGTTATATGAAATGAATAAGATCATTTCTGATACCGCTGAATACGGATGCTATTTATTCGATCACAGTTGTAGACCGTTGCTTTCAGATTTTATGAATAATGTGAAAGCTCATCAATTAGGGTCGCCCTTCTCTCTATCGAACCAAGTGGAAAATCGTGAGTTGATAGCGATAAATACTGAAATAGCTAGTCACCCGATAGAGGAGATAGGTAAGGTGTTGAGGAGTAAAATGGAACTGCGATGAAACCACTGGAAGATTTTAGAAATGCTCAGGACAATTTGAAAGGGGTTGTGACAGAGACATTATTGATGAAGAACATGAATTTTTCCAATGATTTTGGAGCAAATGTGTATTTCAAAAGAGAAGATCAGCAAGTCGTGCGTTCATATAAAATTCGTGGAGCTTATAATAAACTAAAGGCCCTTACGGATGAATGCTTAGATCAGCGCGTTGTTTGCGCAAGCGCAGGGAATCATGCGCAAGGTGTTGCTCTTTCATGTAAGCTACTTGGAGTAAAAGGAACTATTTTTATGCCTGTTACTACGCCAAAACAAAAGATAAAGCAGGTCAAGTTTTTCGGTGAATCATTTGTTGAACTGCAATTGGTTGGAGATACTTTTGATGATTCATATCATGAAGCGATCAAGTTTTGTGATGATCATAACTATGCTTTTGTTCATCCTTTTGATGATGATAAAGTGATCGAAGGACAAGGAACCGTGGGGCTTGAGATTCTTGATCAATACGAAGGAGATATTGATTACGTTATACTTCCTATTGGTGGAGGAGGATTAGCAGCAGGAGTGTCTTCAGTTTTTAAGCAAATTAGTCCTAAGACCAAAATAATAGGGGTGGAACCCACTGGTGCACCGTCCATGTCTCAATCCATAGAAAATGATAGACGTGTTAAACTTGAAAATTTCGATAAGTTTGTTGATGGAGCGTCGGTTGGGAAAGTGGGTGCATTAAATTATGAAATATGCAAAGAAACGCTTGATGAGGTACTTTTAGTATCCGAAGGAGAGGTATGCGCCATGCTACTCAAGCTGTACAATGAAGAAGCGATAGTTGTTGAACCTGCTGGAGCTCTTTCCGTTGCAGCACTTCGACAAATTCGAGGACAGATAGATGGCAAGAATGTTGTATGTATCATTAGTGGGAGCAATAATGATATAACCAGAACAGAGGAAATCAAAGAAAGAGCTTTATTCTACGAAGGATTAAAGAATTATTTTTTAATTAAATTCCCCCAACGACCGGGTGCGTTAAAAGATTTCGTTTCTAAGGTCCTAGGTCCTGATGATGATATCACTTATTTTCAGTTTTCTAAAAAGAACAATAGGGAAAATGGTCCAGCAGTTGTTGGCGTGGAAGTTTCAGAAGTTGAAAATTTTAACCATTTGAAACAAAAGATGTCAGACCTTCGCTTTCAATATGAGTATTTAAACGAAAATCAACTGTGGTTTGATCAATTAGTCTCCATGAGTTAAAAGTTGAGGCACAGTAATTACTTTAAAGGTTAAAAATGAACTGTTGTCAACGGTTTTTTGATAGCATTTCACCACAAAAATCCAGTTGTTGCCGTATCCATGTGCTCTTCATGACTAATTAACTTTCCTTTCACACTAAGTTTATATTCCAAATTTATTTTTTATGAAGTTCAATCGAGTTACAAGTCTTTTTATTGCCTTTATCCTTTCCTTTTCCGGAATTGGTCAGATTTCAATTGATAATACTACTTATTCCACAACTCAATTGGTAGATGGTGTATTAGTGCCAACAGGAAGCGGAACGATTATTTCGAATGTAACCTACCAAGGAGTTTATAACAACGGTGGAGATTACCAGGTAGGTTATTTTTCAACTGCTGGAACGACTCAAACGGAAATGGGATTTACAGAGGGTGTCGTTTTAACAACTGGTCATACCTCGGATATCCCGTTGACATTAGGAACAAACCCTGGAAGTGTAGCTCAAATGTCAACTGGTTATTTTTCTTCCGTACCTGGAGAAATAAGACAAAGCCAAGACTACATTCTCGACTTAGATATACTAGCTGGTTCTGAAAACTACTTCAATGCTTCTATTCTAGAGTTTGATTTTGTTCCTAGTCAGTCCTTTGTTGAGTTCAGATACGTTTTTGGATCAGAAGAGTATTCGGACGATGGAGGCTTTATAAATTATCAATGCACTGCCTATAATGACAAATTTGGATTCCTGATTTCTGGACCTGGTATATCAGGAGGTCAAGGGTACACGAATGATGCTGAAAACATTGCAAGATTAGCCAATGGCTCTGAAGTGGGTATTAATTCCGTAAATGATGGAATTGTAGGTTCAAGCGCAACTCCAAATGGACCGACCTTTTGTTCTTCTGAAAATCCCGGCTGGGTTCAGAATGTTTCTACAGCTGAATATGGCGGAACGATTGATGGAACACAGTTGAATGGGAATACGGTCGCTCTAACAGCATCCAGAACGGGTCTGACACCTGGACAAACATACCACATGGTTTTGGTAGTTATGGATGTTAATGATGGAGCATACGATGCTGTAGTTTATCTTGAAGCAGGAAGTTTTACAACTGAGGCACCTACATGTGATATATCAGATATCACTGCAGGAACTCAAACGGCATGTGACCCCTTAACGAATGAATATACTCAGGAAGTGACAGTGACATATGCTAATCCACCAGCAACAGGAACGCTAGATGTAAACGGACAATCCTTTGCAATAGGAACAAGTCCTCAGACAGTTACATTTACGGGGTTAACAGCAGATGGGAATGCAGTGGATGTAACAGCAGTCTTTTCTGACGATGCTGCATGTACATTTACGGTAAATGGTTTGTTTACAGCGCCCGTTGATTGTACTCCGGTTCCATGTGGTATAACAGATATCACTGCAGGAACTCAAACGGCATGTGACCCCTTAACGAATGAATATACTCAGGAAGTAACAGTGACATTTGCCAATCCACCGGGAACAGGAACGCTAGATGTAAACGGACAATCTTTTGCCATTGGAACGAGTCCTCAGACGGTAACACTCACAGGGTTAACGGCAGATGGGAATGCAGTAGATGTAACAGCGGTGTTCTCTGATGATGCTGGATGCACATTTACGGTAAATGGTTTGTTTACAGCGCCTGTTGACTGTACACCAATTCCATGCGGAATAACAGATATTACTGCAGGAACTCAAACGGCATGTGATCCGTTAACGAATGAATATACTCAAGAAGTGACAATTACATTCGCTAATCCACCAGCAACAGGAACGCTAGATGTAAACGGACAATCCTTTGCAATTGGAACAAGTCCTCAGACGGTAACACTTACGGGGTTAACAGCAGATGGAAATGCAGTAGATGTAACGGCAGTCTTTTCTGACGATGCTGGATGTACATTTACGGTAAATGGTTTGTTTACAGCGCCTGTTGACTGTACACCAATTCCATGCGGAATAACAGATATTACTGCAGGAACTCAAACGGCATGTGATCCGCTGACGAATACATATACTCAAGAAGTGACAATTACATTCGCTAATCCACCAGTAACAGGAACGCTAGATGTAAACGGACAATCCTTTGCAATAGGAACAAGTCCTCAGACGGTAACACTTACGGGGTTAACGGCAGATGGGAATGCAGTAGGTGTAACAGCAGTATTTTCTGACGATGCAGGATGTACCTTTACAGTTAATAGTTTGTTTATTGCAGCAGGGGAGTGCGAAGTTGAATGTGGGGAACTCTACGTTCCTACAGCTTTTTCACCGAATGGGGATGGTAACAACGATGAATTCATGTTCCGTCTAAATGAGCTGTGCGTTGAATCGATGGAACTTAGTGTTTATAACAGATGGGGAGAACGAATCTTTATCTCCGATGATATGTCACAAAAGTGGGATGGAAAATACAACGATAAACTCTGCGAGACAGGAGTATACGTTTATAAACTAGTTATAAAAATCCAGGGCGAGAATAACTCTAGAACGGAAACTGGGAACATTAACCTAATAAGATAGTACGATGAAAGCTTCGATAATTCTTTTAACTCTGCTATTGAGTATAATGTCAAGTGCTCAGGATTTAACATACTCTAGAAAATCGTTAAGTCCGCTTCTAATCAATCCTGGAATGACAGGCTTAGATGTTGATCTTAGAGCTAGTATTCACCATAGAAATCAGTGGTCAAGTATAGTTACACCTTATCAAACATCACATGTTTCTTTCGACTCTCGACTGACTAGAAATGTAAGAGGAGATGAATCATTTTTATCCCTGGGGGCAATGTTTTATAATGATAGGGCAGGTTCAGCCAACTTAATTACGAATAAAGCGAAGTTGTTTTTATCAGGAAATATTGCAATTTCAAGTGATAGTCGTTTGAGCCTTGGTCTTATGGGTGGTTTTGGTCAGCGCAGTATTGATCAAGGACAGTTAACATGGGGGAATCAATACGACGGAAGTTACAATTCTAATATACAGTCCAACGAGAGTATGTATGTTGATCAGTTCTCATTCTTAGATGTTGGTAGCGGTATTGTTTGGAGTTATGGAGAGGACTCTAGATTTATTGGTTCTAATGATGCATTTAAATTTAAAGTAGGTTATTCAATTTATCATTTAGGAGTTCAGCAATACTCTTTTGAAATTGATGGCGGTTATTCTTCAGGAATAAAACACTTGGCTTTCGCAAATGCAGAAATAGGGATTGGTCAGACTCATCTTACCTTTATTCCGGAGGTTTATTTTACAAATCAACGAAATTTTAAAGAAATCATTTTAGGTTCAGGGTTTAGATATCTTCTACAGGAAGGGTCCAGAGTAACTGGTTTTGTTAAGGAGATGGCTATAACTCCTGCAGTTTATTATCGAGTAGGAGATGCGATCATCGCGGCTTTTGATATGCAGTATGCGCACTATACTTTTGGTTTTAGTTATGATATTAATGTTTCTTCCTTATCACAGGCGAGCAGAGGCAGAGGAGCAGTGGAATTTCACTTCAGGTTTCAGATGCCTAATCCGTTTATGAATAAGACGAGAGCAAGGATTTAAAATATATATTCTGGATTAAGCATGTACAGGTTTTCGATTCTGCATTTTCCTTGACATTGTATTGAAAGGTATCGCAAACAAAAAAAGCCTATCCCGAAGTTTCGGGATAAGCTTTTCTCTTCGTGACCCCGGCAGGATAATAGATCCATTTGTGCTCCGAATTCCGAAACCAAGAAGTCAGTTCTCATTCTTCGAACTTTATTTTTTCATTCATGTCAAAATATACTTGAAAGCTTGATGCTTTCAGACGATTTTGCCATAAACAAAAAAAGCTCACCTAAATGGTGAGACTTCTTTTTTCTTCGTGACCCCGGCAGGAGATAGTTCAAACTTTTTAGAGGATATTAAGTCTTTTGTGGGTTAAATTCATACTCCTTATTTGAATAAAACTTTTCTTGCCGATTTAGTTCTTGGTATATGATAATATTTTATCTAAATTGCAACTAAAGCTAACACCAGACTATATTGAAAACAATCTACTTAGCAACAATCATAACCATAGCACTTCCTGTGCATTCACAGTGGATTACAGTCAATGGTGAAAACCTACACAATTATTTACCATTTAATCAATTTACCATCAATCCTTACACGAATAACATCTGGCTGGTCAATCCATTTAATGCCACAGTTTTAGAACCCGATGGTTCTTTCACTACTTTCGGGGAAAATGAATTAGGTACGTTATGGCAGTCGGATGAACTCAATTTTGGATTTACTTCCGAACACCTTTTTTATACCAAACGTCTCACAGGACTTTATCTTTTTGATAATTACCAAAATCAAATTTTATACGCAGAAAATGAATTTAGAAAAGTATACAATGATTTGGATACTTTGTTTTTAATAAGGGGAAGTGATAATATACTAAAATATACCTATGGAATTGGTCAAGAAAACACCAATGTTTCTGGTTCGCTTTGTGCTCCCAAAAATGGTGATCTTTATGTCGATATAGGACAATACGCTTTCATACAAAATGGTTCGTATAATTTGTTGTCTACAGACCCCTATTACTTAGGAGGTGCGAGTGACGTGATGGAATTTGACAACGAGTCCGATACAGTTCATCTTGGTTTTATTAATGGAATTACAAAATGCTATGATGGCGTTTGCTATGATACCATAACACCCTACAACACGACAAACATGCCTTCGGCTAACATTCTGGAAATCGAATTTGATGTAGATAACTACTTATGGGCAGCCTTTGGTGATACTAACGATGAGTATATCGCCCTCGGAAAGTTAGAAGGGAATGAGTGGACGGAGGTTTACACCACCTCTAATAGCCCAATAAATTTTGAGCAATTTTACGGTTTTGAGTTCGATACCCTTGGTAATATATGGGTAGCTTCTGGAATTGATTTACATACTATTGAAAACAGTAATTCACCGGGTTGGTTGAGTAGTCAGGAACAGGTCATTCAGTCTCCTCAGTTGAGTATGTATCCGAATCCAGCAAGTGACATTATTCGTATTCAGCTTCCGCATTCGGTTCCTAGAGCAGAACTTTACATAAGTGATATCAATGGAAAAATGATCAAAGAGCAAACACTTGATTCAAATGAAATCACTCCAATTAACATTAGCAAACTTGAAAACGGTATTTATATTCTGCATGTTGTTTCTGATGGATATCAGTGGCAGGAGCGGTTTGTGAAACAATAGAAATCAGCTTTTCTGAAAAGAATCAAAGCTTTTAGTTTGTATATTTTAAAGTCGAATAACCTATTAACAGGTTATAACGATTATGACTTAAAAAATTAATTCATAAAGTTTTAAAAGATATTATTGAACTATTTTTTTGATGTTGATCATTGTAATAAAAAAGCCTCTATCCCAGGAGGATAGAGGCTTTGTGACCTCGTCAGGAAATAGTTCAAACTTTTTGGAGGATATGAAGAAATTATACTAATCT
>CBFHJL010000062.1:0-17606 GCA_965656195.1 Brumimicrobium sp. | reverse complement strand
GAGGAGCATAGAGAGGACTGTTATGATTTGTTGAAGGACTAAAAGCTCCAAAAAAATCATAACTCATTACATTAATTATATCAACTAGACTAGATACGTTTTCCCATTCTACGTCATCCATCCGATCTGGAGCTGCTCCAACTGCGATCGTCAGTATCATGTTTTTATTGATAGACTGGCCATAGGCATCAATAGCTGTTCTAATTTCCTGTAGCAAAAGGGTGAAATTTTCTTTATCAGCGGGTGTACCATTGTGCGGAGTATAACCAGGATATTCCCAATCCAGATCAATTCCATCGAATTCAAAAGCTTGGATCAACTCTACACAGGAATTTGCAAAATTTTGTCTTTTTTGAGGGTCAGCTGCGATAGATGGAAAGTTGTTAGATAAAGTCCACCCTCCAATAGAGGGCAGAAAGGTGACTCCGTTTTGCTCACAATAGTCACTCATTTTTTGATTAGGTTGATGATAATTGGGGTTACCAAAATCATATGCCGAATCGTAACCAGCAGGTGCGACTGACCAATTAATTGGACCTAGAAGAAGGTTCTTATCGGCCCATGGATCAGTTATTTGAATATTGCCATCAATATCGACATCGAAAAAACAATAATTAAGGATAGTATATTTTCCATAATCTATACTTGAAGGAGTTACTAATTTATTTCTGTCATACCATTGCCAGTTCGGGTAGTAACCTACGACCTCTTTATTGTGACATGTAGTTGTTTGACTTGAAGCATTATTACCAAGACAATACACTGAGATTAAAAAGAATAGTTTTAGATATTTCATGATGAATCGTTTTGTTTCATCACAAAATTAGGCTACGAGGATAGAATTTTTCCAGGTTACATTGATGGTTTGATCTATTAAACTATCAAATTGATAAATTAGTCATCCCTGTGATTTCTAAAATAGGATGGTGTAATACCTGTGTTTTTTTTGAAATTCGTATTGAATGATGAAATACTTGTAAAACCAACCATCCCAGCGATTGCCTCCAAACTATATTTATCATTGGTTGAATCAAGTAGAAGATCGCAAGCCTTGTTTATTCGGATCTGATTAATCCACTTAGAAAATGACATCTCATATCCAAGGTTTATTGCTTCAGATAAGTAGGTGCGATTAGTATTTAGTTTTTTTGCTAGCTTTTCCATAGTTAATGATTCATCGAAAATTATACTTTCATCACTCTGAATAGATTCTAGCTGTGCTATCAAAGGATTTAATTTATTATTCGAATGAGAAATGACCTGAGCCCTTCTCTTTCGACTGCTTGATTTCCGATTTTTAATTAGAATCGTATTCTTTTTTTGTAGTTTGAGAAGTTGATGAACTAAGAGGAATAACAGCACTGAGATAATGATCAAAACAGTAAATAAAATTGTGTTTATTTTTTTTTCAGTATCTAACAGCTTTTCTTTTAGCAGCGCTTTTTGATCAAGAATATCGATTTCTAGTTTTTTCTCAAGTTGTCCCATTTGGTCAGAAACGGAAATCAACTCAGCTTGTTTTCGAATGCTATCTGCCTTGTTGCGATATATTAATCCTTTTTTGAACTTACCTCTTCTTTGATTTAAAATACTTAAGTCATTATGTATCCTATATTGATCAGATTTTAAATTATATTTATTCGCTGTGAATAGAGCTTCAGAATATAAACTGTCTGCTTTATCCAATTGACTTGTCAACATGTAAACTTCGGCAAGGTTTGCCTGGGTTCGACAAACCATGTATGTTTCCATTGAACTAGAGTTTTTTGATAATGAATTGAGAAATAGATTTTCCGCTAGAACATAATCTTTGGCTAACTTTCTGTTCACAGCTTGGTTCAATTCAATTTTTAGAGAGAGATCAGGAAAATTTATTGAGCTCAATCTTAGAGCTTCGTGCAAGTATATTCGTCCACTATCGAGTTGGTTTAATGCCGTAAAAGCTCTACCTAAGGACATCATGCCATATATTTCATAGTATTTTGTATTTGTTTGTTTAAAGTTTTGTAAAGCTGATTTAAAGTGTTTTATAGACATGTCAGGATTTTCCGATATTATACTTATTGCACCTAAAGTGAGTGAATAAACGCCTTTCTCGAATTCTGACTTATTAATCAATGAGATATCGGATTTTTGAATGATTTCAAATGCCTTTTTTGGATTATATTTTCTTGTTTCATCAACATAGGCCATCAGATTCAGAAACCCATCAGAGCTATCTTTGAACAAGGATTTTTGATCAAGATATTTACTATGTAAACAACTCTCAGAATTACATGATTGATATATTTTTTGAAATGAAGAATAGGTAGATTCCTGTGTAAATGCCGAAAAACAAAATAAAGTGCAAAGTGTAAAAATATAGAGTTGTCTCATACTATTAGTTTGAGCAATATTAATGAGACTTGTTGGATTTTCTACATCAATTAAATATCAGATATTGAAAAGCTATTAGATTTTTATTTAGAATTAGTCTAATCTTTATGTTTTTATAAGTATCAAGATAACAGTGTGTTGAAGGTTTTTCGGATTTAGATTTTTGAAAAAAACACTTTTCTTCTGATCAAATATGTCTTTTAAGTGTTACATTTGGTAGAACACATTTATAAACCAAAAAAACACAAAAAAATGGCATTTGAATTACCAGATTTACCTTATGCATATGATGCACTCGAACCACATATTGATGCGAAAACAATGGAAATCCACCATGGAAAGCATCATGCTGGATATACATCTAAGCTAAACGCAGCAATTGAAGGTACTGATCATGAGGGGAAATCAATTGAACAAATATTAAAAGATGGAAAAGGTGCAGCCGCAATCCGTAACAATGGAGGTGGATTTTACAATCATAGTCTATTTTGGAGAGTGATGTCCCCAAATGGAGGTGGGCACCCATCAGGTGAGCTTGGAGATGCAATCAACAGCAAATTCGGGTCTTACGAAAATTTCAAAGACGAGTTTTCTAAAGCAGCGGCTACTCAATTCGGTTCAGGATGGGCTTGGCTTTGCGTGACAAACGGAAACTTAGAGGTATGTTCAACACCTAACCAAGACAATCCGGTAATGGGAGAAGGTTGTGGAGGAACGCCAATTTTAGGATTGGATGTTTGGGAGCATGCATATTATTTGAATTACCAAAACCGTCGTCCAGATTATATTGAGGCATTCTTTAATGTTATCAACTGGGATGAGGTATCCAAAAACTATGCAGCTGCGAAATAAATCGGCGAATTAAAGTTTAAGTTAAAAGTGGAATCAGTAATGATTCCACTTTTTTATTGGAATAGACTAGGCACGTTAGAGGCAAAAAGCTTTATCGCGATTGCCAGAAGTATAATTCCGAATACCTTTTTTATAATGGCAACACCTCCTTGACCTAAAATCCTCTCGATTCTTCTCGTTAGTTTAAGAACTATTAAAACGATAACCATGTTAATCAAAATTGCAACGAGAATATTCACCATTGCGTACTCTGCTCTTAATGAGATTAAAGAAGTCATGGAACCTGCTCCTGCGATTATAGGAAATGCTAAAGGAACGATTCCAGCACTTTTACCTTTAACCGGTGTTTCTCTAAATATCTCGATTCCCATTACCATTTCAATTGCCATGGCAAAAAGAATGAATGCACCTGCCACGGCGAATGATTCTACGTTCACTCCGAATAGTTTTAAAATGCTTTCTCCAGCGATCAAAAACGCGATCATTATTATTAATGATACAACGGTGATACGCATAGCATGAATATCTCCAGATGTTTCCTTGATTTTAATAATAAGAGGTATCGATCCAATGATGTCTATTACGGCGAAAAGTACCATGATTGCTTTGAAAATTTCATTGAGGTCAAACCCATTTAAGAAGTCTCCCATGATTCAGTAATTTTATTAGTTAAATTGAAAAAAGCGGCAAAGGTAAATCCTTTTTCCAGATTATAATAATGAAATTAATGAAAGAATCTTTCTTTTATGCGCTAATAATCAATTAACTTTGTTTCAAACCATTATTCAATGAAATTACTACTCACTTTCGCCATGTTTTTGGCGACAACTTTTTTGTTTGCACAAGATATTCAAACATCTCAAATTTCTCAACGTAATTTAACTAACAAAGGAGGTCAATTGGGAATGCCTTTTACCTCTGCAAATTATCCAGGTGTATTAAATCCTGGTCAAGCACACTCATTCATATTAAGTCCTGATCATTTGTTCTCGTGCTTTGGAGTAGGTTTTAACTCTGCAAATCATGCGCTCGATCCTGCATTGTTTCTTGTGACATATCGTACGCAAAGATCTAACGGAGAATGGTCTGAGTGGACAAACACTGAGGCTGAAGTAACGCCTGGCGAAACCCCTACTAATAAGTATTGGACTGAGGCACTTTTCACGTTAGATGCTACTAGCCAACAGAATCTTGAATTAAAAATAACAGTACCTGTTTCGGTTAACGGTATACAGGTGGATCTGTTTGATGGTAATTTTGAAGGTGATATCCCCAACAACCAAGATGATATTAGAGGTTTAGACCAGACAAATCTGAATAATGTCCCAAAAAACAATTGCCCCGAATTCCCAACGATGATTCCTAGGTCCGATTGGTGTGGTGGGTCTGCACCTTGTTGGCAAGTGAATAGCGCTTATACACCAACTTATATTAATGCTGGACATGTTGTCATTCATCATGGTGCCTCACCAAATACATATACCAATGGAGAAGCTATAGTAAGGTCATATTATAATTATCACGTGAATACGTTAGGATGGGCTGATATTGGATATAATTATATTATCGATCAAGATGGAAATTTCTACCAAGGTCGGCATAATCCTAATCTTCCTACGTCTGATGTGCGGGGAGCTCATGCTGGTGCTGCCAATTCTGGATCTATCGGTGTTAACTTTCCAGGAAACTTAGATGTATCTATTGCAACCACTGCTCAACTGAATAAGCTGTACGATCTTCTTGCTTGGTGGTACGATTATAAAGCGATAAACCCTTTGGGGTCTTCGAATATGCAAACTCAAGCATATGGAGTTCAATTCATGGAAAATTTAACGTGCCATAGAGACATTGGAAACACGAGTTGTCCAGGTAACGATATGTACGCCAGAATGCCTTCGATTCGTCAGGCTGTTCAAGATGTTATTGATGATTGTAATAACCTAAATGCAGATGCAATAGCTCCAACGACTGGCGTAAACACATCATATGAATGGAGAGGGTTTGATTTTTGGGCAGAGTTCGATGATAATGACAACCCTGGAGGTTCTGGTATTGAACGACAGTACTATCAAGTTTTAGAATATGATGGTACAGAATGGAGAGGTAATGCAGATAATGGGTTTTTTAGTGACAACTTCACATCTACTATTCATCCAGATTGGACTGTTCAAACGGGGACATGGGTAATTAATAACGGAACAATTCTGCAATCTGACGAGTCAGAGGGAAATACAAACATACATGCTGAGGTAAATCAAAATAGTAACCACAAGTATTTGTATCAATGGTCTGCCATGGTGGATGGGTCAGGTACAAATCGTAGATCAGGAATCCATTTCTTTGCTGATGATCCTTCTCAAACGCAACTAGGGAATTCTTATATGGTGTATTTTCGTCCAGATAATAATTTAGTTCAGATATATGAGGTTGATAATAATAATATCGTTCTAGTTTCGGATATTCCGCACACCATTGATGCTGGGACATGGTACGACTATAAAGTTACCTACGACCCTTCAACAGGAGAGATTGACGCCTTTGTAAATGACGAGCGTGTTGCTTCTCACATTGATGCGACACCTTTAACCTCTGGAACGCATATTTCATTGAGAAATGGAGATGCACTTGCTTACTTTGATAATTTTAAAGTTCGCATTGATAGAGATTTCCAAGAGAAGATATTGGTTGGACCCCAAGTAACTAAAGATGCTCGATTCGAATCTCCAAATCAACAACAAGATGCTTGTCGTGTAAACTCTATTGTAATAGATGGTGCTGATAATTGGTCAGTTGCATCAGCAAAAAACATCTATGTGGATTGGACTGATCCATCTACCGTTGGTTCAGTTAACAATAACTGGCAGACTGCAGCTTTCACTGCATCTTTCCAAGATGAAGATAATGCCAATGGAAGTGGAGTTCAGAAAGCATTTTATCAAGTTATTGATTTCGATGGAACGAAATGGCGTGGAAACGCAGACCTTGGATTTTATTCTGACAACTTTGATCAAGGCGCAATAGATCAGGACTGGATTGTAGATGAAGGTTCTTGGAATGTTACAAACGGATACCTAGAACAAACGGACGAGTCGCTTTTAAATACCAATATTTATACTCAAGTTAAACACGATCTATCTAACCGATATTTATATCATTTTCAATTTAAAATAGATGGATCTGGAAACAACAGAAGAGCCGGGATGCATTATTTCTGTGATGATCCATCTGAAACAAATAGAGGTAACTCTTATTTTGTATGGTTTAGACAAGAGCTTCAAACTCTTGAATTCTATAGTGTGAGTAATGATACTTTTACACAGGAAAAAGTTATTCCGGTTGAATTTAGCGAGGGAGTGTGGATGGATGTTAAAGTCATTTATGATCGTATTACAGGCGAAACATTTGTGTATAAGAATGATGATCTTATCGGAGAATGGACTGACGACACTCCTCTTACAACTGGAGATTATGTTTCATTCAGAAGTGGTAACTCGAATTTAGCTATAGATAACTTTAAGGTATACAGATCAAGGTTTCCTTCGGTTCAAGTTGATGTAGGAACCCCTTCATCTGCACTGCGTTTTCAAAATCCTGACCCCAATACTATCTCAGGTAAAGTCAAATCGATTATTCAAGATACTGCACAGAACTTGTCGGCAATTGATTATTTAGAACTAAACGTAGACTGGACGCCACCGGTGGGGTTAACTGCTGTGTCCGACCTTTCATCTGTTGATGCGGATACATTTTACACGTCGAATGAAATAACAGCATATTGGAATCAGGCAGCGGATAGCCATTCGGATATAAGTCATTATGAGTTAAGTGTTGGGACAATAGCAGGTGATTCAAATTCAGTAGCCTGGTCTAATGTCGGGAGTGTGCTTAATGCGACCTTAACCGGATTAACGTTGACTCCAAATACTGACTACTTTGTAAATGTTCGTGCCGTTAATAATGCTGGACTGAAGTCAGCTATTGTATCTTCTGATGGTCAGTACCTATTCAGCGGAGTAGGTATAGAGGAAATGACGAGTTTTGGGAATTTGTTGATTTACCCTAACCCTTTTGAAGGACAATTTGTAGTTGAATTTGATAAAGGAGTTGGAAAAGCTTTGGTTGCAATGTACGATAATAATGGAAAATTGATACAGAAATGGGCGAAGCCTCAAGGTATTTCTAAAGTTGAATGTTTTACTCCCAATCTAGCAAAGGGTATGTATACTTTAAGAGTGTCTGTAAATGGTCAAACTTTTGAAAGAAAATTGATTCATTAACTAAATGTAGCTTGCAGACTAGTCTTGTCATTTACATAAATGATTAATTTTAGTTTGTTATGAGGTAGGTTTATTTTCTGTTAGCTTTGTGAAATATTCAAAACAAATTAAGGAAATGAAGAAATTAGGAGTTGTAGTTTTTGTTATGATTTGCAGCCTATTCGCATCTGGACAGTCCTACGAGACAGCGATAGGTGCTAAATTTGGAAATGTTGGCGGTGGTTTGGATGGTGGTCCAGGTCTAAATATAAAACATTTTTTTGCCGGTAGTAATGCCATAGAGGCAACCGTTGGGCTTGGTCGATATCACTTCAATGCTCAAGCAATGTATGAATGGCAACACGGTCTTGATGAATCTATTGGTTTAGATTGGTACCTCGGTCTAGGTGGAACCGTTGGATCATGGAGAGGAAAATGGACAAGTCACCCAGTTTATGGTGGTGATTACAGCACAGGACTCTATTTAGGAGCGAATGGAGCTGTTGGTCTGGACTGGAATTTAGAAAGCGTACTAAATCTTCCTATTGATATCGCTTTGGATGTAGGACCTTACTTTGGAATTATTAATTCTGGAGCCTGGGGCTGGGGAGGAGGATTTGCAATCCGTTATATATTGAATTAGTATTGATATGAAATTAAAAAAGAGGGCGTGAGCCCTCTTTTTTAATACTTTAAAGTGTACGTTATTCAACGTAACTAAGCTTAAGCATATTTGATTTACCTTTTGATTCAATGGGCATTGAGGCAATATTTACAACAAGGTCTCCTGTCTTTAAGAAACCATTTTTCTTCAGTAGATATTTTATATCTGCAATTGTATGGTCTGTACTTACCATTTTATCATAAAAAATACCTTTAACACCCCATATAAGGTTGAGTTGCGTTAGTATCTCTTTGTTACTAGTAAAAACATAAATCGGAGCTTTTGGTCGCTGAGAAGCGATTTTATATGCAGTATATCCCGAAAATGACATCGTGACTATTGCTTTTGCCTCAACACGTTGTCCTAATCTAGTGGCGTTGAAACAAATTGAATCAGAAATAAAACGTTCCTGATTTTTTTCTGGAAGCTCTTCTTTGTGATAGATAGTATCAGACTCCTCTATTTTAGAAACAATCTTACTCATCGCTTCGATAACGCGAACGGGGAACTTACCTACTGACGTTTCTCCAGAGAGCATAACAGCATCTGCACCATCTAAAACTGCGTTGGCAACATCATTGACCTCTGCTCGAGTAGGAGTATAATTATCAATCATGCTTTCCATCATCTGTGTTGCGACGATAATGGGTTTAGCATGTAAATAACACTTCTTGATTAGCATTTTTTGAACCAAAGGAACATCCTCCATAGGAATCTCAACGCCTAAATCACCTCTTGCGACCATGATAGCATCTGTCTGTCGTATAATTTCATCAATATCATCAATAGCTTCAGGCTTCTCAATTTTAGCTACGACTCGTGCCTTAACCCTGTGCTTCTTAATAATGTGTTTCAACTCTATGATGTCTCTTGCAGATCTCACAAATGACAGACCTACCCAGTCAACATCTTGTTCCAAAGCGAATTCTAGATCCTCTAAATCCTTTTCAGTTAATGACGGCAAAGAAATAGTTGTATTGGGAAGGTTCACTCCTTTGTTAGAAGAAAGTACTCCTCCATGTACGACTTTTGTTTCGATCTCTGAATCGCCATCTGTTTTAATCACTTCAAGTTCTAATTTTCCATCGTCTAACCTAATCTTTTCACCTGGTTTTACATCTGAAGGAAGCTGAGGGTAATTAATCGCAAATCTTTCTGCAGTCCCTTCATAGTCTTCAGTCGTAACGATAGTCGAAGTCTGACCAGAAATTAACTCTACACCATTGTCTTTCATTTTTTGAGTCCTGATCTTAGGACCTTGAAGATCTGCTAATAAGGCCACATTTAAACCTGTTTCCTTATTAAGATCCCTTATGTTGTTAATCACTTTTTTGTGATCATCAAAACTTCCATGTGAGAAGTTTAATCTTGCTACATTCATCCCTTTTTTCATCATTGAAAGCAGTGTTGCCTTATCTGAAGATGCAGGACCAATTGTAGCTACTATTTTTGTTCTTTTCATTTCTCTAATTAATTTGTCAAAACTTAAAAAATAAGTTTAGAACCAGACTTCAAATCTCCTGGTTCATAAATAAACGCGGTCAAGATACTTGATATCTCTTTAATCTTTGTTAAGAAATTATCAACATCTACTATTCCCGCTTCCCGGATCACAAGAAAGTAGTCGATTTGACTTTTTTCAGGTATAAGAAATTGAGTGTTGTACTTATTCTTGATTAAAAAGTATTCAACGGCATTATTTTCGTCATACCATTCGTACAATGAGTGCGACGATATTACCTCACCTTTTTTCCCAGATACCATAAACGGTTCTAAAGACTTACTTAAATGCAGCCCTAAGTGCTCATTGACAGACCAACATACGCGATAATCACTTTGATGACTACATAAACCTATAAGATCAAAGTTAAAATCATCCTCAAGTTGTAATGTGTGCTTAGCCATTAGTCAAACGAACAATTATTGAGGTCAAAAGTAATTAAACTTATTACACTGAACAACTATTTAATGTTCTTGAATAGTATACCAAATCAAGGGGTTCCCTCTCTTATAAGCGGTTAAGATAGGATGCTTAAGCGTTAACTTTCCGAAGACAGATGAATGTATCTGATTTTGACTTAAAAATTCACCTTGAGAAAAACCATAGTAGCGAATTGTGTACTTTTTAAAGGGTTTTAACCCTGCGATCTTTAGTTTTTGAGGCTTCCATGTTATAGAGATAGGGTTCTGGTAATCTTCAGTTTTAATATAGCAAGTACTTTCTTTTGGAATTTCATTTCCACTGGCCGTATGGATATTAAATGAACGATTGTATATATATCCTGCTGCATTTGTTCTTGATGAATCTATTAGGTATTGTTGCTCAGCTAACGCTTCTCTTGACCCTTTAAAAGGAACTTTCTGTCTACCTTGAATAAATTGATTACCAAATATCTTTTTCATTTCTGAGCTGTTGTAATATTCTTGCGCATTGATTATTCCTGGCCAAGATAATCGTTCGTCTTGCGGCTGCTCGTTGGTGTGATCAGGATAATTAAAAGCAGCCCAAATATAGTGTCCTGCTGCTCCAGTAAAAAGATATCTTTTGATATCTAAGCGGTGACCTTGAAGGTCGGAACAAATTGGAGTTCCATCGCCGTGATCTGCTTCACCAAAGATAAGTGGTTTGTCATACGTGTCATGGAGTCTTTGGATTACACAAGCCATAGAGTTCTCGTCTGAGCCACAATCATTATTTGAAGAATTTTTTGATATAATTGCTTTTGTTGGACTTGAACTATAATAGGAAATTGAAATAAAATCAATGTTTTCATCATACCAAGTACTGTCAATTTGTTTAGGAGTAGATGAAGTTAAGTGAGAGTATATCCTTGAACTTCCTGTAGGGAACCTTCCCACTGCTGCAATTAATTTGTTTTTGATTAAGAGTGTGTCTTTGATATATGAAGCTAAATCTGAGTGATATTTATACGCTGCTTGTCTAGCAATATCTCCAGCTACGTTTAAACTATCATATGGCGTTTGATGTGTAAACCCATTTTGATCTATATGCCAAGGCTCGCTCATCAATTCAACGTTCGAAAGAGCAGTCGAGTAACCCCATCTTGCCATCATATATCGTGTTTTTTCTTTTAGGTATTTAAATGCCTTTTCATTAAATATCATGTCGGAGGGAGTTTTTGAGGCGAGTAGTTTTGAATAGCCTGAGATGTGATTGATATCCTTGTATGGCCAGGCAGTCTTGTCATGCCAATTGTCTGTGTAGTCAAATTTGAACTGATGGTAATCGCCCATTTTCATCATCATAGTATGATAAAGAAAATTGAAGTTAATCAGGGCGTTGTTTTCTTCGCACATTTTTACGATTTGATCTACTTCCCACGCATAGTGTTGTCGACTCTGATAATAACCTACTTCTTCGAACTCAATGTCTGTGGTAGAAGGGTGGATAAAGAACCTAAAGTACTTTCCTCCTTGAACCAAGTATTGTTGAACGAGTTTCCTGTATTCAACCCATGCTCTAAGTTTTAGCTTTTCATCTCGATCTTGGCTGTACAATAAGTTATTGTTGACATAGGGGAATGGTAAATTGACTCCGGTTGGTAAAACAATTTTTTCATCTCTCGCCAAGTATCTCTTGCTTTCGTGGATGGTTACATTTCCGGGATTATTCTTTTCTTTTACTACTATTTTAAGTTCATCAATAAGCGCCATCTTTCGAGATGATGTTTCTCTAAAAATTTTTATATTCCACTCACCACTCAGAGGAGGAGCAAAACGAATTCTAAAAGGAAGAGGAGTTTCGAGTTGATTCCAATATCCATTGAGGTGATCACGTTCAACATTTGTATACCAAAATGCTATTCCACCTTCTTTTTTACCTGTTGCTATGTGGGTGAATTCTGCGGTTATATTAACATCCCAGCTTACAAAAGGATTCAAACCTTTTCTCTGATGAGGTTGACCATTAAGATAATTATTAATTTCTTTCAATAATAAGTCGGAAGGATTTATCCCGATTTCAACGCATCGATTTTTCTCAATATTTTCTTTCGGTGTAATAACTTTTGTTTCCCATCCTTGACAGAAAGAATAATGAGTGAATAAAAGCAATGATAGAGCCAATAGTCTCATTTCGAGTAATTTTTTATTAAAGCTAATTATTTCTCAGCGAATAGAATAGGTCTGCTTGGTGCTGCATCATTTTCAAAAGATGCAACTTGCAAGTTCAGAAGATATTTTCCGTCTTTTACTTCGTCTGGTACAAATATCAGTTCAGTAATGGTTCGTTCGAAATTAGGAGTATCAGGGACACCCCAGAATCCATGATGAAATGCAAGTTTTCCGCCGTCATTTTCTTTGTCAACACTAGGTAAGTCGATCAATAGATGCTTTACATTAAGACGGTCTAATAATGGCAGACAATCAATGGAAATATAAGGTGGATTTGTGTCCGAGTAATTTTTGGAGCATTTACTTCTTTGATTCGGGAGGGTTCTTATTACTAATGCCTCAATGCTGGTTTGATGCTCTAGTTCACTCAGGCAATTTAGCGTGATTATTTCATCACTATTTATCAATTCTGGTTTTACACTAATAACCTGAGCTTGAAAAAAGAAAGTTTTCAGCGTATTGTTAATAGAGTAAATTTCTTCCGTAATGTGACCAAGACACTCTGTGTGTGTTCCGTGACCGTGTGGATTAAAAAAAACATCTCTGAAATTTACATCACCTCCTTCTTCCACAGAACCTGTCCATCCATTAGCCCTAACAGGTTCGAATCTAGGAGCATCGACATACCAGGCTCTAGGGTTAGATTCGTCACCTCTTAACGTTATCGATAAGTCATAACCATCATCAAGGTCAATTCTTTTTCCGCTGTCAAGTTGAATGATCATGGCAGTAGATTTACCATTTGACGGTAACGTGCTTCGTATGTCTCAGTTCCAGTACAACCTAATTGTGTTTTGTGAGTATAGAAAAATTCTATTCGGTTTTCTGGGCTAGGATGCGTGCTTAAAAACTCTGGAACTCCGGCTCCTCCATCATTCTGAATTTTCTCGAAGAATTTAGCACCACCAGCAGCGTCGTAATCTGTTGGACAAAGGTAGGTTACAGAAGCTTTATCTGCTTCGGTTTCATGATTTCTAGAGAATTTTAAACCCACTATACTTGTAGTTACTTGTTTTACCATCTCTCTGTCTCCAGCCAATATTCCAATCAGAGTTTGCACTCCATATAGTTTGGTCATTTGGCGTGTTGAGTGACGAAGATCTGCATGTCCAATTTCATGGGCTAGCACTCCTGCAAGCTGTTCTTCAGAATCTAAGTATTTCATTAATCCAGTGTAAACATAGATGTATCCGCCTGGGGTACAAAAGGCATTCTTTGTTTCACTATCATTGATTATTCTCAATTGCCAAACGAAATCATCTTTGTGTTCGACCTTTCCTGAGGCAAGAATCTTATCTCGCATGTCATACAAATACTTGTATACCTTCTGGTTAGACATGCTATCAAGTACTGGGTATTCCTGAGGATTGTTGGCAATCTCTTGGGCGACTTGTTGACCCAATTCCTTATCTTGGTCTATTGTGAATAAATTTAAATCTGGCAGATTATCTTTTGACGCTCCGCAGCTAGACATAAAATTTACAATAACTGCCATGCACAATAAATAACTTATTTTTTTCATTTGTCGATAATTTGGTAAATTAAGATACTAAGAATTTGAGTGGTAAAACCTAACGCATAGCCAAATCCCACCTCTTTAAGCGTATGCGCATTCAAATACAATCTTGCGCTAAGTACTAATCCTCCGGTTAAAAATGTCGCAACCAAGATCCATAAAGAATAATACTCCATACCTCGGAAATACATAAACACAAACCCTGCGAGTGCTCCCATTCCTACACCATGTAAGCTGATCTTCATTATTTTGGTGATATGAAATGCAGCGAAACCTGCAAATGCTCCTCCGACAGCCATACCCATAATTATTGATGGAATCATTGCTCCTTCAGGTTGGTAGAGTAGGAACAGATAGAGAATAAGACAGTAAATTGTCATGAGCGCTATAGGTGTCAAACGCTCTTCTCTATTTTCCATAGATAAAGATGAAATCGTCTTATTCATTCTTAGAACTAAAAATGATAATCCTGGAGCAAAAACAATAAAGACTGCAAACAATAGAATGTATAAGATTTTGACCTCGTAAGGATATTCATATAGTGAATCAAGTCGCAAGAAAGACTTCGGGACTGATGGGAAGAAAAGCACAATTAATAAACCGTAAATCGGCGTAAATAAGGGCAGAAAAAGCCAAGAAAGAAAGTTCGAAATAAATCGCATTATAATTCTTTTCTTAATCTAGCAACGGGAATATTCAATTGTTCTCTGTACTTTGCAACTGTTCTTCTAGCAATATTGAACCCTTTATCTTTGAGCAGTTGAGCAAGCTTTTCATCGGTCAAAGGCTTTCGCTTCTCCTCATCATCGATTGCTTCCGTAAGAATTTGTTTCACCTTCCTCGTAGAGACCTCTTCACCTGAGTCAGTAGATAATGATTCTGAAAAGAAATGTTTAAGTGAAAAGGTTCCATATTGTGTTTGAACATATTTTGAGTTGGCTACACGGGATATCGTAGAGATGTCCAAGTCAACTATTTCAGCAATATCTTTGAGTATCATTGGTTGAAGCATTGTTTCATCTCCAGTAAGGAAGTAATCCTTTTGATAATTCATAATTGCCGTCATCGTTGTGAGAAGTGTATTTTGACGTTGACGAATAGCATCAATGAACCATTTTGCAGATTCCAGCTTTTGCTTTACAAATGTCATTGCTTCCTTATCGGTCTTCTTCAATTTAGCTCCTTCCGAATAGTTTCTTAGCATGTTTTCGTATCCTCTGCTAACTTTTAATTCTGGAGCATTCCTTCCGTTAAGTGATAATTGAAGTTCACCTTCTGCTTCAGTAATTTGAAAATCAGGTACTACTTGTTGTAAAGATTTAGATGATTCTTTGAGTGAACCTCCTGGTTTAGGATTCAATCGAATGATTTCTTGAACAGCTTCTTTCAGATCTTCTTCTGAAATCTCCATCTTCTGAATAATCTTCTTATAATGCTTTTTTGTAAAGGCCTCAAAATGGTCTTGTAGAATTTTTAACGCCGTGTACCTAGTAATGTCGCCATCTAGCTTTCGATCCATTTGAAGAATTAAACACTCCTGTAAATTCCTGGCTCCTATCCCTGCAGGATCTAGCTTTTGAATGTGTTTTAATACATCTTCCAGTTCCTCCTCAGTGGTCATTATGTTCTGAGAGAAGGCCAGGTCGTCAACAATTGCTTCTAACTCCCTTTCAATATAACCTGCATCATCTAAGTTACCAATTAGGTAAGTAGCTATCAAAGCTTCTTTTTCTGTTAATTGCTGAAGATTTAATTGACTGGCTAAACGTTCTTGAAATGACTTTCCAGAACTAAGTGGGATAGCTTTTTCGTCATCGTCCTTGCCTTTATTAGAAACGGATGTTTTGTACGTAGGTTCGTCGTCACTAAGGTATTCCTCTATGTCAAAGTCCTGCTCATCATCTCGTTCATCATATTCTTCTTCTTGTTCAAACTCGTCTTCAACTTCTTCTTTACCTTCTTCCAAGGCAGGATTTTCTTCTATTTCCTGTTTGATGCGCTGATCGAGCTCCATAGTAGGCACCTGAAGCAATTTCATCAGCTGTATCTGCTGAGGAGAAAGCTTTTGCTCCAGTCTTTGCGATAATGATTGTTTAAGTGCCATTTATACTTTATAAATCCTCGATTAATTTAATTCTTTTTTACGAATCACAAGCGTTAAAATCAAAATTCTGCGTTATTCGGTGTTCTTGGGAATGGGATTACATCTCTGATATTCGCCATTCCAGTTGTGAACATGACCATACGTTCAAATCCTAGGCCAAAACCTGAATGCGGTACAGAACCGAACTTTCGAGTCTCTAAATACCACCATAATTCCTTCTCGTCAATATCGAAATCGGCGCATTTCTTTTTTAACACATCCAGACGTTCCTCACGTTGAGAACCCCCAACAATTTCGCCAATTCCTGGGAAAAGAACATCCATAGCGGCAACTGTTTTATCATCATCATTCTGTCGCATGTAGAACGCCTTAAATGATGCTGGATAATCAGTAATAATAACTGGACAGTTAAATTCTTTTTCTACGAGATAACGTTCATGTTCTGACTGAAGATCAGTTCCCCATTCAACGTCAAATTTAAACTTCTTCTTTTTATAGGGCTTAGAGTTCTGTAAAACTTCAATAGCTCGAGTATATGTGATTCTTTTAAAATCATTGTTGGCTACAAACTCCAATCTTTCAATTAATGAAAGAGGATTTCTATCTTTTTCAGGTTTCTGCTTTTGCTCGTTAAGATCTCTCTGATTTAAAAACTGAAGATCATCTTTGTAATTGTCTAGAACAAATTGACATAGATATTTTAGGAAACCCTCTGTTAGATCCATGTTGTCTTTAAGGTCTGCAAAGGCAACTTCAGGTTCAATCATCCAGAATTCAGCAAGATGACGAGACGTATTAGAATTTTCCGCACGAAATGTAGGCCCGAAAGTGTATACTTGGCCAAGTCCGAGTGCTCCTAGCTCTGCTTCTAACTGGCCGGAAACCGTCAAGTTGACAGGCTTTCCAAAGAAGTCCTCTTTAAAGTCAACTTCTCCGTTTTCATCTTTTGGAATTGAGTCAAGGTCGAAATTTGTAACGTGAAACGTTTCACCAGCGCCTTCAGCGTCTGATCCAGTAATAATTGGAGTATGTAAATTGAAGAAGTCTCTTTCATGAAAGAACTTATGAATTGCATATGTTAATCCATGTCGAATTCTAAAAACGGCACCAAAGGTATTTGTTCTAAAGCGCAAATGTGCTTGTTCTCTTAGGAAATCAAGATTGTGCTTTTTCGGCTGCATTACTGTCTTTTGAACCTCTTCAGGATTAACAGTTCCAATAATCTCAATCTTTTTCACTTTTATTTCATGAGATTGACCTTTACCTGCAGATTCAACCATTTCTCCCTCTACAGCGATTGCGCACCCCGTTGAGATTTGCTTGAGCATTACCTCATCAAAAGACGCATAGTCTACAACAGCTTGAATATTATTGATTGTAGAACCATCATTCAATTGTATGAATTGATTACTTCGGAAAGCTCTCACCCACCCTTTTACCAAAACCTCTTCGCCAGTCTTAGGCTGTTCCAATAATTGTTTGATCTTACTGCGCTTCATTTTTTGCTCATTTTTAGTAGATACAAAAATAGAAACAATCAGCACATAAACAGTCAAAAAGACTGATTTAAGCTCAGATTTATAAAGGTATTATTGTGTTCTAGATTGCTTATTCGCTTAAAACAACTTGGTCAGTATATTTGCGAATCGTTTTGTGAACATGAGATACACTACAATTGAATTTATCAGCAATTTCACTGAGTTT
>CBFHJL010000061.1:0-17934 GCA_965656195.1 Brumimicrobium sp. | reverse complement strand
TAATTTAACTTCTCCCCAGTTGAGCGAGGTAAAGTGTTCCAGTAACGTCTGATCTTGATATTCTTTTGTTTCTGGGAGCTTAAAGCTATCCCACAACGAAATATCTAGAAAGTCAATTTTACCTTCATCAATGATGTGTTGAGTAACTTGTTTGATCTCTAGTAGATCCATTCCAAATCGTTCTGGAGATAATCGAACTCCCATTAAGAAGTCGTTTCCACATTCCTTTCTGATTCCTTCAATGATTTCAAACAATAGACGGGATCTATTGCTGAGGTTTCCGCCATACTCGTCCGTTCGCAAGTTGATTTCAGCACTTAAGAATTGCGAAAGAATATATCCGTGAGCACCATGAATCTCGACACCGTCATAGCCACAATCCTTTGCTCTTTTTCCTGCAGAGATGAAGTCATTTCGCAGTTGTATTACTTCTTCATGAGTTAAAGCGTGTGCTCCCGTATCTTTATTGTATGAAGGACAGACTGGTTCTCCTTCGATCAATTCTTTTGGAGACCTCATGCCTGCGTGATGCAATTGCACCACAGCTAAAGCACCTTCTTTTTTTATTGCATTCGTAAGTCTTGAATGACCCTCGATTAAGGAATTATCAAATATTCCCAATTGACCGGGAAAACCTTTGCCATTCTTTTGCACATGAGAGGCACAAGTCATAACTAATCCAAATCCTCCTTCAGCACGCTTTACAAGCCAATGAAACTCATCATTCGAAAGACTTCCATCTTCATTGCTTTGCTGATTTGTAAGTGGAGCCAACATGAATGAATTCTTCATCCTTTTTCCACAAGGAAAATGTACTTTATTTTGTAAAATACTCATAATTAGAGTTGAATGCGTTGTTAATTCGTCGAGTCTTCCGCTACTGTTTTTGAAATCACGTAATAATTTGTCGTAATCAAAAAGTTCCTGAGGTAAGGAATGGCAGAAATAAATTTCCAGGAAACTTTTGGTTTCATTCCAAATTTCACTTCATAATTAGGGTTGATGAAGTAGAATACTCTTTTATCCTTTTTATACTTTTCTTTGCGCAGTATACGTTCAAAGCGTTCGATTGTAATTGCTGTATCTTTGATCTCTAACAATACATCAAGTGTAGCTTCACTTTCACCAAAAGCCTTCAAAATTCCACGATACATGAATTTAGGTAGGATATGAAAATAGGGTAGACGTGATAAAAATTTACTTTTACACATCTGCTGATGACCTCCAAATGGATTGTGCCAAGGTGGGAATCCTAAAAAGAATTTTCCATCGGGTTTCATGAATCGCTTTACAAAGTGCATGAATTTTTCCTGACCGTGAATATGCTCTAACACATCACGTGTGATGATAATATCAAACTGTCCTAATTCTTCAGGATCAATATTATAAATATCATCAGCAATAAAGGTTATGTTTTCATGGTGCTCTTGATGACTGAAATACTCCTTTGCATTTGCAATCTTGTTAGCAGCCATATCGATACCTACAATCCGCTTACATCCACGCTCTAGAAAGGGAACCAGATTTCCGCCTTCGCCACATCCGATTTCGAGAATTGAAGTGTTTTCATTGATTTCTTTAACCTCTTCAATGAAAGGAAGAACATACTTGCTTACAGTTGTTCCTTGTTCCTTAAAGTATAGCTCTCTATTCGTGTGTCTTTCGTCCATTCTTTCAAATAATATACTGTAGTATAAGAGTTTTCGAATTTAATGTTTATTTCATAAATAAACGCATTAAAACATTGGATCAATCAAAAGTAAAAGAGATGACCGTTTACACCATTGCTTGAAAATTCAATGGCCGGAAATGGAACTTTTACATGATTCAATGCTTTAAATAATGTTTTTATCCAAGGCTTTTTAACTGGAATTCTCGTGAGATCTACATCCAAAGAGAGTAAATATTGCCGGTGAGCAGTGAAACTAGTGATTTCTCCATTAGATCCTGTTACTGAGTAATTATTTTCTGTTCCATTTACTTTTCCTGCAACACTATAGCCAAACGCGAAGTTCAACCATTGAGGAAAGGGTGTTGACTCCTTTAAAAATGATGATGGATTTACAGACAACCAGTAGGTTTGTCCATTGTAATCCTTAAGAAGTCGTTCAGCTGTCGTACTGCCCAAAACGTTTGGTCTGTAATGCGCATAAGGGCTTAGGTGAGCACTAAATGTCAGGCGAATTCGCTGTTCTTCCCATAGTGCATCCTGCCAAAAGAACCATCCCGCTCCTAATGCATTTGCACCGATATCACTCCAGGAGAATCCCCATTCTTCAGCTCTTCCATCCATCAATTCAAAACTGGATAAATAACCAAAAGAGATCAAGGATCCAATGAGTCTACTTTTTTTTCGTGAGATCCCAGACCATTTATAAACGCTACTTGTATGTTCTGCGAGTAATTGTCCCGTGAAAAAGTGTCCCGCCTTGTCCATTTGCATCCATTGCCTTGAGTCGTCAAAAGTATGGAAGCCGTCTCCCCAGCTTTCTGAATACCATACTTGATGTAATCCTATTAAGCTTCCAGCCCAAAGCGAACCGATACTTGCAGAACTCGCGATGAGCCTTGCTTTATCGGGACTATTCTTTGATTCAAAAAAAGCATTTTGAGATCGAGCGTAAGTCGAACTACAGAAGACAATGATGATGAGTACCCATCTGTACATAGGGTAAAGTTAATGCTTTTCAATCATCTTTTTAGAACTCATGGTTCAGTTGGATATCAAATGTGAAATCAACGACATCTCCTATCTTAGCAGACGAATCCATGCCATAGTCTGTCCTGTCAATTTCTGATGTACCCCAAAGTACGGCAACTTTATTGCCATCTTTTTCTCCAACTCCGACTAGTTTTAATGTCACTTCTAATGGATTATCTATACCCATCATCGTAAATGTTCCATTTAGAATATAAGCATCTCCATCTTTTTTAAACCCTTTTGCTTTATAGGTCATTGTAGGATACTTCTCTTCATGAAAATAGTCTTCTTCCATAAGGTGTTCGTCACGCATTGAGTTAAATGTGGTGAGAGATATTACAGGTAAAGTAACATCAATCGAGCAATCCTCGAGACTTTCTCGTAGTATGATAGTTCCATTGATTTTTTTGAATGCCCCTTTTGTTCTGCCATCTTCAGGACCTAATTCAAATGCAATCTGAGATGCTTCTGTATCGATAGACCATTCACCAAGCGCTTTCGTTATATCTTTTCCATTTGGAGCATCCTTCTTCTTTGCTGAATTACTAGAGTTCTTCGATTTATTCTCGTCTTTCGAATCAGAACTTTCCTCAATACCCAATGCAGAAAGGTCAATAGAAGAACTTTGTTCTATAGGTTTGACGTACGGAAGAATAATTAAAGACAAGCCGATTGCAATTAATTTTAATGCAATTAATGTACTGTTCTTGAAAAGCGTAAATGTTACACTGAGAATAGCTAGTCCCATAATGATTCCTCCCAGGGCTAGAACTCCTCCGAGTCGTTCTAGTTGAGTGTATGCAAAACCAAGAAGTATAATGGCAATAGAGGGAATGAAAATAGCATTTAAGCCTAAAATAATTTTCCATTTACCTGTATTGTGTCGAGCTAAATTGAGGAGCAGTTCGTAGAATATTACCATGAACCCTGCTACAAAAGCTCCCTCAAGTACTTCTCCTCGCGTGAAGTCGAGTTGATCAAAACCACCCTTTTCTAGGAGAATAGGAACCATTACGAGTAAAAAGATAGTTCCGCTTGCAGCTGATAATATATCATTTTGAAGACCGACCTTGTTTCGGGCTATGAGAGAAGCAGAGAGATAAAAAGTCCCGGCTATAACTAGTCCCAGGTTACCAAGTAAAAATGAACCCAAAGCTGCTATTCCACCGATGAATGCATAAGAAACTAAGCTTTCAAGATAGTTTTCTTCGTTTTCCGCCCATTTGATAGATCCGAATCGAATGACAAGGTTTCCAATCCCCAACTTTGCTAAATGTGTCAGGAAGGGGAGGGAAGAGGACAGAAGGGCAATCAGAAAAATATCTGTTGAACTATCTATTCCAAATCCCATGTAGCTTATCGATTCTAAATTAGGTAGAAATAGAATAACAACACTGGAAAGAACAGGTACTAAACTCCACCATAATCTTGTCTTATTTTTTGTGACCTCGCCGATGAAGAAGTGAAAACTTACTACGGCTAAAAACACAGTAGGTAGTAATGTGTTGCTTTCGTCACCATGTGTAAAATAGTCCATAGATAAGGCTAGAACGCCTAAGCTGAGAATGTAGTAACTTATTGATTTAATCGATTCATAGTTGTTTTTAGCTTGGCCAGCCGTGGCTAGAATTCCGGAAAAGAAAAGAAAATATGCGATTATTGTTACCATGGTAAATATTTTAAACAAATGTATTATAAATCAATGAATAAACAAGGGGCTGGGCATTCTGTTTAGATCATTTTTGAGCACACAAAGCAAAAGTGGCGTTAGCAATGCGCAAGAAGAGGTTATTTATGAATTTACTACGCCCTGCATCCGCTATGTTCTCCTACCACGCTATACTCTTAAACTCAATGCGCTCTATGAAAAAAAGAAATATTTAATGTCACAAAAAAAGGCTGCCTCTAGGAGACAGCCTTATAGTGTATTGATCGGTAAGAATTACATTTATTCTTTTCCGTCCATTTTATCTTTCAACGCAGCTAGAGCATCAAGATCACCAAGAGTTGATTTCTCAGATCCTTTGTTTACATCACTTACTGCTTTAGAAGTATTACCTTTCTTACCTCCTCCAGATGATTTTTTCGTAGTCGGTTTATCTTCACCTTCTTCGAACATACGTAGGTGAGAAACAACGATTTTCTTCGCGTCTTTGTTAAATTCAATAACTTTGAATTGTAACTGCTCATCTACTTTTGCTGTTGAACCATCTTCTTTACGCATGTGTTTAGCTGGGCAAATTGCCTCAACACCGTAAGGAAGAGATACGATACCAGATTTATCTTTCATCTCGATTACAGTACCCTGGTGCTCTGAACCTTCACCAAAGATTGTTTCGAATACATCCCATGGGTTTTCTTCAAGTTGCTTGTGACCAAGAGAAATACGACGATTTTCTTTGTCGATTTCTAGTACTTTTACCTCCATTTCATCACCAACTTTACAGAATTCTGATGGGTGCTTGATCTTTTTCTGCCAAGAAAGGTCAGAAATATGGATCAATCCGTCAACTCCTTCTTCTAGCTCAACGAATACACCAAAGTTTGTAAAGTTACGTACTTTAGCATTGTGCTGAGATTCAACTGGGTAACGTTTTTCGATATCTTCCCAAGGGTCTGGCATCAATTGCTTGATACCTAGAGACATTTTACGCTCATCACGATCCAATGTCAAGATTACTGCTTCAACTTCATCTCCAACTTTTAAGAAATCTTGAGCAGTTCTCAAGTGCTGTGACCAGCTCATTTCTGAAACGTGGATAAGTCCCTCAACTCCTGGAGCGATTTCAACGAATGCACCGTAATCAGCAAGTACAACTACTTTACCTTTTACTTTATCTCCAACATTAAGTTTCTCGTCAAGAGAATCCCAAGGGTGAGACTGCAATTGTTTCAATCCAAGAGCGATACGTTTTTTATCATCATCGAAGTCAAGAATTACAACGTTCAATTTCTGATCAAGCTCTACGATTTCTTCTGGGTGATTCACACGCCCCCAAGAAAGGTCTGTAATGTGGATCAAACCATCAACACCTCCAAGATCAATAAACACACCGTAAGAAGTGATGTTTTTCACAGTACCTTCAAGTACCTGACCTTTTTCAAGTCCAGAAATAATTTGTTTTTTCTGCTCTTCAAGCTCTGCTTCGATAAGTGCTTTATGAGAAACTACAACATTTTTGAATTCTTGGTTGATCTTAACAACGCGGAATTCCATGTCTTTTCCAACATACATGTCGTAGTCACGGATAGGTTTAACGTCAATTTGAGAACCTGGCAAGAATGCTTCAATTCCAAATACATCAACGATAAGACCACCTTTCGTTCTACATTTTACATGTCCAGTGATTACCTCACCAGTTTTTAACGCTTCGTTTACACGATCCCATGCATGGTGCATACGAGCTGTTTTGTGAGAAACTACAAGCTGACCATTTTTGTCTTCTTGTGTTTCAACAAAAACAACAACCTCGTCGTCTACCGCAAGATCTGGGTTGTAACGGAATTCGTTAATAGGAATTACTCCTTCAGATTTATAGCCGATGTTAACAACGACTTCTTTCTTTGTCAATGATACTACTGTACCAGTGATTACCTCTTTCTCATTGATTGAGTTAAGAGTGTTTTCGTACGTTTCTGCGTACTCGGCATGCTCTGCCTTCGAGTATCCCTCATTCCCGAGTGATTCCCAATCAAAATCAGGATTTCCCTGATCAACTACTTTGTTATCAGCCATATTGGCACTTTATTAATTGTATTTCAGACAACCCTAAAAATGCTGAAAGAAATTTATAATTAGTCGTTTAATATTAGGGTTAACGACAAAAGTTTCCTAAAACGGACGGCAAAGATAATGTTTATTTATTTGATAGACAAAGGATTTGTTTCAAATATTGACTGAGGCTAATAAGGAATGGAATCTTAGTAATAAAACTCGTAGGTTACGGTATCAAAAGGGGTGTTGTATACACTATCTAATCCATTTGATTCATTACCGTTTACCCAGTAATAAAACTTCATGTATTCATTCCCGTTGTTTGGACAGTAAACGGATGTGTCTGCAGCACCATAGTAATAGGAGTAACCATTTGCACAACACTCATCACAGTCTTCTTTTCCACTGTCTTTGAATATTTTGAGCTCGTCACTTTGAAGTGGCTGTTGATTATAGATCACAAACCGGGTCCAGGACTTAGCATTCAGAGAGTAACTGAAGGTGTTCTCGTTTTCAGTACTTAAATTGGAAAAAGGTATTACATCGATGTTTGTGAAGTAGTTTTCTTTTTCCACCTTGATTTCTATTTTTTCGTATTTCTCTCGAACCAGTTCGTACTCAAAGTTACCTTGGCTATCTGTTGTAAGTGTGGTGACTTTCGTACCTAGAGTAGAGCCAAGTGGAAAGGTGTAAATCGATACTTTTGCACTTGATATAGATGAATTCAGAGTTTCATCATTAACAGTACCTTTTAATGTAAAGGATAATTCTTCTTTCTTACATGATGACAAAAAGAGAGGAATCGCGAGTAATATGATGAAAATGTTCTTCATTGTTCTACAAAAATAAACGAAATTTAAATAGTCTCCAATTCTTGATCGGCTTAGCTATTAAAATGTTGTTCAAGCTGATTTATCATTGCCACATTATTGGTGAATGGTATCCAAACTGCATTAGTATCACGTCGAAACCATGTTAACTGACGCTTGGCATAACGTCTTGTATTTCTTTTAATTAATTCAACGGCTCTATCGATATCGTAATCTCCATTTAAGTGGTCGAAGAGTTCTTTGTATCCAACCGTATTTAGTGGTTGTTCATTTTTGAAGCGTTGAAGTGATTTAACTTCATCAAGTAGTCCAGCATCCATCATGAGTTCAACTCTTTTGTTGATTCTCTCGTATAGAACTTCTCTATCGTGATCTATCACAAAGTATTTAGCATCAAAAGGACGCTGCTTGATTTTACCTTGTCTCTGAGCAGAAAAGGGCCTTCCTGTAATTCTTATAACTTCTAGGGCTCGAATAATGCGAACAGGGTTTTGTTGGTCTACACTATTGTAATAAATGATGTCCTTATCCTTTAGTTCTGAAAGTAAGACTTCCAAACCTTCTTTTTGATACAGCTGATTCAGTTCTTCTCTGATATCTGAATTTTGTGGTATTTGATCCGTTCCATATAAAAGAGCGTTGATAAACATTCCTGAACCTCCTACTAGAATTGCGTAATCGTGAGTTTTGTAAACGATTGATAATACATCCAGTGCCTCTTTCTCGTATTTTCCTGAAGATAAAGATTCTTTGACAGAATGGGAGTCAATGAAATAATGTCTAACTCCATCTTGTTCTTCAATGGTAGGTTTAGCAGTACCGATAGACATCTCCTTATAGAATTGTCTACTGTCTGCTGATAGGATGGGACACTCAAGTTTTTTAGCAAGTTCAACTGCGAGTGATGTTTTTCCACTCGCAGTTGGCCCGGCAATAATTATTAATTGAGGTTTCTTTTCGATTTTTACCAGATTTTGGAAATCGTTTCTTCTGAATTACGCATTGGATCTGTTTCTTCAACTCCAAATGCTTCAAAGAACTCTGGACAATTCATTAAAGGTCCATTTACGCGATACATTCCAGGACTGTGTGGATCTGTAGCTAGTCTTTTCTTCAATTCTTCTTTAGTGTAATTGATTTTCCATAATTGAGCATAAGCAAGGAAGAAACGCTGAGCAGGAGTAAATCCATCTCTTTCTTCACTATTCTTAAACTCATCTGTCATTGCGTATGCGTGATAAGCCATTGTAATTCCTCCTAAGTCAGCAATGTTTTCTCCCATTGTCAAATCTGGATTCACACAGTGACCATCGATAGGGCAGAAGTTACTGAATGTAGTTCCGAGTTTATCTGTACGTTCTTCAAAGTTTTTGCGGTCTTCTTCTGACCACCAGTTTGTAAACGAACCATCTGCTGCAAATTTACTTCCCATATCATCAAAACCATGTGTGAATTCATGCCCAATTACCATTCCGATTCCTCCATAATTCACAGCGTCTTCGGCATTAATGTCAAAGAAAGGAGGTTGCATAATTCCTGCTGGAAAAGCAATCTCATTCAATAGAGGGTGGTAATATGCATTCACCATATGTGCAGGCATTCCCCATTCCTTTTTATCTACAGGTTCATTGAGCTTATCAATGTTCTCTCTGAATGAAAAGTGCGCACAAGCATCTACGTTAGCAACATAGTTGTCTCCAACGATTGATAGTTCTGATAAATCCTTCCATTCATCTGGATATCCTAGTTTACGTCCGATTGCTTCAAGTTTCTTTAAAGCTTCAATCTTTGTTTCTTCGGTCATCCAAGAAAGGTTGTTTAATCTTTCTCTGTAAACAGCTAAAAGATTATCTACCATTTCATTTACTTTGTTTTTAGCTTCTTCTGAGAAGTGACGTGCAACAAATTCTTGAGCTAGTGCTGTTTTAACAGCTTTTCCTGTCATCTCTTCAATGGCTCTTTCATTTATAGGTTTCATTTCTGATTTTCCTGAAAGAACAGTAGCGTAAAAATCGAAGTCCATCTGAACAAGATCCTCATTCAAATATCCAGCATAATGATTCAACGCTTTCCATGATAAATAGGTCTTAATATCTTCTAGAGACGTTGTTTCAACGGTCTTATTCAAAAAGTCGAAATATTCAGGTTGACCTACGATCAAGGTATCAAAAGATTCAATTCCAATGGCTTTGAAGTATTCATTAAAGCCTAAGTTTGAATACTCGCTAATTGCAGCTTTTCTTTCCATTGGGTTATAGGTATTCTCAGGAACTCTTAATGTAGCTGGCTTCATCATTTTTTCAGCCATTGCAGTTTCAAGGTTCATAACAGTATTTGCTTTCTCCGAAGCTTTCTCCAGCTTCGCATAAGAGAATAACTTTGTCATGTGATCCAAATATTTCTTCTGGATTTCCTGTTTAGAACTATCTGTGTAGTAGTCACGATTAGGAAGACCTATACCACCTTGAGAAATATATGGGACATGTTTCTCAACATCTTTTAAGTCCTGACCTACATAAAAGCCAAAGAATCCGCCAAATCCCTTTTCATTCATTTCTGCAATAATTCCAGGGAGTTGAGATTTAGACGACATATTTTGGATTTTGTCCAGCCACTTTTGAGCTGCATCCATTCCTGCATCGTTGCGAGCATCCATATCTGACATAGCAGTATAGTAGTCTCCTATGATTTGAAGACTACTACCTTTAGCCGCCTCTGCTTCTTTCGCTTCGTTAAGAATTGCAGTGAGTTTCTTTTTGTTTGCCTTATCGAGTTCATTGAAGCTCCCCCATCTAGATTCAGATGGTGGGACAGGATTATCTTCGATCCATTTACCATTGGCAAACTGGAAGAAGTCTTCTTCAGGTTTAACTGATTTGTCTAAGTAATCTTTTTGAATTGTATAGAATTCAGCAACTCCTTCTTCTGTTTCTTCATCAGATTTTGTTGTTCCGCAACTTGCAGTAGCAAATAAGGCTGCTCCTATCAATGTATAATTTAATATCTTTTTCATTTTCTTAGCATTAATTATTAGGTGTATAGCACATTTCTACATGAGGTATTCCATCCTCGAGATATTCTTTTCCTGTTGATTTGAAATTATGTTTTTCATAAAAACCTTCCAGGTGTTTCTGACCAGACAAGTATATAGGAACATCTCCGAATTCTGCACGGCAATATTCCATTGCTTCCTTCATCATTTCATGTCCTTGCTGAACTCCTCTTTCAGATTCATCAATAACGATTCTGCCAAAACCGATCTCTTTAAATGCGAGTCCTTTTGGTAAAATCCTCATTGTTCCTACAAGATCTCCTTTTCCATTTCTACAAATGAGATGATATGATTTTTTATCCTTTCCATCCAGGTCTTGATATGGACAGTTTTGCTCAACTACAAATACTTTTGAGCGCAAGGCTAATATATCGTAGAGCTCGTTTAGACTTAAATCATTATAAAATTTAAATTGCCAATCTAACATGTTCTTAAGTTTGAATTACACCAACGTTGTACGGTTTTTCCGCTGGTTTATGATTTGCAGCTTCTATACCCATTGAGATTACTTTTCGTGTTTCAACCGGGTCGATTATAGCATCTACCCAAATTCGCGAAGCTGCATAATATGGACTGATTTGTTCGTCATATCTATTTTTGATCTTATCGAACATTTCTTTTTCTTTCTCTTCTGTAATTGTTTCTCCCTTGGCTTTTAAAGAGGCCACTTCAATCTGCAAAAGTGTTTTTGCGGCAGAAGCACCACTCATCACCGCAAGTTCTGCTGTTGGCCAAGCTACGATTAATCGAGGATCGTATGCTTTTCCACACATCGCATAATTTCCAGCTCCATAGGAATTAGCCATTACAACGGTGAATTTAGGAACTACTGAGTTCGCCATTGCATTCACCATTTTAGCTCCGTCTTTAATAATTCCACCATGTTCACTTTTAGATCCAACCATGAATCCCGAAACATCTTGTAGAAACACAAGTGGAATATTCTTTTGGTTACATGTCATAATGAACCTCGCTGCTTTGTCTGCAGAATCTGAGTATATAACACCTCCAAATTGCATTTCACCTTTTCCACTTTTAGAAATAGACCTTTGATTTGCAACTATACCAACACTCCAACCGTCAATCCTTGCATAGGCAGTAATAATGGTTTTACCGTAATCCTTTTTGTATTCCGTCAATTTTGAATCATCAACAATACATTTCAGGATATCTCTAGTTTCGTAAGGCTTTGTTCTGTCTTTAGGAAGTAGTCCATAAACATCTTTTAGCTCTTTCTTGGGTAGAGCTGATTCTTTCCTGTTAAATCCTGCTGTTTGAGGATCTCCAATTTGATCCATCAATTCTCTTATTGTTTCAAGGCACTCTTCATCATTCTCTGGTTTATAATCACAAACTCCAGAAATTTCATTGTGAGTGGTTGCACCTCCTAACGTTTCATTATCTATCGATTCACCAATTGCAGCTTTTACAAGGTATGAGCCAGCAAGGAATATTGTACCCGTTTTATTGACAATCAAACTTTCATCTGACATGATTGGCAGATACGCTCCACCAGCAACGCAACTACCCATAACAGCGGCGATTTGGGTAATTCCTCTAGAACTCATGACAGCATTATTTCTAAAAATCCTTCCAAAATGTTCCTTATCTGGGAAAATCTCATCTTGTAGCGGTAAGAAAACACCAGCTGAATCTACCAAGTATATGATAGGCAAGTTATTTTCCATTGCTATTTCTTGAGCTCTTAAATTCTTCTTTCCAGTTATAGGAAACCAAGCTCCAGCTTTCACAGTTGCATCATTTGCTACAACAATGCACTGCCTACCTTTTACATATCCGATTTTAATTACAACTCCACCAGAAGGACAACCACCGTATTCTTCGTACATTCCTTCTCCGGCAAAAGCACCGATCTCAATCGTTTCAGAATCTTTGTCTAACAATAAGTCGATCCGCTCACGTGCAGTTAATTTGCCTTTAGCGTGATGTTTTTCTATTTTTTTCTTTCCTCCTCCGAGGTATATCTTCTCAAGTTTACGCTCTAGTTCAGAGATTTTAAGACGCATTGCATCGTCATTCTTATTAAAGTCGAGTTCTTGTTTTGAAATTGCCATAATTACTAGTCTTGTTCGCTAAAAATAATTGAATTGCTTAATTCTTCAGTCAATTCTTCCGTAAAAATCGATTTAAGCAAATAATCGGTTTTTTCTGTATGTAAAAGGAAAAGTGTATTCACCCTTTTACATTTTTTTCATAGAGTTCTATCCAGTCTTGTACTGAAATTTTTTCCACTAGCTCTCCGATTAGTTTAAACGGTATGTGGTCAGGATTTTTAAATCGGATGCATGATTTACCCATGTCGAGCTTTGTTGGAACAACTTTTTTATACTCTTCCACAAACCAATTTTTGATATTTTCATTAGCGTACATTCCCATATGGTAGAATGCAATAAAGTTTTTTTGAGAAGCGAAATTGCAAAAGGGTAGCGGTAATTTTGGATCACAGTGATACCCTCCTGGGTATAATTTATGCGGGACAACATAGCCGGGCATTCCGTAATTCAACTCTTCCTTGAAACCTTTGGGTATATTCTCTAAGATTACTTGTCTCAATTTATGGAGAGCACTTTGTCTATTTTCTGGACATTTAGAAATGTATTCATCAACAGTGTTTGCTTCTATTTTCATTGTGATAGATTCTTTATTTTAATAATCCAAATAGCACTTCTCTAAATTCGACATAAAATCGATCGAATCCTTTCAAGTGTTTGTGAAAAAATGAGAAGATTTGTTCTTCGTCCAATGATTCGTACATGTTAACATTGTTGATTTTCCAAGAAATTCGATAAATATGCTGTCCAGCAGCGTTGTAGGCTTCTTTGCTCCAGATACCGTCAGCCGGCATTTCAAGCTCAAGGACTTTTTTTAATTCGGTCAGTTGTTCCCAAATTAAATCTCTTATTCCTTCATCTTTGTCTTGAATATCAATTGAGAACTGAGCGGTTTTATTATCCGCTTGCAAACGAACGTATATCTGCTTCAGCTTTGTGGGGTAATTGAGCCAATTAATCCGCTTGCCCTCAGCGTTTTTTTCATTTGAAACCTTTGATTTGAATCGTTTCCAAAACGCCTGATGAATATTTTTTCTTTCTTCTTTTGAGAACATGTTGCTAGGTATTTAGCCATCGCATAAACTTGCCCCAAGCCGTTTTTGGTTTTTCTTTTTCTATATTTTTCTGAGACTTTTTAGGAGTATTTTTTTTCTTCTTTGGGGAACTTTTCGTCGAAGATGCTTTTTCTTGCATCATTTGTTCGTAGTTTTTTCTTTTCAACTCCTTTTCTCTTCTCTTTTTCTCTTCTTGTTGTTTTCTATATCGATCCTCGTCTCTTTTCTTCTTCTCTTCAAGTGAAAGTTTTGGTTTATTACTTCTTTCCTTTCTTTTATTTCGAGAATGTTTTTGAGGTCTTTCCGCTGGTTTAACTTTTTCTTCGGCATTAGATTCCGCCTCTTTTTCCTCAACTTCGAGCTCTTCCTCAGAAACCTCAACTTTGGGTTCCGGGAGATCAATTTTACCGACTACTTTAATCCCTTCGACTTCTGGTTTGGGTGCTTTTATTACACCGTCTTCAATGATCAATTCTGGAGCTAAGTTATCTTCTTCGTTTACTCCTTTGTCTTCTTTCTTTTCTTGTGTCTCGAGATTATTGTTTTGTTCCTCAGATAGTTTTTCTTCACTTTTCTGAGAAGCTTCCTCTTCAGTGGTAGTATCTTCCTCTTCTGAATTTTCAATGATCGTCTCTTCGGGTATAGAGTTCTCTTGTGCAGATTCGGCTTTCTCCTCTTCTTGAATTGAGCTATTCGGCTCTTCTACTAAAAAATGAGACTCTATAGACGTCAAATATTCATCTTTGATCTTGCAATTTGGATGATGCTTTATCGTTTCATTGAATTCATTTTCAATAAAATCAGCAATCTTTTCTGATTTCACATTCAATTTTCTAGAGAGTTGGCCTAAACGCATGTATCGATTTTTTTACAAAGATAATCTTCTGTAACAAATTAACTATTCACTCTAACTTGAGTTGAGTCATTATTTTTGATTAAATGATCTTCTGTTATCGGAATTTCTCTGTCGAATTTACTCTTGAAGTACCATTTGTAGAATAGTTGCAAAATCGACTGTTTCACAAATGGAGCCTTGATAGTCTTTGCGCTTAAGTACTTACTGTTGTAGAGAAAGACATCATTGATGGAGATTTTTTCGTTTTTTTGAAGTTCTATGCGAATATTTTCTTGTGCTTTGTAATAATCTGTATTCCGAACTAAGGTAGAGTCGATTCCGAAAATTGAGCTTGCGCAATCTGTTAGGTCTTCAGGAACTTTATAAAGAACTGCATTGTTGAAGTTGTCAAATTTAAGAGGAGGATCAAAATATATACTTTTACTCAGCTTTGAAATCAAATCTAGATAAGCATCGCCCGTAGAATCTTTTAAATGTCCTTCTTGGATTAAATGTTGCTCGAAGACTTCTAAATGTTCACTAATCTGGACGCCATGATTTAAATAGTAATCTTCGAAACAAACCTCTAGGTAAGCGTATACTTGCTTGTCCGAGGTTGATTCCTCAGAACAACTGCCAACAAGCAAAAGTAAAAGAGTAAGAGAAGATATTATTCTTAAACGCATGATAAATCAAAAATAAGAAATTGTTATGAATAAGGCGTGTTAAGCGTTTTTTGGAATGCGTGTATTCCGTTTTTAATTGCACATTGAAATAAGGTTTGTTGCTATGTGTTCGTTGGAACATTTCCTTATTTCAGAAAAAAAATGATCTTTCTATTTCAAAATAGTATTTTAGAGCAACCATTGAGAGTCTCATACGTTTATTAGATGATCACATTAGGATAAAACACTATGAAAAAGATACTATTTCTACTGATATTCATTCCATTTTTAAACGTAAATGCACAATCTACCAAAGGAAAGGAGTTTTGGTTTGGGTACATTGAAAATTTGGTGAATGCAACGCCAGACGTATATATTTCCGCTGAGCAAGATGTGACCGGTGTAATTGAGATACCCGGACTTGGTTTTACTCAAAACTTTAATGTCGTAGGAGGAACTACTCAATCTTATGCATTGCCAAATGGTGCTTTGCCTCCTTATAACGAAGGAATTCACAACTTAGCAGTGCATGTATCATCATGTGATTCTATAACCGTTTATGCTGTTAACCCAGGAAGTGCCTCTGCTGATGCTACTGTTGTTTATCCGCAAACTTCTTTAGGGATAAACTATACAGTTTTAAATATGACAGGAAGCCCTGGTGATTGGGGTGACGCTGCGATAATTGTAGCAACGGAAGATAATACAGAAATTGAAATTACTCCAAGTGTTAATACAGACGGAGGTCAGGCTGCAGGTGTACCCTTTTTGATAACCTTAGATCAGGGAGAGATGTATCAATTAACACACAATAGTGGTGCTGATGATTTGACTGGTACAACAATAGAGGGCGTAAACACTACATTTTGTTTACCGTTTGCTGTTTTCTCGGGTTCACAATGTATAAATATCGGAGGTTGTACGGCATGTGATCATATATACGAGCAATTACTTCCAACGTCCAATCTAGGGCAAACCTATGCGGCTATACCTTTAGCATTAAAAAATACAACCCATTATCGAATAATGGCAACCCAAAATAATACAGATATTTTTATTGACGGTGGCTTAGTTGCGAATTTAAATGCAGGTCAGTTCTATCAATATGATAATAACAATTATTCCATTATTGAAGGATCTGCACCGATTGCTGTCATGCAATATGCTGAAGGAGTGAGTTGTGGAGGTCCTGGAGATCCTTTTCAAGTTTTGCTTTACCCAATAGAACAGTCCTTAGAAAATATTACGTTCAATGCCTTTCAAACCCCATTAGTAAATGATTATTGGGTCAATATTCTCGTTGAAACAGCCAATGTGCCGAATGTGGTGTTGGATGGAAACAATATCTCAGCCAATTTCACACAGTTCCCTGCCGACCCGAATTACAGTTATGCTCGAGTGAACATAGCCCAGGGTGATCATAATTTGTTTTCACCGGGAGGAACATTAGCTATTGTCTATGGTTGGGGGAATGCGGAGTCATTCGGTTATTGTGCAGGTGCGTCTCTAAAAAACTTAACCAATGATTTTGATATTAGTTCTACACCAACATGTATTAATGATAATATCGATTTTTCTGCAGTTCCTGACCCACTTACCTCTGGTTTCAGTTGGGACTTTGGTGATGGTAGTGCTCCTGTCACAGGTCAAAATGTTTCTCATAGTTACAGCCAGCCAGGAGCGTATAATGTAACTCTTACTAAAATTATAGCAAATGGTTGTAATGTGAATATTGTTAAACCAGTAAATATTGTTAGCCCTCCAATTGCTATTGATCAAGCTGATACTACAGTTTGTGCTGGTACCACCTTAACTTTAGATGTTCCAACGAATGCACCGTTTGAAATAGAACAAGTTAATGAGTGTGGAGATACAGTCACACAAATGATAAGTGCGAACTATGATACGCTCTATTGGAGTACTGGTCAAAGTGGAAATAGTATTCAAATAACTCCGTTAGGGGATACAACGATTTATGTTTATGGAGAGAACTTCAACTCAACATGTACAGCGGTAGACTCTGTCGTTATTCAGGTGCATGATATAGAGGCCGCTTTCCTATCTCCTGATGTATGCATGAATGATTCTGTATGTCTTACAAATCAAAGTACATCAACATATCCTATAACGAGTTCATCCTATTATTTCGACAATAACTTATTGATTCAAGATTCTTTGAACTATTGTTTTGTTGGAGGTACGTCGGGAGTTTATGATGTTGAACTTGTAATAGAAACAAGTATTGGATGTTCTGATTCCATAACACAACAAGTTGAATTATTGAATGATCCTATTGTAGATTTTGATTTTCAGAATGCATGTGGGGGAGGTGATATAACTTTTGATAGTCAGAGTCAGGCAAACGGCGGAACGATAACCGGATATTATTGGGATTTTGATGGTGATACAATAAGCGATTTTTCAGGACAGAATGGTTCTTACACTCTGACGAATGGTAACGAAATAGAAATTATTCACTTTGTTGAGACTAGTAATGGGTGTACTGATACAGTGTACCAAACGGTCGGATTATATCCTCAACCGGATGCAGATTTCACATTTACGAATGAATGTGCTGATACCTTGCTGACTTTTGAAGATAACTCGTCAGTTACAACAACTGGAAATGATGTTATTGATCAATGGGAGTGGGACTTTGATGATGGAAATACTGCGAATACTCAAAATACCACTCATCAATATGCTGCAGGGGATACATATGACGTAACATTAATTGTTACAACTAATAATGGTTGTTCAGATACGTTAACGCAGCAGGTTGAGGCTTTTGCTGTTCCTACGGCTGATTTTGATTTAGAAAATGTTTGTCTTGAAGAGGTGAGTAACTTTACTGATGCTTCTACAATAACAAATGGAAATATAAATCAATGGGATTGGGACTTTGACGATGGAAATACTTCTACTGATCAAAATCCTACAAATACATATGCTAATGCAGGTACATATTCTGTTACTTTAAGTGTTGCTACTGCAGATGGCTGTGAATCC
>CBFHJL010000060.1:4777-17978 GCA_965656195.1 Brumimicrobium sp. | reverse complement strand
ATTCACTTTAGTTAATAGTTAGAAGTGATAATGACTTAGGTTCAGGGCATGTATACAATGAAAAAAAGCGGACATTGAAGTCCGCTTTTTATATTTCAAGAAATTCTATTGTAATTAGAAATCATAGCTTAGACCTATACTTGGAAGTACAGGAAGCTGATAGATTTTATCATTCGTTACTCTATTTACATAGAATATATTTTCTCTGTTGTAAATATTAGTTACTCCTAATTTAGCAACAAGAATAGATTTGTTCTTAAACTCAAAGTTCTTTTTGATTGTTACATCGAAACGGTGATAAGTTGGAAGTCTTGCACTATTCAATCCACCAAGTAAAATACTAAGATTATTAGTATTTGAAGTTGTATAATCCGTCGTTACACCATTAGTGAAGTCTTCTCCTTGGTAATAGCCTTCTGTAGGTGTGAATGGAAGGCCTGAACCAAAGTTCCAACGCAGGCTTAACTCAAGACTTTTATCTTTTAAGAAAGAGTATGATCCAACAAGGTTGATGTTGTGTCTTCTGTCAAACACAGGAGGGTACCATTGAAACCCATCCCATCTTTCTGTTTTACCAAGTGAATATACACCCCACAAGAAAAGGCGATTTTTATTATATTCCAAAAGGACATCAACTCCATACGCATATCCTGATTCGATTAGGAAGTCTTTTTTGAATACATCGTCAATATCGTTGAATTCAGCAACATCATCATATAATTTCCCGATGTTGATATTCGTTAATTTCGGGAAGTATTTGTAATATCCTTCTACGTTAAGTGATAGATTTCTGGTGAAATCATACTCAACACCAAATATACCGTGCCAAGAGGTCTGTATTCCATTTTGCGGTTGGATTTCATTACCGGTAGGTGTCGTGAAGTTAGATTGAACATCTGTTGGTGCTGAAAGGAAGCCGTAAAATAATGTTACTACATCTCTATCAGACGCCGCTGAAGTGAAGTTTTGTGAATAATAACCTCCAGAGGCTTTGAATCTTAAGTTCTCTGTTGCATTGTACTTCACACCTAATCTAGGTTCAGGAACAACGGCAGGTACAGAAGGATACGCTTGGACACGGATTCCTGGGTTGATCACCCATAAACCTTTAACAAGTCGGTAGTTTAAATAACCGCTCAACTCTGTGTTGTAATTTTGTCTTTGAATAACTCGATCTACTTCATTAACTGTTCTGAAATCTGTTGAAAAACCTCCTATGTTTATTCCGTATGTGATCTCAGATTGATTCTTTAAGAAGTAAGTGAAGTCAAATCCAAGGTCAAAACCTGTAATAGAGCTTGTTCTTGGTTGTGCGCCATTTTCCTCTTGGAAGAAAATTTCATAATTAGATGCATTTAAGTGTCCTTTAATAATTACAGGATTGGAGCTCGGAACAAGAGTAAAGTTCATACCACCACCGAAAGATTTCCAATTCAACTCGGCAATATCAGTATAGTTTACTGCATCGTTATTACTGAATCCAAAAGCTGAGAACTTACTACCTTCAGGACTTTTAACTGTAGCTTTACCATAAATATCAGTAAAGGTAAAAGGTAGACCGTCTCCTTCGTTCGCATAAGGGTATATTCCTCTTGATGTGTAATCTAACAGCGAGTGTTTTGCAGAGAATATATATGACCCCCCGCTTCCCGGCGCTGATTTGTTCTTAAAGATTGGTCCTTCAAATACTGTTTTTCCCATAAAAGGAGATACAGAAACTTTACCTCCGTGCTTTTTTAAGTCACCATCTCGGTAAGTAATATCCATAATCGATGATATTCTTCCTCCAAATTCAGAAGAGAAACCACCGGTATAGATGTCTGCACTTTTTATGAGTTCTGTTTCGAAAACAGAGAAGAAACCAATGGAGTGAAAAGGATTGTAAATCGTCATTCCATCTAATAAAATCTTATTTTGAATGGGCGTACCTCCTCTCACGTATAACTGTCCTCCTTGGTCACCAGTACTGACTACCCCTGGAGTTACTGCAAATGCAGAAATGACATCGTTTTCAGCCCCGAAACTTGGGAGTCTCTCTAGTCCTTTCTGGTCTAGTTTATTTACGGACATATCGACATTCGTCTTCTTAGCCCTATCTTCACCAAATACAGAGACTTCTTCCATCTCTTTGACTTCCTCTTTTTCTTTCAGCTCATAACGAAGGGTTAGAATCGTTCTTTCGCCAACAGTTATTTCATCGGTCATGTCTTGATGCTCCATACTTCTTACCTCAACGGTATAGGATCCTGGTTTTACCTTAGAAAATTGAAAGAATCCTTCATAGTCTGTAGAAGCTCCAATTATTGGGTCACCTTCTTTAAAGTTCTCTGATTTAAGGATTACTTTGACGAAACTAAGTGCTTCACCATTTCCTTCGTCATATATAAATCCTCTAACTGTATAATCTTGCGCAACTACCGAAAAAGAAAATAACGCAACAGTGATAAATAAAAGTAAATTTCTCAACACTAGTGTTTTTAGAATCATTTGAATACGCATAGATAGTGATTTTTTCAATGTCTACTCGGGAAAAATCTTTAAAAAGTATGGATTGTTGAGTGAACGGCAAATTAACCTGTTGTGTGTTTCGCTTTATTCCAATATTCATCCATTTGCTCAAGGTTCATGTCGTCAAATGACTTTCCCTCTTCTTTGATAGACTTTTCCATAAGTTGAAATCTTTTGATGAATTTTTTATTCGTTCGTTCTAGGGCTGTCTCTGGGTTAATATTTATGAATCTGGCGTAATTGATCATTGAAAAAAGTACATCGCCAAACTCTTCCTCAATTTTGTCGCTACCTTGTTCTACTTCAACCTCTAATTCTTCAACTTCTTCTTTTACTTTAGCAAGTACTTGTGACCTTTCATCCCAGTCGAAACCAATCCCCTTGACCTTGTCTTGTATTCTTCCTGCTTTTACAAGAGCTGGTAGCGATCTTGGTACACCGGAGAGAACAGATTCTTTTCCTTCTTTAAGTTTGAGTTTTTCCCAATTACGTTTTACTTCTTCCTCATCATTTACTTCCACATCACCATAAATATGAGGGTGTCTATGTACAAGTTTATCACATATACCATTCAGTACATCTGTAATGTCAAAAGCACCTTTTTCACTTCCTATTTTACTGTAAAAAACCATGTGAAGCATGAGGTCTCCGATCTCTCCTTTAAGTTCATTAAGGTCATTGTCGAGAATTGCATCTGCCAACTCATAAGTTTCCTCAATTGTAAGGTGACGTAGTGATTCTAATGTTTGTTTTTTGTCCCACGGGCATTTTTCACGCAGATCATCCATTATGTTCAGTAAACGTTCAAATGCAACTAATCTCTCATCCATTTTAATCAGTTTTTTACAAAGTTACAAGTATTATATGATCTCTCAACTCCTAGGGGGCTGTACTTTTGGTGATTAAGCTCCACGGATTAATAGATATAACACAAAATTCTCATTATTTTTGAAGTAGAAATGAAAATTTATATCAGAAATATTATACGTTCATGTTTCGTTCTATCGATACTAATTATTGGTCGTTTTCATGTGAGCGCTCAACTATCGGAGAGTTTTACAGGAATTCAAGGAAGTGTGAGATATGGTTTTCTTTTGCCTCATCGTTCGACAATGGAGCATCTTGTTCAGGGACATTCTTCAGCTGTTGAATTGGGAGTTACATATCAAATGGATGGAAGCAGATCATGGCACCAAGATTTTAATCTACCATCTGTTAGTTTCGTATTGAATTATATGGATTTTGGAAATATTGGTGTGTTAGGTTCTGGAATTGGTAGTCAGATAACGACTTATTTACCTTATTTTCGAAAGAATGGTTTGAGCTTTGGCAGTAGACTTGGAGCGGGTATTGGTTTTGCTTCTAAAAAATTTAATCAGGATGAAAATGCAAAGAACAACGCTATAGGTTCTCACTTAAATGCGCTTGTTACCTTTGGGTTTAAACTTGAAAAACAGTTTTTGAAAAATAGTTTGGCGCTAGAGTTGAACATGACTCACTTTTCAAATGGTGCATACAAACTGCCTAATTTGGGGCTCAATTTACCATTTCTAGGCGTTCAATTTTCTCATTATTTTGAAGCGTTAGAATACAAGGAGGTATCAGAACTAGAAGCACCTGTGGGTTTCGCAAAAGTAGCTCGATGGAGTTGGTATTCGCAATTAATTGTTTCTACAAAACAGATATATCCTTCTGGAGGCAGTAATTACGGAGTATTGAGTTTAACGAATTTTGCTCAATACCGAATAGGATCAAAGAGTGCTTTAGAAGGGGGGATAGATTTAATTTACAATCAATCAATAATCAGAGAGGTTCCTGGTGATTATGGAGGAGAGAAGAATTTTCAGACAGGTGTTTATTTAGGCTATGTATTGAATGTTCATAAAGTAGACTTTTTAGTAGGAATGGGAAGATATATTTACAACCCGCTTAGGCCAAATGGTGATTGGTATCATAAATTGGGCACTAGAATTCAGTTGAGTGATAAGTTGAGCGCCAATATCATGATCAAAGCGCATTGGGCAAAGGCTGACTATTTTGAATATGGAATCACCTATCAATGGTAAAATATTTTTTAATCATATTGACAATTGGGTCGGTATTCTCGAGCTGCAAAAAGTCCGAGGATAGAAGCTGTTTTAAATCGACTGGTGAGCTTAAATCAATTGATTACACTTTTGAATCATTTGACACCATAAGTCTTTATGATGATATCAAATACACCTTAGTTCCTGACACAATTTTTAAAGTAGAGGTTGAAGGAGGGGAGAATCTAATTCAACACGTGAATGTTATATATGAGAATAACGCGCTTAAAGTGTTGAACGAAAACAAGTGTAATTTTTTAAGGAGTTTTAAAGAAAAGGTAGAAGTAAAGATTCATGTTCAGGATTTGAACTACATTCATTTTGAAGGTTCTGAGTATTTAATTAGCAGTGATACATTGCATGCCTCGGAATTAAGATTCTTCATTAGAGACGGAGCCGGAGATGTTGACCTCACGGTTAAAAATGGATACACGAGTGGAGTGGTTTCACATGGTTGGGGGAATTTTACATTGCGAGGAGAAACAATTTTTGCGTATTTGAACTGTAATACGAACAGCTCATGTGATACAAGACTATTAAAAGTAACAAATGAACTCAGGGTGAATTCAAATACCCAAGGGGACATGTATGTTGATGTTTCTGAAACAAATATTTTTGAAGGGGTTATTAATCAAAAAGGAAATATATTTTACGAGGGAACTCCTTTAAATACTTTCTTTACAATTAACAATGAAGGTGACATCATTGATTTGAATAACTAGCAATAAATGGTTAATTTTGTACTGTAATAAATAAGAGGAAGAATGGATTTAATACTTATAGCTATCGGTTTATTGGCACTTGGATTTGCGGGAATTGCTATCAAGATTTGGGCAAAGAAAGATGGAGAATTCGCTGGGACGTGTGCAAGTAATAATCCTTTGGTTCAAGAAGAAGGTGGAAGTTGTGGTATGTGCGGAGCAAGACCTGAAGAGAAGTGTAAAAGTGATGCTGCCTAAATGATTTAGGTTTTATTCTTAAATTACAAATGCTTTCTCGTTTTATTTCTAAAAAGAGAGTTTTCTAACTTTTTTAGTTCTTCTATTCCTATTAATTTTTCTAAGTTTGTAGTTCTCGGTTAAACACTTTTTAATGAGACTGATAACTACACTAACACTACTGCTATCGTTACTATTTTCTTTTGGCAATCACCTGAATGGTCAGGTGAGTTCGCTCTATCTTCCTGGTCCAATTAATTATGTTGAAGCAGGAGATCTTGATGTCGCAGGAGATCAACTTACGGTAGAAGCTTTAATTCATTACGTAGGGGCTTCTGTAAATGTTGTTTCTAAGCATACTGGACCCGCAGATGTCAATTATCTTCTTCGTATAGGAAGTTTTGAAATTACGACGACAAGTGGATTCGCTAATTTTGGTGGAGTAGCGGCAGCTGGGGTTAATTTAGTTCAAGGAGAGACTTACCATTTAGCAGCTACTTACAATGGCCAATTTCTGCGTTATTACGTGAATGGTTGCTTGACAGGAGAGATGCCTTGGACAGGAGACATGGTGCAGAATGACCTAATCACTACTATTGGAGCAAGAGAAAATTGTAATTGTGAACAGTTCACAGGCTACATTGATGAGGTGAGAGTATGGAATGTAGCACGAACACAACAGGAGATTGCCGATAATATGATGAACCTTCCAAACCCAACGATTACTCCAGGTTTGTTGGCTTATTACAAATTCGATAATAATTTTACGAATGTACAGGGTAATGCTATTTATGACGGAGTTATTGAAGGAAACCCTCAGTTTCTTCCAATTCCAGCACCGCTTCCAGATGAGATAAATTTGTCGACAATATCTTCTAACCCTGTTTGTAACGCAGAGAATAACGCAGTCATTGAAGCCCATGCAAGCGGAGCATATACGCCCTACGAGTATTCACTTGATGGAGTCAACTATGGTCCAAATGGAAACTTTCCGAACCTTACTGCCGGTACATATGATGTATACGCACGTCCGCAGAACAATCAGAATTGTGTAGCAACACAGCAAATAGTTATTACGGATCCTACTCCAATAATTGATAATTTGAATACTACTGACGTCTTATGTAATGGTGGCAATGACGGTGAGGCAGCTGTGGCTCCTACAGGTGGTCATGGTCCAGACTATGAAATTGATTGGAGTTCAAGTACGTCAACAGCTACAACCGAATCAGGACTAGCAGCAGGTAATTACAATGTAGATATTACAGATACATGTGTTGCGGCAGGTATTGAACTTGTTGAGAATGGTCATTTCCAATCATACTATCAAGGATTTACTACGGATTACGGAATTGGAGTGCCTGGGCCAGACATTGGCGGAGCTAATATTGCTGTCACGCCTGATGCAAATCTTTTTCATTCAGGGTTTATAGGGAATGGTAATCAAGGAGCTGGGAACTTTGTTGTTGTCAATGGCAATACCGCACCTAATCAGAGTGTATGGTGCCAAACGATTAATGTAACACCCAATACAAATTATAACTTTTCAATGTGGCTAGCATCATTGTTTGCTGTTTCGCCTGGAGAAGTAGAGGTATTGTTCAATGGGGTGTCAGTTGGAGGAATTTTCACTGCACCAGGAACTACAGGGGTTTGGGAGGAGCATGAGATCTTTTGGAACTCGGGGGTTAGTAACTCAGTAGATATTTGCATTGTGGGAGTAAACCTAGATGATGTTGGTAATGATTTCGGAATAGATGATATCTCATTGAAAGAATGTATGTCTTGTACTGAAACATTTCCTTTTACGATTAACGAACCGACAGCTTTACAGTTGAACGCAAACAGTATTCCTGAAAACTGCAGTGGTAGTCAGGATGGTGAGATAGAAATGATTGTTAACGGCGGTACAGGAACTTACGAATATAGCATCGATACAGCGACAACTTTTCAACCAAATCCAATATTCACAGGTCTTTCAGGTGGTGCTTACGCAATTATTGTTAGGGATCAGAATAACTGCCTCGATACTTTAGAGGTTACGTTGAATACATTGGCAGATCTAACCTTTGATATTAACCAAATTGATGTTTCTTGTAATCTAGGATCGGATGGAGAAATAGAAATAGTCAATCTTCAAAATGCAGTGAATCCATTTCAATACAGTATTGATAATGGTGTGAATACTCAAGTTAACAATTTGTTTGCGAACCTAACTGCTGGAACCTATGATGTTTGGGTAGAGGATGATAATGGATGTGGTGCAGTGGAACAAGTAGTTATTGATCAGCCTGACGCACTAGCGGTTGAGTTTAATGTAGAAGACCTTTCTTGTTTTGGCGCGAACGATGGAGGAGTGACGGTTACAAACACCGTTGGAGGAACTCCTGTTTATCAGTATAGTGTTGATGGAATTAACTTTCAGGGAAATACTGTTTTTGGTGGTCTTTCAGCAGTAAATTATACCCTGACTGTACAAGATCAGAATGCTTGCCTATTTGATACTACTTTTGTTGTCACCGAACCAGATCAGCTTGTATCTGGTTCACAATTGACACCTATTAGCTGCTTCGGAGGGCAAGATGGAATAATCGAATTTCAAAATACATCCGGAGGTACACCAACATACTCTTATAGTATTGATGGTGGATTAAATTTCAGTACAAATACTGTATTTACAGGACTAATCGCAGGAACTTACAATTGTGTAGTTGAGGATGGCAATGGATGTCAATATTCTGAAACGGTAGATTTGGCTCAACCTCAACTGTTAAGTCCTAATGCAATAGCGGTTGACGCTCTGTGTTATGGAGACTGCAATGGTGCTCTAGTGGGTGAAGCTCAAGGAGGAACACCCCCTTACAACTTTTTGTGGTCAGGAAACGGATTTGATCAACAGGGTGCACAACAAAGTGATCTATGTCCTGGGAATTATACATTAACCGTGGTTGATGACAACAACTGTACAGCAACTTTTCCAATCGTCGTTAATCAGCCTGCTGAGGTGATTGCAAACTTTGACACAGAAGGTAATGAATGGACAATTCTCGATCCAACAGTAAACTTCATTAATCTTTCAGATGAAGCCACGAATTATGATTGGTCTTTTGGAGATGGAAGTTCTTCCGGAGATGTAAATTCTGAGCATAATTATGGTGAGAATGCTGGGGAGTATCTTGTGACGTTGATCGCTGGCAATGACTTTGGATGTGAAGATACTGTGCGCAGAATCATTACTATTGCTAATGAAATTCTTTTTTATATACCCAATACATTCACGCCTGATGGAAATGCTTTTAATGAAACATTTAAAGTTGAATTTTTCGCTGGGTATGAGCCGGAAGATTATAGCTTCTTGATTTTTAATCGTTGGGGGCAATTGATTTTTGAAGCTGAATCTCCCGATGAAGAATGGGATGGAACGCATGAGGGTATGCCCGTTCAAGATGGTACTTACATTTGGAAACTAGAATACCGTGAAACGATAACAGATGAACGATATATCCATACAGGTCATATCAATATCATTCGCTAGATAAGAAGTATAACGTTTGATCTTTAGAATAAATTATACTGCAAAAAAAAAAGCCGCTCAACGAGCGGCTTTTTTAATATTTGAATGAAGGATTATCCTTCAAAATTTTCTGCTGGTACTAGAATTCTTCCACAGTGCTCACAGATAATGATCTTCTTCTTTTGAACGATGTCCAATTGACGCTGAGGTGGAATACGGTTGAAACAACCTCCACAAGAATCACGATCTACAGGAACTACAGCAAGACCGTTTTTCGCACTTTTACGAAGACGCTCATAAGCATTCTGCAGATGGTCATCCAATTTCTTTTTCGCTTTTTCTGATTTCTTAAGAAGCTTTTCTTCGTCTTTTTCAGTTTCAGCTACGATCTCATCTAATTCAGATTTCTTTTTCTTAAGATCTCCTTGACGACGGTCAAGACGTTCTTTAGCTTCATCTAAAACTTCCTTCTTATTTTCCAAACGAGACTTAGCCTCTTTGGTCTTCTTTTCATGAAGTTGGATCTCTAACTCTTGATATTCGATCTCTTTTTCAATTGATTCGAATTCACGGTTATTACGAACGTTGTTTTGCTTTTCTTTATAAGAGATGATCGCTGCTTGAGCATCTTTCTGCTCATTTTTACGATCGCTAATTTCTTTCTCTATATCGTTTAACTCTTCAGTGAGTTTGTTTACTCGCTTATCGAGGCCTTGAATTTCATCTTCTAGATCCTCCACTTCTAATGGAAGCTCTCCACGCACAGTCAAAAGTCTGTCGATTTCAGAATCAATTTGCTGAAGATTAGATAGTGCATCTAATCGTTCTGCTACTGTTGCACTTGCCTTAGCCTTTGATTTTGTTGCCATAAACGCTAAAAATAATTAATAGGATTTGTATTCACCTTACTTAAATGGAACGCAAAGTTAATAAAATTTTTCTTCAAAATACCAAGAAGTAAGTTTGGTGTGAATTGTTCACTTTCGTAATGGCCAATATCTGCAATGATAATATCGTTTTCCGCATCAAAGAATTCATGATATTTGAAGTCTCCAGTAATGTAGATGTCTGCTTTTTTGCCTTTTGCCGAAGATAAAAGAAAGCTTCCCGCTCCTCCACAAAACGCAACAGTTTTTATTTCTTTTTTGATAAGTGGTGTATGACGAATCACTTTGCAGTTAAATTCCTTCTTTACATCATTGAGAAATGCCTCGGTTTCTTTTGGGTTTTCCAGTTCTCCAATCATTCCAGCGCCTTCATACTGATTTTGATTCTCCAATGGGATAATATCATGAGCAACCTCTTCGTAAGGATGGACTTTATTCATGGCAGAAAGAACCTGACTTAATCTATGCGCAGAAACGATCACCTCAATTTTATGTTCTTCAACCTTTTCTCTTTTTCCGTGCTCACCAATTGCTGGTTTGCTGTTTTCATTCGGTCTAAACCCTCCTATACCTGCTGTTTCAAAGCTACATTCATCGTAATCACCAATGTTTCCAGCTCCAGCCTCAAAAAGTGCTTGTGAAACTTCTTTTGTGTTTTCCTTTGGGCAGAATACAACGAGTTTTTTTAGCTTGTTGTGAACAGGAGAAAGAATACTGAGGTTTTTCAATCCTAATCGATTTCCAATTTCACGATTCACGCCAAAACGATAGTTGTCCAAATTAGTATGAATTGCATAAATCGCAATGTCATTTTTAATCGCTTTGATTACCGTTCGTTCGACGTAGTTCTTTCCATTTAGTTTTTTCAGCCCTTTGAATACAATAGGGTGGTGAGCAATAATCAGATTTACTCCTTTCTCGATGGCCTCATCAACGATTTCTTCTGTGCAGTCCAAAGAAAGTAAAACACCATTTACTTGACCATTAGGGTTGCCGACAACAAGTCCAGAATTATCGTAAGATTCCTGACTTGAAATTGGTGCGAACTTTTCCAGGTAATTGGTAATATCTTTTATGGTATGATTTGATTCCATGAAGTCAACTTTAGCCACGAAGATAGTGATTCTATTACTTTTTCATGTTCCTTCTCAAGCGCAACTATTCAATTAAACTTCTCATTATGAACCTTGATTAGGCACCAGGAGTTAAAATACCCTAAAATCGGCAGGTTTTTTCTCAACAAATTCCAACGGGAATTGTATATTTAACGTCTAAAATTGAAATACACAGAACATGCACGATAAAGATGAATTCAATAAGTTTGCTACAAAGCACATGGGGATCAATAGTACTCATTTAGGGAGTTACATTGAGTCTTCTTTGACGCCTTATATCATTGAGGAACGTCAATTGAATATGACACAAATGGACGTTTTTTCACGTTTGATGATGGATAGAATTATCTTTCTTGGAACAGGGATCAACGATCAAATAGCTAACATCATTAATGCTCAGCTTTTATTCCTTGAGTCAGTAGATCCGAAGAAAGATATTCAGATTTACATGAATTCTCCAGGTGGAAGTGTATATGCAGGACTTGGTATTTATGATACAATGCAATACATCAGTCCTGATGTTGCAACCATCTGTACAGGTTTAGCAGCATCAATGGGAGCTGTACTGTTGTGTGCAGGTGCTGAAGGAAAGCGTACTGCGTTAAAGCACTCACGAGTAATGATTCACCAACCATTAGGAGGTGCTCAAGGGCAAGCTTCTGATATCGAGATCACAGCACGTGAGATATTGAAATTAAAGAAAGAACTTTACGATATTATCTCTACTCACACTGGAAAACCATTCAAGCAAGTTGAAGAGGATTCAGACCGTGATTATTGGATGACAGCGTCTGAAGCAAAAGACTACGGAATGGTAGATGAAGTTTTGCTACGCAAGTCGAAATAACTATCTTTGTAATGAATTTAAAAGGTCAATTTTCGAATTGGCCTTTTTTTAGCCATAACTATGAGTAAGAAAGAAACAACATGCTCGTTCTGCGGTCGACCTAAAAGTCAGGTTCGATTGCTTATTGCCGGGATCTCTGGTCACATTTGTGATAATTGTATCATTCAGGCACAATCAATTGTAAAGGAGGAAATCCCAAACGATGCGATTGGATCGGAAGAAGGAGGAGAAAAACCGTTAAAATTGATGAAGCCTGTCGAGATCAAAGAACATCTTGATGAGTATGTAATTGGTCAAATTTCTGCGAAAAAGACATTGTCTGTGGCTGTTTATAACCATTACAAGCGTTTAAATCAAAAGGTAGGTAACGACGGTATCGAGATCGATAAGTCAAATGTTGTTCTTGTAGGTCGGACAGGTACAGGTAAAACCTTACTTGCAAAGACCATTGCGAAAATGTTAAATGTTCCTTTCTGTATTGCTGATGCAACGGTGTTGACGGAAGCTGGATATGTAGGAGAAGACGTTGAAAGTATATTGTCGCGTTTGTTGCAGGCAGCGGACTACAATACTAAAGCGGCTGAAAGAGGAATCATTTTTATTGATGAAATCGATAAGATTGCACGTAAAAGCGATAATCCTTCCATTACGCGTGACGTTTCTGGTGAAGGAGTTCAACAAGCTCTTTTGAAGCTGCTAGAAGGTACGGAAGTCAGTGTGCCACCGCAAGGAGGGCGTAAGCACCCAGAACAGAAAATGGTAAAGGTGAATACACATAACATTTTATTCGTTTGTGGTGGTGCCTTTGACGGAATTGAAAAATTAATTGCACGTCGTGTAAATCGTCAAACAATTGGTTTCTCTAATTCTGAAGAAGAGCGTATTGATAAAGAAAATTTACTTGAGTTTATTAATCCAACAGACTTAAAAGAATTTGGACTGATTCCAGAACTTATAGGTCGTTTCCCCGTGTTAACGTATTTGAATCCTTTGGATGCAAAAGCATTGAGAAGAATTCTTACTGAGCCTAAGAATGCATTGGTGAAACAATACGTAAAACTTTTTGAGATCGATGGAATCGACTTGAAATTTGATGGAGATGTTCTAGACTTTATTGTTGAAAAAGCAATTGAGTTTAAGCTTGGTGCACGTGGGTTGAGATCAATTTGTGAGGCAATTCTTACTGATGCAATGTTTGATGTGCCATCACGTACAGACAATACTACGGAGTATAGGGTAACTTTGGATTATGCGAAAACACAGTTTAGCCGTTCGAAGTTAGCGAAGATGAAAGCGGCATAGCTG
>CBFHJL010000060.1:1854-4767 GCA_965656195.1 Brumimicrobium sp. | reverse complement strand
AGTATAGGGTAACTTTGGATTATGCGAAAACACAGTTTAGCCGTTCGAAGTTAGCGAAGATGAAAGCGGCATAGCTGTGAATTGAATTATCAATGCTTGAATTGTGAATTATGAATTCTGGAATTTGTATTTGGGAATCAGTGCGCTTCTAACTAACAACCAATAACTGATAACCAATAACTGATGACTAATAACCAATAACTGCTCACTGCTCACTGCTCCAACACAAAATCCATCGCGGCAACTCCGAAACCATTATTGTTCCAAATCATACCTTCTTTTGTGCCTTCTTTCATATAAATGAAACTCGGGTATCGTTCACCAATCAATGATTTTAAAGCATTCTGATTTTCAGCCAGAGAGACGTTTATAAGTCCATTCGTTCTTTCTAGGTATTCTTCTAGCGCAAGACTATCATTATTGACCACCTTGATGTAAACTTCTTGGGAAGGGTAGAGCTCTACCAATCGATTAAGATCATCTATGCGTTGATAGCAATATGGACATCCTGGTAAAACAATCATTGTCAAACCATCATTTAGGGTTTGTGAAGAGTTTCCTGAGAAAAATACGGGTTTATATTCATGTTTGAAGTCACCTTCATAAATCGGGTGAATGGCAAAAGCAATACCGCCACCTATGATTAACACAAGCATGCCTAGTAATCGCCGAATAATAGTTGAGAAACGTTCGAAAAGCTTTCTATAACACTCTATGAATAAAATTAAGAGAAATACAGCTTGAAATACATAAGGCATCATCTTTGAAAGGGTGAACGAAAGCCCAATATTCTGCGCAACCGTTTCAATAGATTCATGGAGAACTATTGAGAATAGAAAGAGTAATGTAATTATGATTATTCTGGTCATGATCTATTCGTTTAATTCGATATTGAAGTCCTGAGTGAATTCCAATTTTCCATCTTTTTTCTCATCGGAACCTGGAACTTTAAACCCTTTAATTTTGGTTGTTTTTCCTTTTTGAATAAGGTCAGAAAGTTGTTTATTGGTCAGTTTCTTTCCCATAAAGTCAAAAGGCACTATGAATTTACAGCCTTCCTTGAAACGCTCGCAACCATATGCTTTCTTGCCCTTCATTAAAGAGCCTTCTTTACATTTTGGGCATTTTAGCTCGGTAATTTCGACTTTCTTCGAAGGAGTTTTTTTCTTTTTCTTCTTCTCTTTAAGTTCTTCTTCATCAAGGATTGTAATCGTATGGTTGTTCTCATTGAAAAGAACTTCATTTGTTAAGCCCACAACCATTTCTACTAATTCTTTCTTGAATTGGTCAGGTTGAAATTCACCTTTTTCGATCAATCGAAGTTTGCGTTCCCAATCTCCAGTCAATTGAGGTGATTTCAGCGTTTCATTTTCGATGACTTGAATCAGGTCAATTCCTGTTTGTGTTGCAACGATTGATTTTCTATTTCTTGCAATATATCTTCTTCGGAAAAGTGTCTCAATAATATTGGCACGCGTGGATGGACGTCCAATGCCATTGTCTTTTAGAAGTTCTCGCATTTCCTCATCGTCAACTTGTTTTCCTGCTGTTTCCATTGCACGGAGCAAAGTAGCTTCCGTGTATGGTTTTGGGGGAGATGTTTTCTTTTTGTCAACACGAGGTACATGCGGTCCTTTCTCGCCTTTTTCAAATACAGGCATGATGTCTTCTTCTTTGCTTTTTGATTTATTACTTTCTTTAGCATATACATCTCGCCAGCCTGGAGTAAGGATTTGCTTACCCGTTGCTTTGAATTCTAGCTTTAATACTTCTCCAAGGACTGTTGTATTACTCACAATACAATCTGGATAGAATACAGAAATAAAGCGTTTAACAACCGTATCGTAAACTCTTTTTTCTTCAATTGAAACTCCAGAGGGGACAACGCCTGTAGGTATAATTGCATGGTGATCCGTCACTTTTTTATTGTCGAATACCTGCTTGCTTTTCCTGATCTTTTTACCTAAAAGAGGGCTTACCAATTCTTGATAATACTTTAAGTTTTTTAAGATTCCAGGAATCTTTGGGTAAACATCATCTGGCAGGTAGGTGGTATCCACACGTGGGTAAGTCACTAGTTTTTTCTCATAGAGACTTTGAATGTATTTTAAGGTTTCGTCCGCAGAGTACCCCTGTTTTTTGTTCATTTCAACCTGCAGGGCTGTCAAGTCAAATAAGCGCGGAGGTTTTTCCTTTCCTTCTTTTTGCTCAAACGAGGTAATCTCAAATTCCTCTTCTGTAATTTTCTCTAGTGCGTATTTCGCTTTCTCCTCTTTCTTGATCTTACCGAGAATACTATTGAATTCAGTATCTCTATACATCGTTCTGAGCTCCCAATATTCCTCAGAATTAAAGTTGTCTATTTCTAACTGACGATTTACAATCATAGCTAGTGTAGGGGTTTGCACTCTCCCTATTGACAATACTTGTTTTTGGTGACCAAACTTTTTTGTAAAAAGACGCGTAGCATTGATTCCAAGTAACCAGTCACCAACCGCTCTTGCGCTACCAGCAGCATAAAGATTGTTGAATTGGTCTCCTTCTTTCAAATTGGCAAACCCTTCCTTAATTGCTTCTTCGGTAAGAGAGCTGATCCACAAACGTTTGATCGGAACCTTGCATTTTGCCTTTAATAATACCCATCGTTGAATGACTTCTCCTTCTTGTCCAGCATCACCACAGTTTATAATTTCTGTTGCGCTTTCAACTAGTCTTTCTACAATTCTGAATTGACGTTGTATACTGTCTTGCTCAATCACCTTGATGCCAAATCGAGAAGGAACCATGGGGAGATACCTCAAGTTCCAATATTTCCATTCATCCACATAGTCTTTCGGTTCTTTTAAAGTACACAAATGACCATAAGTCCACGAAACTTGATATCCATTACCTTCATAGTAGCCGTCCTTGCGC
>CBFHJL010000060.1:0-1724 GCA_965656195.1 Brumimicrobium sp. | reverse complement strand
AAGAATAACTTCCTCATTCCAGTGGCTAAGATCGATCTTTGGGAAATAAGTGTCCGCATCAAAATTAGCGTGTACGTGGGTGATGAACATTTCTCTGATACTATCTTCTTTTAAAGCGATATCGTAGATCTGTGCACCTCCAATAATGAAACACGTTTTGTGATCATCTTTGATCACATTTTTAATGTCATTGAAATCCTTTATCACTGTGGCTCCTTCGGCTGTGTAACCATCGTTTCGTGTTAACACAATGTTCTCACGATTAGGCAATGGTCTGAATCTTTCAGGAATTGACTCCCAGTTTTTTCTTCCCATCACAACGACTTCACCTGCCGTTGTATCCTTAAAGAATTTCATATCTCGAGGTAAATGCCAAAGCAGATCGTTGTTCTTCCCGATCTCATTATTCTCCCCTACAGCAACGATTAACGAATATTCCATAATAATTTTTATACGGCGATTGGTGCTTTTATCGTTGGATGCGGGTCGTAATTCATCAATTCAAAATCTTCGTATTTAAAATTGAAAATATCTTTCACATCCGGATTGATTTTCATAGTTGGTAATGGTCTGAAATCTCTTGATAATTGCAATTTCGCCTGATCCATATGGTTTGAATACAGGTGTGCATCACCGAACGTATGAATGAATTCACCAGGTTTAAGGCCACATACTTGAGCTAACATCATTGTAAAGAGCGCATAACTCGCGATGTTAAAAGGTACTCCTAAGAATGTGTCTGCAGAACGCTGGTACAATTGGCAACTTAATTTTCCGTCAGCTACAAAGAACTGAAATAAGCAATGACAAGGAGGTAGAGCCATGTCTTTTACATCCGCTACGTTCCACGCAGAAACGATATGTCTTCTTGAATTCGGATTATTTTTCAATTGATCAACAAGCTGTGAGATCTGATCAATAGTACCTCCATTTCCGTCAGGCCATGATCTCCACTGATGACCGTAAACAGGTCCCAAATCTCCATTTTCGTCAGCCCATTCATCCCAAATACGAACTTGATTTTCTTTGAGATACTTAATGTTTGTATCACCACTAATGAACCATAACAGTTCATGAATTATCGATCTTAAATGTAATTTTTTAGTTGTTACACAAGGAAAACCTTCGTTGAGATCAAAGCGCATTTGATGACCGAAAATAGAACGTGTACCCGTTCCCGTTCTGTCGCCTCGATCTGTTCCATTATCGAGGATATGCTGTAATAATTTATGATATTGTTCCATGTTGTCAGTATTGAAAATTAAAGTTAGCGCTTTTCGTGCAAAGAAAATGATGGTTGTTGATACTTGGTTCGAAATGTGAAAAACTTTCAGATTATTCAGGAATTAATTAATTTCGAGAACGGAAATCGTAAACTATGTACAAACCATTCGTCTTCAGTCTGTTTCTAGTGGTCATTATTTTTGCTGCTTGTATGGCCGGAAATCGTCCTTTTCCTAAGAAATATTTAGGATCCTATTCTGGGACACAGGAATCTTATGAAGTAAAGGTCAATGACGCCGGAGTACAAATTCCAGCTGCCGAATTCTCTTTGGAATTAGCGTATGACGAATTATGGTTAACAACCGAAAAGCAAGTTATTCATGGAACGTACGAAGTGAAAGAGACGGAAATGTACTATGCTTTTTCGGTGGCGATGAAGAATGGAGTGGTAGAGGAATGGCAATTATGGAAAAAAGGAGGCAGGCTTGTCCGTAAGGCAA
>CBFHJL010000059.1:0-18044 GCA_965656195.1 Brumimicrobium sp. | reverse complement strand
GTCGCAAAACAGAAAAGAGACAGGCACAAGGACAGCCTGCTTATTACATCATCACTTTTGACCGTCAAGATCAATTCGAAATACAGTTGGTAGATAACAAGAAAGGAGGAGAAATTCTAATGGATACTGTTATTACCATCGACTATGAGAGTAAGTTTCCTAATGACTATATAGGTTCTAAAAAGTATAGCTCTAGTAAACTTGTTGAAGAGAAATATAAGGACTTCCAGAAAGAAGCTGGAATGAAAAAAAGACGCAGTGGCACATTAAAAGGGGCTTTTAAAAGCGAAGACTTTTTAGCTGTTTTTAATGGGAAGATGGGGTCAACATTAAAACTAGTTTTTCTTCAGGTTCCTAACATTAAAGAAAAGAAGACAACTTACTTCGCCGACTTTAATCGTATTGAAGAAATTTACGAAGAAGTACTTGATCTGCTGCCAGGTGGTTTACAGGCGCACGACTCAAAGAATTTTCACAATGAAAAAGTTTTTAAACTCATGAATGAAGCGCACGAACTTCTTTTACCATTTGACAATGAAAAGTACTACAGTGCAATTGAAGATGCAGAAGAACGACAGGAATTCATCCACCTTCTACGTTACAATTTATTCCTCTCTTCTTTTGCTACATCGCGTTACGGTGCAGCTCGAAAATATATGGAACTAATGGCGAAAGACTTAGGACGTGAATTCGAGCAATTGAAATCTTTTACACCTACAAAATATTCCCAACCCAAACAAAAATATGCATTTTTAGCAGCACGAGATTTTTATGATCTTTTGATTCGCGAAGAACATTTCTACGATCTCCACAAGGAAGAGTACGGGTATTTTAAGTAGGAGTTATACTTGAATTGCGTGTTCAAAGTGTATAAAAAAAAATGAAGATATGAAGCCTCAATTTTTTATGATTATCATGGTCTCACTATTTATCGCGAGTTGTGGTAATGTCAAAATAAGCAGTAGTGATAAGATTGTAGATTATCCCGACACTGAAGCACAATTTCCGGGAGGAGGTGAAGGCATGAAAAAGTTTCTTGCCAAGAACATAAGGTATCCAGAAGTTTCTATGGTCAATGGAGAACAGGGAAAAGTTTATGTTCAGTTCGTAATTGAAAAAGACGGAAGTCTTTCGCAAATAGAGGTACTTAGGGGAGTTTCTAAGGCCATAGACAAAGAAACGATAAGAGTCATATCCACAATGCCAAAATGGACTCCAGCTATTTATAAAAGAAAATACGTTCGCGCTAGAGCAAGAATACCTATTAATTATGTTTTGAACTAGCAGTAATTTCTTTTAAGTAAAATTATTCTCCTTTAATTTTTTATTCGTTCAGATGAAACACCTATTGCTCTTTTTGACTTTATCTATTTCGATTTATTCTAATGGACAACGAGAACAGTTCCGATCCATGATTGGATTATCGTTTTCCGCGTATGACTTTGGATATTTGAACTTTGGTCCACAGGTTGCATTCCATTATGTAAAAATTAATGATGGACTCGCCTATTTTACCACGGGTATAGAATATGTTGGGAAAGGTGAAAAATACTTAGCATCACCATCAAATTTCCCCGATAACAAGTACATTTCGAAAAGAACGATAGAACATAACTTTGTATCCGTTCCGATCACTTTTGGTATTCATGGTACTACTCAATTTTTTTATTCTATTGAAAGTGGTCCGCTGTTTAGGTTTCTCGTTAATGCAAATGAAAGAAAAATTTGGAAGGATGAATTCCATCAATTTTTAGAATCTGAAAGAGAAAATATTTCTGATAAATTAGGACGTTTATACTTGAGTGGTTTAATACAGTTCAACATAGGATATAACATTACCGATAAACATACTGTTCAGCTCTGCTCAAGATTTTCTTTTGGACTAATTCGAACAAATAATCCTAATCCAGCTCCTTGGGAAAATCAAGATCCGATAGAGCGATATAATGATATGTCTGGAGTAGTCTCGCTAAGTTACGCCTACACAATTGAAAGTCTTAATTTTAGAAGATAAACAGAAGTACTTACTCGTTAATTGTAAAACCGATGCTAAAAATAATTTTTTGATTAAAACTACCCTCCCCTATTTTCTATTCGTTCTTATTGTTTTTACCGCGTGCAAAAACGGTCGGCAAGAGGCAAAAAGTTGTCATTGTAAGAATTTCTATGAACTATCAAATGACGAGATACATCCATTGCTAGAATTTAGAAACGTTTTTCGGGGAAATGAATTAGGCTCATTTATAAATGACATTTATAACGATACGCTCATGTTTGAGGACGCTTTAATTCAACTCAATTATTCTGAATTTCAAGATGCTTTCAGGGTCAATATAGATATGAATAATCGATTTCAACATGCACCTCAGATTGCTTTTGTTCGAGCAAAAGATACTGCTTCAGTTATGGAAATGCTGAGTCTTGCACAAGAAAAACATTGGCTTGAATTCTATCCGATTCGTTTTTTATGGAGTAAAACAACTATATCTTTTGTCGACGATGAGCACGAATATCACGCACTTTACGCTGTGAATACCGAAATATGGGAAGGCGATGAAATCACTCATAAAGATATAAGTGACGCGAGAGTATCGCAAGACCCCGACAATGGAGAATACGGTGTTTCGTTGTCTATGACAGATGAAGGAGCACAAAAATGGGGGAATTACACCCAAAAGAATGTCGGTAATTTTATTGCAATAATCAGCAGAAATAAAGTGCTTTCAGCTCCCATTATTAACGGGCCAATTACCGGTGGAGAAACCTTAATATCCGGAGGTTTAACAGCTCGAGAGGCAGAGGATTTAACGTATAAAATGAGTTGTAGTGGATATATTCAAATGATCGGTAAAAATCTTTTCGAAAAAGAATTGGCACAATGCACGATGGTCAAGGATTAAAATTATTTGGTAGAAGTATCTTAGCAATCATCATTGGAGCTTTTGCAGTGGCCTTAATAGACTCTTTGTTTCACTCCTTCCGGCTGTTCGAGTTAAAACTACTTTTATCAGCTGTAGTCTATTCGCCTGCCAATCTCGTTTTTGTATGGATTCTCTACCTAACCAACGTGACTCGGAAACCTCTAACCAAAACGATTCCTTTGGTCCTAGAATGTCTGGGATATTATTTTATCCTGTCTTTTGTTCGATATGTGGTTACCTCTTTAACCAAAGAATCCTTAGCGCATTATAATGGTTGGTATACGCAAGAAGAAGCTATCATCGTTTATACCTTTATGCTTTATTTTGCGTTTATTCTTTTGCTGAAGTTCTTGATAAGGAAATTCTATTGATCTAAAAGAACAAAGTGCTAAAAATCCAACATGGCCAGAGGTGCTTTTGAATCACTTACTTCTACTTCTTCCAACTTCGCATTATGTCTTATCCCGATTTCTCATCTGGCTGCACTGCAACGAATCGAGCAGCGAAGGGGGCATATATTGGTTAATTCAACATAAGTATTTTTAACCATCATAAAAGCCTTCTATATCATTAAGTTCTCCAATACCTCCTTCTCGATCTGATCTATTTTATGACTTCCATTGGAAGTTTCCAAATTTATCTCTTTGCAAAAGATCTCTTCCCCTTTTAAGCCGACAAAGTAGAAGGTGCCAGATGACAGATCAATAGAATAATTCCCATCAGAACCTGGAACGTATGTCAATACAGCATTATCGCGGCGCGAACACAGGTAAGTGTTGCTAAACTCAAGTGGTTCGCCATCGTGCTTGAAAGAAATGTTCTTAGTCGCAAGGATCTCTCTGGTATAAAAACGGTCACAGTTGTAAAGTCCCAACTGTCGAACGCTAAAAATTCGTATTACATCAGCCCTTACTTCTGATGCTGCGTAATATGATGCATACCTTATGCTATCAGCAATTCTCATCTTTTCCGCTTCAACTCTCCTTTGCTCCTCCTCTATTTTCATTTGCGCTTTCATCTCTTCATGTTCTTCCTTGATCTTTGCAATACTCTCATCAGCATTCAGCAACTGTTCTTTTTTTCCATTCTTTTCAATCAGCCTTTCAGCGTGTAATCTCATTTTGCTATTGAATGTACTCATGGCTTGTTCATAATTCCCTGGAGTAACTAATGGCTGAACTTTTAATGCTTCAATGACCTGTTCACCTCCCATGGTTCCATTGAATTTCAAAACAAATAGTTCTGGGTTCGTTGTTTTGACAACCTCCATATGATACCAGGACGCACCTACTTGATGATATTTAGGATCTTGACCTGGAAGCAAGTAAAAATTACTTTGATCCCACATTTTAAAATCTCTGTTCATACTGTAATCTTCAACGTCAACGTGCAAGACTCTGCTTGTATCAATTGTGGATATTGTAACAGGCTTTGCAGGAACTGTTTCGTCATCAACCGCCAGGTCCTTTTCTTTTTCTATCCACTCCCCTTTTTCCTTATCGAAATAATAGAGGTTGTAATCTGGATCCTGTGCTTGATTTTTAAGTCCTATATCTAATGCTTTACCATCGGCTATCGAAACTTTCTTACCATCAGATGATGCATTTACTTCACACATTCCAGCAGATTGAAATGTTTCGTTACCATCCTCTGTCACAAATTCCATTGGTATTCCTGAAAAAAGAATATCTGCAGGATTGGTATATTCTGTAAATTCAACCTCAACATCCTCAATGGGTTGTCCATCTTCATCTACAAAACAGTTTGCGGGAACATTGATAAATGATCCATGATCAGATATCAATATCGTGTCTTTCGAATTATCAATAGAAAAAACCTCAGCCTCAGGGGTAAATTCATCAACTGGTGCAAGGATCTCAAATGTAGGTGCTAAACTTTGCTTTTCTTCCTTGGGGGTTTCTTTTGGTTGATCATTGCAGGCCAATAAAAATAATGCAGGTACAAATAGTAATATCTTTCTCATGTTTGTGTTTCTGAGCAGAGCGAAAATTGTAAATGAAAATAGATTCGCGTTGCGGGTTGGTGTGTTTATAATGAGAAATGGGGGAATAGGTTACATGGCATGTTTGGATGTAACTACTTTCATCGAACTTAGCAAAAGTCTTACCACTATTTAACATCGTTGTATTCTACTGCGGATTGGGAACGCATTCAATGCTTCAATACAGTACAGTCAATTAGAATCTTAATCAAAAGTCAAGCAACTAATTAGACTTTGCTATCGTCTGACAGTCAAACCAATCAATTACTACATGAAAACGTTAAAAACACTGCTACTAACTCTATTTGCAAGTATTTCCATGCTTTCGAATGCTCAAACGGTAACTATTCCTGATGCTGGATTTGTTTCCTTTCTTCAAGGTAATTATCCGACGTGTATGACTGGAAATTTGATGGATACAACATGCGCGGAAATTGTGAATGAAACAACTTTGATCGTTCCAGATTCTTACAATGTTGTTGACATAGATGGAGTACAGTATTTCGATAATCTGGAAATACTAACGGTTAATTATAACCCGGTGGCTTCAATTCCTTACCTACCTCAGAATCTAATAGAATTGAATGCAGCATTTTGCGAAGTAAATACCATAGCCAATTTGCCAGCTTCATTAGAGAAGCTAGTAATTATGAGTAACAACTTGACAAGTCTTCCACCACTACCTGCTGGTTTAATTACCTACCATAGAAGTTCAATGTCAAGTCTGCCTATTGAGACTAGCTTACCGGCTACGCTTGAAACGTATAATGTGCAACAATGTAATGTAATCAATTTACCTCCACTGCCTGCTGGTTTGAGATATTTAAGTATTGGAAGTAATTACAACATGATCATTCCAACCTTTCCTAATGGTCTTGAAACTTTAGGATTGAGCAATCTCAATTTAACGAGCCTTCCTCCTATTCCGAATTCAGTGACTTATTTGTCAGCAATGAACAATTTCTTTACAAGCTTAACCTCTTTTCCTCCGAACCTAGAAAAACTATACCTCAACACTTGTCAGGATTTAGAAGTACTTGAGAACTTACCAAACACGCTGCAACAGCTGTATGCTAATGGTTGTAATCTATCTTCAATCGATTATTTACCGAATTCTATCACGACACTGCACCTGCATGACAACAACTTGAATTCAATTCCTAACATTCCGAACTCAGCAACAACGATTAGACTGGAGAACAATAACTTAACTGCTATACCTGCTCTACCAACTCCACTGTATCAATTAACGTTGGCGAATAATTCGCTGTATTGTGTACCGTTTTTACCAAGTACAATTTCAACGATAAGTTTAAGCGGAAATAACTTAACCTGTCTGCCAAATATTTTACCTGCGATGAGTGGAACTTTTCAAGGATACCCATTATGCGAGGATAATGATCCTGTGAATAATCCTTTTGGCTGTCTCGGAGCAGAAGGAGTTGAAGGATACGTTTTTACAGATCAGAATACAAACTGTACATATGAGGCAACAGATAGTTCTTTAACTAATGTTCCTATTACAGTTTTCGATCAAGGAAATACTGTTTCTCAAGCTTCATCATTCAATACTGGTCGATACTACTTCTCTTTAACGACTGGACAGTATGAAGTAGTTGTGGATACCTTGAACAAACCTTATACCATTGACTGTACGTACCCTGGAATAGATTCTACAGTATCCCTTTCTTCCGACACACCTCTCGCAAGTAATGTTGATTTTGGTTTAAGATGTAAAACTGGTTTTGACGTTGGAACAAAAAGTATTGCCACTAACGGTTGGGTTTTCCCAGGACAACCTCACACCTTAAGTGTTAAAGCTGGAGACATGTCCAATTATTACAATATGAATTGTTCTGACGGAGTTGCTGGATCGGTAACTGTTACTGTAACAGGACCGGTAACATTTCTAAACCCTACAGCAGGAAGTTTGACACCAGTGGTGTCAGGTAATACATATACCTACACCGTAAATGACTTTGGTGCGGTAAATCCTAATACGGACTTTAGATTAGATTTTTCTACGGATACAACTGCAATGAGCGGTGATTTGATCTGTGTATCTGTTGTCGTAACGCCAAATAACGGTGATAATAACCTTGCGAACAATACCTACTCAAATTGTTACAATGTGGTTAACTCTTATGATCCGAATAACAAACTTGTGTATCCTTCAATCGTTGAGCCTGGATTTGACGATTACTTGACGTACACGATAAACTTCCAGAATACGGGAACTGCACCTGCGTTTAACATCAGATTGGAAGATACGCTTTCTTCATACTTAGATTTATCAACTTTTGAAGTGCTCGACTACTCGCACGACATGCATTACAGCTTGTCTAATGATATTCTAAAAGTATATTATCCAAACATCATGTTAATGGATTCTACAACTTCTGAACCAGATTCAAAAGGATACATTACCTTTAGAATAAAAGCGAATGGTAACCTTATTGAAGGTGATGAAATAAAGAATACAGGGTATATTTTCTTTGACTTCAATACTGCGATCATTACGAATACGATAGTGACAACGGTTGAGTTGGATGACGCGGGTCTTGATCAACAAAACAAAGCGGAAGTAGGTGTTTATCCTAATCCATCAAGTAAGGAGTATTATCTTGTTTCTGATCAAAAAATCAATGAACTACAGGTATTCGATCAGCAAGGAAAACAAATACGCTTTTCTTATGATGAGACGCAACGATTGTTAGACTTGAAAGACAATACGCCTGGTATTTACTTCATGCAGATCATTTTGGATAATCAAATCATCACAAAGAAATTGATAAAGAAGTAATTTCGTTTAACATTCTAAATAATTGAAAAAGCGGGGGCATTTGCTCTCGCTTTTTTTTGTTAGTGTTATTTGTGATTGAAGGATAGAGAATAGGAGTATTGGGTTGTTCATCCTTAGGCCATCCAAATTCCGAATCAAAAAGGTACGTTCTCGTACCCCGAACTACGCTTTTTTTATTGGCGCTATCTCCGCTTGAAAGCTGGGGCTTTCAGACTGCGATAGCTGCCAATAAAAAAAGGTTCACCATGAATGGTGAACCTTTTTGCTTCTCTGTGATCGCGACAGGATTCGAATATAAATCTCAATCGCAGTATATATGAGCCTTTTGGAGTTTCTAAAATAAGAGGTGACAGAATTACTGACAGTTTATTTCACTCGATTTACATCTATTTAAAGAACTAATTACAATTACTAATATAGTGAATCTCTAACAAGATGAGTACAATTAAGAGTAAATAATATTACTTAAAAGTTGACTTTAACTCTTCGAGTATAACCTGAACGTCTTCAAATGTTTTCTCATCAATATCAACTGACCAGGTCATATAATTATGGACAGTAGATGGATAACTTGGTATTGCTTTAACCCTTTTTAATTTATCGACTAAATCTTGATAGAATGAAATTCTATCATCACTAGGATCCTTTACTGAGTATTTTTATTGTAAAATATACCCTTCCCCATTTTCAATCCCTTACTTACCATTAATTAGAAATAGTTGCTAAAATTTAGGATAACCTACCTTATAATTCATTTTAAAGATGAATGTTTCAAGTTTTAAACTCTCAACCCTTTTTATTAAAAGAGCAGATTCGAAAAACGGCAAAGTTGTTTTACCGATAATTTTATATTGAAAAGTAAAAAAAGAACGATCACCTTAAGGATAATTCACCTGCGCATACCGAAAACTTATATAGTCATCAATCACTTCAAACGTAAAAGGATCTTTATATTTTGGTGCTTTACCTAAAAAGAATACCATGGCATTTGTGGATTTATTTTTTTTCTGCTTCTGATAATCCTCCTTTGATTGATTATTTACAGTTTTCCTATCCTCTAATATTCTATCCAATTTATACTTCGAAATATCCGCCTTATTTAGTTTTACCCAGTAAGGATTAACCTGTTGTTTTCCACCAAAAGAATCTTCCCATCGTTCACAGGATAATAAACGAAAATACACAAAGTCTTTCTCATCCCTTATCGAATCTTCACCTCTACTTGAATAAAGAACACCATGGAAAATCTTTCCATCCTCAAATTTTCCGTGGCTCTTATAAGATATACTTTTAAACATGTGGTTATACTCCCCCTCTTTTCCTAATAAGTTAAGCAACGCGTCACGATTATAAGGACAACTTATAAAGAAGTCGATTATTAAATTGATTGATGTAACATGCTTATTAGAACGCAGAAGAGAATCGAACTCACCAGACATTACATGTCTATTGCCAGAACCTTTCTCTTCAGGCAACGAATCTGATGTAGAAACATCCTTAGAAGACTTTTCCTTTGGTCTCTCAACGAGTTTGGCGGGATATTCGAACATCGAAAGTTCTTCATCAGTAATACGTTGTTTTTTACCAATTTTCAAGAATTCAAGTAGCTTACTGTACTCACAATCAGATTTGTGCTCAACACCTCTTGCTTTTTTAAAGTACGGTCTAACCTTATTATCTTGACCATAAGAACAAGGAATTAAGCTGATACCGCAATTTTCATCAACACATATGAATTCAGTCTCCGCGACATTTGACATTACTTTTAAGTCCTCAGCTTCTACAAACTTATCAGTTCCTTTGATTCTGGCCTTGTGCATAGTAGATTAGATTAAGTAGTTCTATAAAGATAGAAAAAAACCTAAACCTCCCTCAACCTATAATTCAACCCTAATATAATATCCACTGCTTTTTCACACTCCTCAAATGACATCTTTTCAACTGTATTCTGAAGCGTGCCATACATTACATCTCCTTTGCTTACAGTAGGATCTTCAGAAGTCATCTTATTTTTCAAATTTACCCAGTAAACTCTCAATGAATCAGGAAAGTATTCATCTTTCAGTGGCGACAAACATACATAAGCATCAATCAATCTTTCTTTAAGATTACCATGTCCTCGCGACAACGTGTTTGTTGCAGCGATAAATTTCTCTTTTGCGTAATTAACTGACATTTTCTTACTGACTTTTCAATTCGTTCAACTCCGTTTGTTTTACTTCTATTAATTCAACAACTCGTTCTATTTGATCTTCAAGAGTTTCTATTCTTTTCAAGAAATGATCCAACTCTCTTTCATCAAAAACAAGTTGAAGTATGAAATTTTTAGTAAATCCAATCAGTTTCTGTTTACCTCTTTTGACTGAACGAAACACAAAAATCGCACTTAATCCCAAAAGAGTAAAGACCAAACCATTAATTTCTGTCAAGTTACTTAGATCTACATTCAAAAAATAAAATAATGCTACGTTTGTTAATAGATATAGAACTACCAAAACCTGTATAAGCCGATGGTAAATTAACTCACTTTTTTCTATCAAATATTGCTCACATAGTTCAGTCTTTAGTTTGTGCTTTTCGAGTAGCTCCTCTTCTCTTATCAATTTGTCAATATCCGCTTTCAGCTTTTCTTTACGTAGCTTTTTAAGCTCTTTCTCTTCTTTTAGTTCTTTTTCTTTCTTAGATATGGAAAAGAACCAGACGATAATTAAAAGTATCACTACCGTTATCAGTATGATTAAGCTATTTTTTCTAGTACTCATTTTATTCGTATTACATCATTATCAAACATCAACTCCATACCTCAATCAAATTGGATAAAATATATTGAAATCATAAAAGTTTCGTGAATCTAAAATTACTGGGTATTTTCAATACTGAAAAAAAGATAGGTGATTTGGTCAGAGTTAAACAAGATAAAACCATACAAAACGACTTAACTCATTTCTCCCCCTCAATCTCCCTCAACTTATGATCCACCACATGCAAATCCTACAACTCGATCAACACTCTGTGATCCCGTCCCTCCAAAACCATCCAGTTCCTTTAATTTCAATTTGAAACGATCAGTGTTCTTGCGTTTCTTTGGCATTTTACAGTCTAGATGATTACATTTCCAAAAGGAAAGACTTAAAACATTCTAGGATTAATAAATACTTCATTTTGCATTCCTTCCTTTTTTTTATAGCTTTGAACATGTAGTCTTAAAACTACAAATATTTTCAGACTAATCTAACACCTAATGATGAATCGAAAAATTTCTTTTCTCAATTTCAATATGAGCCATAGGCTTTCTCCTGTGTATTTATTACCCCCCTAAAATCCTTGTTTTTTCTTAAAGTCAATTTTAATCAAAAAAATCTAATTCAATTATGAAAACAATATTTCTATTTTTTACATGTAGTTTATTTCATCTAGCTACATATGCACAGTTTAATCAAACAGTAATTTCCGAACATTGGAGTGGAAGCAGCGGACAAGTTAACGCCCCTTTAACATCTAAAACAACAACTAAAACTGATAATATGGCGAATGTATATGTAGCTGGTGCTGCATTGAATTCGAATAACGATTTGGATATAATAGTTCAAAAGTATAATAGACAAGGTGATTTACTTTGGGAGCAAACATTCGGAGGATTACTAAATCAAGATGATGCTGCGGGTGACTTGTTCATTGATAATAACAACAATGTCTACGTAACAGGTGCTATAGCTAATACAACTCAAATATCAAAATGAATAGTTCAGGTAATGTATTATGGAATTACGAATATGATTTCGGTGGCAGTCCATTACCTTATGATGCAGGTACAGCAGTTATGGGAGATAATAATGGTAATATTTTTGTTGCAGGTAGTAGTGCAGGAATTAATTCTAATTCTGATTATGCCTTGATTCGACTCAAAGCGAATGATGGCGATGAAATTTGGAATCGGCGATACGATTATAATAGCCTTGATGATATTCCTGCAACTCTAAAAGTTAATACTTCGACAAACACGATCTATGTTGGAGGAGGTAGTCAGATAAATTCATCTCCTATTCAATGGGAGATGGCTATACTATCAGTTGATTATAACAATCAAAACCTAACGGTTAATAGAACTGGACAAAGCAGTACTCAAGGTGTCAGTGAAGTATACGATCTAACCACTGATGATAATAATAACATTTATATTACTGGTACATATAAAAACACCTCGACTGATTATGATATAGCAACATATAAACTTGATTCAAATTTAAATATGGTTTGGCAAAAAGTTTATGACGGTTATGGTTTAGAAGACAGAGGCAAAGGTGTTACAGTTGACAATTTAGGAAATGTTTATGTTGCTGGATTCAGTGAAACAAATAATGAAGGAAGCAATTACTCTGTTCTAAAGTATGACTCTAATGGGAATCTTATTTGGAATAGAGAATATAACGGTGAATCGAACCAAGATGATAAGGCTATACAAGGCGTATTATCAAGTAATAATAAACTGATAGTCACGGGAAGCTCATCAAAAGGTTTAACCAACGATATAAAAACTGTCATATACAGCTCCTCTGGTGAGATAATTAATGAAATATCTTATAGCCGAACTGCTAATTCTAATGACTTAGCAATGAATATGGCGATCGACAATAATGACAATGTTATTGTTGTTGGACAAAGTCAAGATGGTAGCTCGAACTACAAAAATATCGCAATAAAGTATAAATTATTCCAGAGAGAATTCGATATTTCAAATGGTACGAACGTTGCAAATGAACTGATAGTTCGTTTTGACAAATCAATGGTTAAATATGCCTCTGTTGATAAAAAGACTCTATTAGCAGGAGAACTTAAGGACTTCGTAAAGCAAGATGTACTCGACTCCATGTCTCAAAAGACTGGAGTTATTTGGGATCGTTTTGAAACTTATAAAATTTTCAAAAAAATGACTACTGCCGATAGTATTTCAATTTCTCGCAGCGGCGAAGAAGTGAAACTAGATGAATTTTGGGCAACCTTTGCAATTTATTTACCTACTCATGTAAACAATACGGTTATGATGGATAGTTTGAACAATATGTATCCAACTATTCATTATGCAGAATTAGACTATATTGGAGAAATTGTTAATGTTCCAAATGATAATCTATATATAACTGATCAGTCTGGACTATTCAATCCAAGTCATGGTATTAATTTACAAGATGCATGGACTGATCAAGTAGGTAGTATTACGATTAAAGTAGGCGTATTTGATTCAGGAATAAATTGGCGACATGAGGATTTTGGAGATGGTACTTGGTCAGGAACAAAAATTGTTGGAGGATATGATTATGTAAACAATACTTCTCCGTCTAATCAAACAAATCCTGACTCTGATGGACATGGTACTGCTTGTGCAGGTATAATTGGAGCCCTTAGGGATAATAACATTGGTATAGCTGGAATAGCTGGAGGAGATGTTAGTTCAGGTAATACAGGTTGTCAATTATTCTCTATGACTGTCGCTGAGCCAACTCCATTTGGTCCCGCGGTAGCTTACTCTATTGCCGCACCAGCTATTGTAGAAGGATCTGCTTCAAGCTCAGGTTATGGATACGGATTGGATATACAAAATCATAGTTGGGGAGGGCCAAATTTCTCCACTCTTTTAAAAGATGCTGTCAAATCTGCTTATAAAAACGGTTGTATATTAGCTGTTTCTAGTGGGAATGACTGGGATAATACAATTAACTATCCTGCTAGTTACAGAGATGAATGGGTTATCAAGGTAGGTGCTAATGACAATTCGGGAGGAAGAGCTAATTTTTCAACATATGGTAATGAATTAGATATTATCGCACCTGGCACAAACGATATCTATGCATCGTTAGATCATGATGATAATACCGGGTATAGTTTCAGTCGTGAAGGAACATCCTTCGCAGCACCACATGTTGCTGGAGTTGCGGCCTTACTTCAAAGTGAACATAAACCTTCGAATGGCTACCCTAATTATTTAGCTCCAGCTGATATCGAATACTTTTTACAATGGTATTCAACAGATATCCCTCCTTCAGGTTATGACACGGAAACAGGACATGGAAGAATTAATGCAGATTTATCTTTATACAGAGCCTCTCATCCTAATTTCTATATTTTACATGGAGGAGGGAGCTCAACGAACCCTCAGATTACTGTAACACCTTCTCAAAATGTTATAGTCGCTCAAAACCTAAATGGTGTTGCCGCTGGGAATTACGTTGCAGACCGATACCAAGTGACCTCAAATTTTCTCGAGATACTTCCACAAGGACAAACTTTAGTTGATCAATGGCAACGATATAGCTCTTCAACAGGGGTTTCTGCGACTAATCCAATTAGTGGAGAAGATTGGTTCTCATACAACGTTAACGTAAATCAAAATGTTGTCTCTGTTACTACAACTACTTTTTGTTGGAATATTGTTCAAAATATTAACGGGCAGTCAATGAATAAATGGATACCAGCCCAGCCAACAGAACTCAAAACTGGGTTTTCACTGTATATAGAGGATCCGAATGGCACAGCGAACTTAAGTGAAGAAACTAAAGCACAAGATATGGCGGTTTATCCTAATCCAAGTGAGAATCAGGTAACAATTGAATATGAGATTTTTGGTAACAACGAAGTTGATTTAAAAGTCATTAACGCTACCGGAAAACTTGTTGCTAATCATGAACTTGATGGGCAAAAAAATGGCAAAAACTCTGTAACTATAAGCGTTTCGCATTTGTCGAAAGGAGTTTATTTTGTTAAATTGAACACTGGAAGTAAAGTAATTACAAAAAAAATAATTAAACAATAAATATGAAGCTTGATATAACAATAAAAATAATGTTATGTCTTCTTTTAATTACAGGAATGATAGCTTGTCGAAGAGACAAGCTATCTCCTTCTTCAATTAATGATGACTGCGGAAGTTTTCAAGAAGAATTATCATCAATGACTTTTTTTACTGAAGGGAAACATCAGTATAAAGCACCTTGTTTTAACCCCACTAATGAAAATGAATTTGTCTATCACTACAGAGACAATGAACAAGGCATATACAAAATATATAAGTTCAATCTGGATTCTCAAATTAAAACAGAAATCGTAGAGAGCGGCAAAATATGGAGGCAACCTAAATGGAGTTCCTCAGGTTGGATAGCTTTTACGCATGCACCAACATATGTTGACCATATTTACATAGTAAAGGACAACGGAGATAGTTTAAAACAGATGTCAGAAACGTCTGGAAATCTTTCACCTACGTGGAGCAGTGAAGGGGATCACTTGTTTTGGTCACATAGTCCAAATTTAGGTGTTCCTTATTATTTTCTAAAAAGAGATCGTAACTCTGTAGAGATTGATACATTAATTAGCGGCGTGCAAAGTGAAACTGGTTATTTTAACTTGAATGATATTTCTGATGATAATTTATTGCTCTCAGAAAGCTATATTGGGAATAGAAAGCATATCATTTGGTCTGATTTAGAAAACTCCAATTTCGAAGTAAATTCAATAGTTGATGTGCAGTCATCCTTCGAGTCTCTGAATATTGATGGATTATGTTGGTCTGTGAATGGACAGTATATATTTGTTAGTATAACCAATGATGGTATTTACAAAATTTCTAAGAATGGCGATTCTAAAGAACTGCTTATTCCATTTTGTGATAAGAAAAGATATACTACGATATCACATTCACCTAATAGCAATTATCTTTTGGGCGAAAGAATTGATAGTGAAATAGTTTATAACGAGAATGATCAGCCTACAGGGGAGATAAAGAGAAATTCAACAATATATTTGATAAACCTTCATACGCTTGAAGAAACAAAAATCAACCTATAGTGAAATGAGGTATCATAGCTCATTTTTAATAATTATTGCGTTCACAACAGGTTTCATCTGGTCACAAGATAGACATGAGAAATTGAGTTTTGAATTAGAGTATGGAATTTCGAAGTATTCCATGAATAAAATTAATCGTTTTTATATTGATTCAGTAACCTCACAGTCTAACCCAAGTATTCTCAAGGATAAAATTAGGAATGGACAAAAATTTAGTCTTTCCATAAGCTATAGGCCAAACAGAAAGGTGAATTTCGGATTATTTACTACCTATCAATATGGTGAACAATATAACCGTTGGACTTTTGAAGAAACTGATAATGCTGGATATCCTATTAAAAATCATTTCGTGGATTTTAATTTAAAAACTCAATCCCTTTCTTGTGGTATTGTCTCAATAGTGTATCTAAGTGAGTATATCACAAAAATATATCAAAGTAAACGAACAGAACTTCAGAATTTAAGGTTTGGTCTTGGATTTAAAGGCGGAGTAGGTGTTTATAGATCAGTAACTAGTTCATCCTCTACAACTATCAATTCTTTTAATTATTATGATTTTTTTGAATCTATCGATTTCTACGGGGAAACATTCCTTGATGTAGGCTATTATTTGACAAGTAATGAGATTTTCTCGTTACTAGGTATAAGACTTGGTTATCAGTTTGCCCAATCTAGTACTCTTCAAGATAGAAATGGCAATGACTGGGTCGTAAAAGGTGAATATCCGATAAATTTAAATTTTTCGGGATTATTTATAAGCACATATCTTAATATTGGTAGGTAGTTCTCTGAATTAACTATTTGATTATTTACCATAAGAACATAATAAATGCTTTTCTCTTGATGAAGTATTAATGCAGTTAGATGAAGTTAGATGGAGTAGTCTTATTTTTAGAATGTTAAAAACTTGTTGATAGAAAAAAGGATTCAGGAGAAACCTACAGTTAAATAATTCCGTCTAACGATGAGTAGGGATATTCCTCAAAAAATAAAACATATTGTTATGTCTAAAGACGTTGTATTTATCACGTTAGTAACAACAGTAGCTGTGTCACTTATTGCTATCCATTTTGCAAATAAAGGAGTTCCAGTGAAGGTTGGAAATGGTCTTATTAAAGCTGAGATTAATTGATTTGAGATAAAAGTGAGTGTACAACTCATTAATCAATTGTCCGATTAATTTTTGAGTCCTCTCTTTTGAGTTGGAGCAGATGTGTGTTGACAATTAATAAACGAAAACCACCAATCATGAATAATTTTTTAAGCAAGTTAAAAACCTATTTTACTCAAGCTAAAATCACCGAGCATAACGACGGTATTACGGCATTTTCATTAGCAACTAGTTCTTCAAACGCCATTGATGCATTAAGAGAACATCAAGCTCAGTCCAGTTCGCTGAAAATGAAAAAAATGTGCGATGAAACAATTGCTGTTTTGCGCCTTAACGAAAGCCACATCAAGGAGTATAGAAACTCTTGTTCACCAGGAAGTACAATAGGTGCTTATTCGATCTTTATCAAAATAAATCATACCCTATATAATGCGCTTGATTCATTTTTTACTCAACTTGACCAACTGAAATAGGAATTACAAATAGTCAGGAATAGAATATTTACTGTTTGGCTAGAGGAAACGAATTTTCATCACTGTTTAAATCAATTTGCAAGTTTCAAAATTTACTAAATATTTATTATAAGAGGTTAAAACAACTCATCTTCCACCTCATCTATATCTAATCCTAGATAATTACAACATTCTTTGATCGTGATATACTGGTGGCTTTTCTTCAGGTAATGTTCTTTCATTTTACGGATGAGTTCACGGGCGTAGCGTTCGGATTTTCCGGTGATGATCACGATGTCTTTTGTGTGGATGACCAAACGCTTCATTTCTTAGTGAGGATTGTTGAATTTTAGTGTTTCTAATACTTTATCTATACTCTATCCATGGATTATCTGTATGGAAGAACTAGTGTTCCTGGTTACAAATTTAAGGGTTTGTGGAGGGCTTTTGCAATGTGATTTCGGCACAAATGACCTGAAATATTATGAAGCGGTAGTGATCTCTTTTTTGAGGGTTGATCCAGGTGTATGTTTGATGTGAATTCAATTTCTAGTCGCGACGAAAGTGAAATTCGAACATCGGGAAAGTCCTGATGGGATGAGTTGAATTAAACATTAAATATCATGGCAAAGCAAAAAGGGATTATCAAGCTTTCTGGAACGATTGGTGACATATCGTTCTATAAGTCTGGTGATGGATATTTGGCGCGTGAAAAAGGTGGTGTTGATGGTGATCGTATCAAGAATGATCCGCGGTTTGCTCGTACTCGTGAAAATGGTCAGGAGTTTGGGATGGCTGCGAAATCAGGAAAGATCTTGCGTGATGCTTTCCGTCCGATGATGATGAAGGCGTCTGATCGTAGAGTGGTTTCTCGTTTGACGAAGGTGATGTCTGATATCCGAAAGTTGGATACGAC
>CBFHJL010000058.1:0-18674 GCA_965656195.1 Brumimicrobium sp. | reverse complement strand
ATTATTGATTTTTCTGCTCCTTTTTATTTGGCTTATTCTGGAGTTGTTGCTAATGAGTATACCACATGGGAAAAAGCGAAAATCTTTTTATCTTCATTCTTGTCTTTCGATTTTTTTCGGATTCTAACTGGTTTGTGTCTTGTTATTTTAGTCTTTGGGTTTTTAACATGTTTGTTTGAGAGGAAGGCAAATAAGGAGGAGTTTGGTGGAGGTATTCGAGGACTATGGAGCGGATTTTGGTGGTCTGCTGTTACGATGACGACCGTTGGTTATGGTGATAAATCGCCTCGGACATCAGGTGGAAGGCTAGTGGCACTAGTTTGGATGTTCACTGCCATTATCATTATTTCTGGTTTTACTGCGAGTATTGCATCTTCTCTGACGATTACAGAATTGGAAACGGATACAAGCAAAATTGAAAACTTCAAAGATAAACGATTGGGGACCGTCAGTAATTCAGGAACTATGAAGTGGATGAATGATAATTTCTACAATAATCAGCATCTATACTCTACTAAAGAGGAGCTAATCCCCGCCCTAAGAAATGAAGAGGTGGAAGCAATATCTTATGATTTACCATTATTGAATGAGTTAGTCAGAGCAGATACACTTAATGAGTTCAAAGTCTTGGATATTCGCTTCAATCCTCAGTATTATGCTCTTGGTATCAATAATGAACTATCGGATTCTATTCAGAAGCTTATCAATACCTCGCTTTTGGAAAATACGGAAAGTTTGGAATGGGATGTTGTATTGGCTGAGTACGGTTTAAAATTCAAATGAAAATAGCCCTCTCGCTAGAGAAGGCTATATTTACGAATTTTACCAGCTTTAGTGGTTTTGAAGTTTGCCAATCAATTTAGTAAGTGAACTTTTCATTTTTTGCGAAGCGCCTTTTACTGCTTTATCAATATCACTATCTTTTGCAGTCACAGCAATAGGCTTAAGTCCTTCTGGTCTTGCTTCAATTAAACACTTCTTATCATTTTCTCCAAATTTATCTCCATTCTCATCAGATAGATGAACTTCTAACCTAGTAACTCTGTCTGAAAATCTATTTAAATCCTCTTTAAGGTAATTAGTAAAATATTTTTCAATACGTTCTTTTCCCTCTATATTCTTGTCTGTATTAAAAATAACTTCCATTCCTTTAGTTTTTATAATTGTTGCGAAAATCCGCAGTCTCAAGATAACAAAATATTTCCTTAAAAAATTTTTGAAATTGAATTTTAGGAAAAATTTAGATTTTTTTTTGGTGAATGATGAGCGTGTTGAACTTGAAATGATAATAAGTTCCATTTTCGGATTTCTCTAAATCGAAGATTCCGTCCAATTGTTCCGTAAAGATCTCTATCAATGATGTTCCAAAACGATCGCTATCACCTTCTTCTTTCCATTTACCATTGTCGGAGTAGATGAGTTCAAGGCCAGTGCTTTTAGGATTGGATAATTTAATGTTGATCTCAGGATGCTCTTGATCATCGTAGGCATACTTTATACTGTTTGTTATGAGTTCGTTGATTATTAAAGCTAAAGGAACTATTTTATCCATGTTAACGTCAACATCAAAATCATTTATTTTGAGTTCGGGTTGTTTTAATCCAGAAAATTGAAGCATGATATCAGCGAATAAAGAGCTGATGTAATCATTTAATTTTACTGTGTTTATCGTTGGAGATTTGTATATTCTGTCGTGCACAAGAGCAATGGTTTTTATTCTCTCAACTGCTTCTAGTAATGTTTTAGATGCAACCTCATCATTGCTAATGTTAGCCTGAAGTCTCATCATACTAGACACAACCTGCAAATTGTTTTTTACCCTGTGATGAATCTCTTGTAATAAAACTTTCTTTTCTTCATCATTTTTTTTGAGTTCAATAAGACTTTCTTTAAGTCTTTGTTCTGTTTTCTTTTTTTTGCGTACAATTTTTCTAAGTACATTATTCCAATAGTAAAGAAGTATCAATGCTGCAAATATTCCACTCAATATAATAATCGTCCAATACATGAATTGTGGGTTCATAAAGGAGTCGTTTTTCGATTCAGCAATCCATTCTTTTCTTATGATGTGTTTTTCTTTTGCTGATATATTATTCAGTACTTTATTGATGATGGGAATAAAAGGTTTGAGTTCATTATTCACAGCCATTGCTATATTTCCAGACTCGAAAGGTGTTGTCCCCACCACTTCTAGGTTGCTAAATCCCAAATTATTCATGTGGTAGGTGATAACATTCAAATTCCCGATAAAAGCGATTGATTCACCACTTGTAACACTTTCTAGACATTCTTTAATGGTTTCTTTTTCGTTGATTTTAATATCTGGATAGCGTTTTTTTATTAGTTCAATTGTGTAGTAGTTCCTTGATAAAGCGATTTCCTTATTCTTTAGATCTTCGAGTGTACTCATATACGGGCCATTTCGCCTACTTACTATGACTATTGGGTCTTGTATGTAAATATCACTGAAGTGAAGGTATTTTTCTCTATCTGGTGTAATTGCGCAACAAGGCGTCATTTGAATAGTACCATTTCGCAAACCATTAAGTGTTTTTTTCCAGGTGAGGTTTGAGATAGGTTTGAGGTTGATACCAGTTTCCTTTTCAATGATTTTGACATATTCACCGACTATTCCAGTATACTCGCCATTTTCATAAATTTCGTAAGGTTCCCAGTGTGGTTCGTACCCGAAAGATATTTCTTGGTGATTTGCAATCCAGTGTTTTTCTTCTGGACTCCATTCAATTCTACTCTCTTGAGAGGTTCCGATTAGAGAGCCGAGTGAGAGTATCGTGAAGATAATAATAGATCTTATCAATTTAGGAAGTGTTTACCTTACATATTTAAACATAATATGTTATAATTCAAAATCTTGACAAAAAAAAGAACTTACTTTTTGAAAGTCGATTCGAATGGTAGCCGCTGTAAAATAGACCTGCCCAATGTCAATTCGTCAGCATAATGCAGTTCTGTTCCGATAGCTACTCCTCTTGATAAGGTTGTGACTTTTATGTTTTCGTCCGCAACCTTCTTGTAAAGATAAAAGTTGGTGGTATCTCCTTCCATGGTGGAGCTCAGGGCAAATATTATTTCTTCGATCTCTTTATGATGAATTCGTTTCATCAATAATTCAATGTTTAAGTCTTCAGGACCAATACCATCCATTGGAGATATAACTCCTCCGAGAACGTGATATACTCCTCTGAAGCTACCGGTAGATTCAATAGCCATTATATCTCTAATATCTTCAACAATGCACACTATTGACTTTTCCCGAGAAGGATTTATACATATTGTACAAAGTTTACCATCACATATGTTTCCACACTGTTCACAGAATTGAATATGTTCTTTAAGTGATGTGAATGCATCTGAAAATCTTCGAACTTCTTCAGCTGGTCTTTTAAGTAGCTCCATGACTAGTCTTAAAGCACTTCTTTTTCCTATACTCGGCAATGACGCAAGCTGTTCTACAGCTTCAGTAAGATATTTTGAGGGTAAGTCCACACCACAAATGTACTGTTACTCGAGAGAAGAACATTGTCATTGTAAATCTATTTTCAACTATTTTCTCAATTTCTTAAAATGAAAAGATTAATTTTGCGTGATGTTTTTGTTTGTAGAAAATGTTTGTAATATCCCAGCAGAGCGATTGCCTTTTTCAGTTTTTGGGTTGTGTTTACAAGAGCCAATGGCTTTAGTGACGAATTGGATTATCGCCATTACAGCATTTATCCTTTATTTTAGATTGAACAACCCTAAAAGTGAATTCGAACGCAGTTGGAGAAAATTCTATTTTTTCTTCGGAATGAGTACTTTTTTAAGTGGTTTTGGTCACGTCTTTTTCAACTATTTTGATGTGTATGGAAAGTATCCAACTTGGATTCTTGGTGTGGTAGCGGCCTATCATGCAGGTAGAGCTATGATTAGTCTAGATGTCATAAAGCCATCTGTAAAGGATAGGTTTATCTGGATCCTTTATGCCAAAATGATTTCTTTCGGACTTTTAGCTGTGATTTTTAAAAGCTTCGTCTACATTATGGCTGATGCCGTTATAACGTATTTGTTTTTCTGTCTTGGTTTCGGTATTTATTATTGGAAAAAAGGAATTAAATCTTTTAGGTATACAGTGCTTGCAGTAATTATTCTTTTTCCTTCAATATTTATTTTTACGCTTCAATTCAATCCACACATATGGTTCAACAAGGATGATTTGAGCCACATTCTTATGGTGTTTACAATCATTTTCTTTTACTTAGGCATATCGCGCTTAAATGAGCTAGAAATTAAACGGTACAACTAATAAAATCAATTTACCCATGTCAGCTAACGCCCGAATAAACATTAAAAATAAGAAGGCACGTTTTGAATATCAGTTGCTGGATAAATTTGTAGCTGGAATTCAACTTGGGGGAACTGAAATTAAAAGTATAAGAGCAGGTAAAGCGAGTATTCAGGAGGCATTTTGTGTTGTAGAAAGTGGAGAGGTTTTTATTAGAAATATGTATATCAAAGAGTATGAAAACGCTTCTTTTTATCAGCATAATCCAGTATCCGATCGTAAGCTACTTTTGAATCAACAAGAGATTAATAAGCTGGAGAAGAAGATGAATACTAAAGGTTTTACGATTGTGCCTTTGCGACTTTTTATCAATGACAAAGGACTTGCGAAACTAGAAATCGCTCTCGCTCAAGGTAAAAAACTTCACGATAAAAGACAAGATCTTAAGGCCAAGGATGATAAGAGAGCCATGGATCGAATTAAAAAAGAATATTAAAGCGTTTTCTAAATGCAATCATTACTAGACTATCTTCTTCCTATTTCTATTGGAGTTATGATGTTCGGTATTGGATTGAATCTTGAATACAAGGATTTTAAGCATGTTTTTACCGCACCAAAGGCAGTTCTTTTTGGTTTAATCGGTCAACTTATTCTTTTGCCTCTTGTTGGTTTCGCTATAGCTTCGATTTTTCCGATTGACCCCGTAAATAAATTAGGTATAGTATTAATTGCTGCTTGTCCTGGAGGAACTTCATCAAATATTATGACTTACATGTTAAAAGGTCGAGTAGCTCTATCGGTTTCGATTACGGCTTTTAATAGTTTCATAATCGTTTTAACTATTCCACTTATTTTGAATCTAGCCTTTAAGCTGTTTTTACATCAAAACGAGCAAATTGAAATATCAATGACTGAGACTCTACTAGAGGTTTTTTATACCGTATTGCTTCCTGTTACTGCTGGTTGTATTGTTCATCATTACTTTTGGAAATCAATTGATAAAATTAAATCCTCTCTCAGATATATTCTTCCTGCTGTTCTATTACTTGTCTTTTCTCTTGTTCTTTTTGAGGAGAATGATAATGGGGGTAAATCTTTGATGGATTACTGGGAGCTATTTATTCCTGCACTTTTGCTGAATGTTTTTGTCATGTTTGTAGGATTCTTTGGCTCAGGTTGGATAGGTATTAATCATCATGGTAAATATACAATTGCTATAGAGATGGGGCTTCAGAACTCGGCATTAGCAATATTCTTAGCAAATAATGTTTTGAATATTGATGGATTATCTCTGATAGCTGTTTTATATGGTGGCTTTTCATTCTTTTCTACTTTCATAATAGCTTATGTTATGAAGAGATGGATGCAAAAAAAAGACGCACTATTATAAAATAGAGCGTCTTTTAATTAAAAATATATTTTAAATCTATTTCAAACTGTTGATGATTTTATCGGCTAATTCAATCCCAATTCTTCCTTGAGCTTCTACTGTTGCAGCTCCAATATGTGGCGTGCAAGCAATCGATTCATGCTTCAGGATATCTTCACTTGGAGTGGGTTCGTTATCGAAAACATCTAAAGCAGCTGATGCAACTTTACCTGATTTCAACGCCTCTAATAAATCATCTTCATTAATTACTCCGCCTCTGGCAGCGTTAACTAAACGCACGCCATCTTTCATTTTAGAGAATTCACTTTTGGAAATTACGGCACTACCATCTGCTTGCTTAGGAACATGTAGCGAAATGAAGTCGGCCTCTCCAATATACTCGTCAATTTGGTTGGATACATGTACTTTGCTGTGAACAGTTCCTACACCTTCTATTTCTAACGGTATTTCAACTGTACCCGCATCTATGTTTATACCTTTGACTTTCATGCCAACTCCTAATGCATATTGGGCAAGAGCCTGACCAATTCTTCCAAATCCTATAATAAGTAATGTTTTACCTCTTAGTTCAATACCTTTGGCGTATTTCTTTTTCAATTTCTTGAAATCACTAACACCATTTACCGGCATTTCCTTATAAGAGTCAAAAGTAGTTCGAGATATAGAGAAAAGACTTCCCATCACTAATTCTGCCACAGATTGAGAGGAAGAAGCAGGAGTGTTTTCAACAATGATTCCTTTTTCTCGAGCGTATGAAACATCTATGTTATCCATTCCAACTCCACCGCGACCTATGAACTTTAGGTCAGGACAATTATCGATAATATCTTTCCTCACTGTTGTGGCAGATCGCACAAGTAATCCCGCGTATTGTTCTGTATTTATCGCTTCAATTAAATCTTCCTGAGCAACCTTATCAGTGATTACTTGAAATCCGTTTGCTTCAAGTTTTTCTATTCCTTCAGGGGAAATACCGTCGTTCGCTAATATTTTCATTTTTTATTATTTGAGAGATTGTAAAACGTTAACAAGAACTTCAACACTTTCTATTTTCAAAGCATTGTACATTGATGCTCTATATCCACCAACTGATCTGTGTCCTTTAAGACCTACAATGTTTGCCTCATTCCAAAGCTTATCAAATTCTTCTTTTTTAGATTCATCAGTTAATCTGAATGTCACATTCATTAATGATCGATCCTTCTCAGCAGTAGCTCCTTCAAAGTAAAGATTGTTGTCTATTGCATTGTATAGCATTTCTGCTTTTTTCTCGTTTAACTCTTGTATTGCAGGTACACCGCCATTAGCCATTAAATGTTTCAAATTTAGATTTGCTACATAAATTGAGAAAACAGGAGGTGTATTAAACATGCTGTCTTTTTTAGCATGTATATTTAAATCAAGGTAAGTAGGAATGTTATCTAGTGAAGAGTTACCAAGCACAGTGTCTTTAACAATGTATAATGTTGCTCCTGCTGGACCTAAGTTCTTTTGAGCTCCAGCATAAATAAGATCAAATTTTGAAACATCTATTTCTTTTGAGAATATATCAGAAGACATATCGCACACTAAAGGAACGTCTGTTTTTGGAATTGATTTGAATTGAGTACCAGAAATAGTGTTGTTTGACGTGTAGTGCAAGAAGTCTATATCACTTGGGATTTCGTACTCAGGGATATAGCTAAACCCTTTATCCTCAGAAGATGCTACTTCTACAACTTCTAGCCCTGCATTTTTAGCTTCTTTGATTGCTTTTGAAGCCCAAGTTCCAGTATTAATATATCCAGCTTTTTTATGTTTACCTGCTAAATTCATTGCTGAGATCAAGAAACCTAAACTGGCTCCTCCTTGAAGATAAAGAACTGTATATCCACTGGGTACATTAAGAGCTTTTTTTACATTTTCTCTAGCTTCCTCCATGACCTTAACGAAATCTGGACTTCGGTGAGAAACTTCCAGGATTGAAAGTCCGTTAAAGTCTAGTACTGCTTTCGATGCCTCTTGAAAGACTTCTTGTGGTAAGATACATGGGCCTGCGCCAAAATTATGCTTCATGATTTCAGATTTAATTTCAAATAATGATGCAAAGATGAAAATTCTTTCGGGTTATTCCTTGAATTCAACTTTACCAAATTCTTAATATTTTTGTGAATAAAAAAAAGCCAGCGATGTGCTGGCTTCTTTTCTTATTTATCTTCAGATTTCTTATCGTCTTTCTTGTCCTCTGCTTTCTTTTTTGTAGCAGTTTTCTTCGCTGTGGTTGCTGCTTTTGGTTTGGTCTCCTTTTTAGCAGTTGTTTTCTTAGCGGTAGTTGCTTTCTTAGCAGTTGTTGATTTCTTTGCAGTCGTTGTCTTCTTTGTTGTTGAAGTAGTAGCCTTCTTTGTAGTTGCTTTTTTCTTGGTTGTGGACTTTTTCTTTTCTTTAGTCTCTCCCTCTGCAGGTGCCTGATAAGTCGACGATGCTTTGCGAGGTCTTGATTTACCAAATGACCCTCTGAATCGTTTACCTTTTTTTGATTTTACATCACCTTTTCCCATGGTTTGTCTTTATTTTTGGTTTGTAGGATAAAGATATAAAAAATACTCAAATATAGATTATATTCATTTTCAGAGTTTTACGTTTTCCTTTCTTTTATTCGTCTTAAGAGGTCTTTTTCTACAATATCTGGATTCTTTATGATGTTTTTACACCACTTAATTTTTAACGCCGTTTGTTCTTCTTTCGAAAGTAGCCAATTGTTATCATCTAGTTGCTCTAATTTACTCCGAAGTATAGACATACTTAAAGCTGCCGAAACAGAGATGTTAAAACTTTCAGTAAAACCATACATTGGGATTTTAACAAATTCATCCGCTTGTTCTAGAGCACTCTCTGAAAGGCCCGTTTGTTCGGTTCCAAACATCAGTGCGATAGGCTGAGAAACATCTAGATCTTGAATTTTTATATCATTCGTATGTGGTGTTGTAGCCACAATTTTATATCCTCTCTCCTTCAGAGTATTAATGCATTTCTTAGTCGGGAAGAGGTTGTCAGTATAATGATGATGGTCAACCCATTTACCAGCGCCCATAGCAATTTCTCTGTTGACACTGAACTTATTGCCTTTTTCAATTACATGCATGTCTTGAATGCCGAAACAATCACAAGAGCGCATAACTGCGCTAGCGTTATGTTCTTGATACAGATTTTCAACAACGATAGTCAGGTGTCGGGTTCTGAGTGAAGCAATCTGTTCATATTTCTCTACTTTTTCTTCTGTAATAATTTTGTAGAGCTCTTTTAATAATTCCTCTTTCATAGCGAAGTGTACAAAATATTGGATATAAAAAAAGGGAGCTTCACAGCTCCCTCGATTGCAATAAATGCAGTTTAGTTTACTGACTTAGACAATTCTGCCCCAGCTTTAAACTTAACAACGTTTTTAGCTGCAATTTGAATTTCTTTACCAGTTTGTGGATTTCTTCCAGTTCTAGCTGAACGCTTAGAAATAGAGAAAGATCCAAATCCGATCAATGAAAGGCGGTCACCTTTTTTCAATGCACCTGTTGTTGCGTTAATGAATGCGTCTAAAGCTTTTTTAGAATCTGCTTTTGACAATCCAGCTTCTGAAGCCATTGCTTCAATCAATTCTGCTTTGTTCATAGTTATGGTTTTTGTTTGTTAAAAAATTATACTCGAACAAATATATATGAATATCCAGCACTGGCAAGCAATTGAGCAAAAAAAACATATAAAATGTTGATAAAACTGTCAAAATGTGGAAAAGTACCCTTGAAATGGCTTATTTCAGTGCGTTTCCGTTAATCATGTATTAAAAGTGTTTCCTGTTTTTAATTATGCACTTTAAGACTAAGCATCTTTTTTCTTCGATGAATGCTGTGTTTTAGGAAATAATTTGATTTCTGATCATATAATTATCAAGTCGTTATTTTGATGAGAATTTAATCAAATAAAGGTTTAGTCATTTATTATGGTCCAATCTTCAGGTTTATAGCCTGTTAAGAGTTGTTGGCTGTCTGTTTTTTTCTTACCTTCCAATTGTACTACAAGTATTTTTAACACTCCGTCCTTCAGCCTCAGGAAGAGCTCATTCTCTCTAGAGTACAAGCTTACTGAGCCTCCTTTATCGTTCGCTTGAATTTCACTTTGAAATAATTTCAACGATTTCTTTTGTCCTTTACTATCTTCTATTGATAGCCATGCTGCTGGATAAGGGGACAGTCCACGTATTAGGTTATGCACATCCTGTATACCTTTACTCATATCAATTTTACAATCTTTCCTAAAGATCTTTGGTGCGTGTTTCAGGTCTTTTGAGAAATCTTGTTTTTTGGTTGTAATACTGTTATTTTTAATATTGCCAACAGTTTTTACCACTAGATCTGCTCCGATATACATCATTTTATCATGTAGCTCGCCTGCCGTCATATTGTTAGTGATGGAAATGTTTTTCTGTTGAATAACATCTCCCGTATCTATTTTTTCATCAATAAAGAATGTGGTCACACCCGTTTCCTTTTCGCCATTGATTACTGCCCAATTTATTGGTGCAGCTCCTCGATATTGAGGAAGTAAAGAGCCGTGCAGATTTATAGTTCCCTTAGAAGGAATACTCCAAACCATTTTCGGTAACATTCTAAAGGCTACAACCACAAAAAGATCTGCATTTAGATCTGACAATTCTTTTACAAATGATTCGTCTTTTAGATTTTCGGGCTGCATGATGTGAAGTGCGTTTTCAACAGCATACGTCTTCACTGCACTTTGTCTTATTTTTTGACCTCTTCCTGCTGGTCTATCAGGAGCTGTTATAACCCCTACCAGGTCATATCCGTTTTTATTTAGTGCATCTAAAGTGGCCACAGCAAATTCTGGGGTACCCATAAAGACAATCTTGAATTCATTATTTTCCATTTAATACTCCTTTTTTCTCCAGTCAAAAAAACGTAAATATAATATGGAAAACAAGCCAATCGTACCGAAATATATGTACTCTACCGACCATACAGGTAAAATATTCCAATTCCATACTTTGATAAAAACGTAAGCGAAAATGAGGTAAATGATTATGGCTGAAATCTCGATTAATAAAGTCACTCTGGTGTTCCCGGATCCATTTATTGTTTGGAAATAGGGTGTTGTGAAACCAAAGATTAGAAAGGATCCGAAAACGAGGCGCAATACACTTGCGCTGTCTTCCAAGAATGCCTCTTTTGGATTGATAATGCTAATTAGTGTTTCTGGATAAAGAATTGCTCCATGGAAAAAGACCAATAGGAATAAAATTGTTAATACTTGAATGCGCTTTATTGTAATTGGGATTAATGAGCGATCCTTTTGATCCATGTATTGAGCTATGTAAGTTTTTGTGGTTGCTCCAAAACCAAAAATCGGAACAAATGCAAGGAAATATACCACGCGTATATTTTGAGATACTGTAAGGTCGTAAGAACTTGATTGTTCAATCCAAGTAAAGAAAACGGTCCACGTAGCTAATGCGAAGAAACCTTGAATCATTAAAGGAAGACCCACAGATAAAAGTCGTTTTATGTGCTTAATCTTAATATTGAGTTCATTAAAGAGATCGAAGTTTCTTCGATCTTGACTAAATAAGAGTATAAATACTAGAACAAATGCAGCAACAGCTTCTGCAATTACACTTGCTAATGCAGCACCTTCTATTCCCATCGCAGGAATATCCCAGAAACCAAAGATCAGAAGTTTGTCTAATACTATATTCGTTCCGGCAAAAAGAACTGTACTCAGCATAATGACCCAAGTCTTTCCAATAGCCATAAAGAATGCGTTGAGCGAAAGCAAAAGTGCTGCAACAAAGAATCCTAAACTCCTGATTGACAAAAATGAGATTTGCTCTCTAGCAATTTCCTGGTGTTTAGAGTAAGACATTAGCATATCAGGGACTAATAGCTGAACTATATAATAAAAGATTGTAGCAAAGAAAAAGAGTGTAATGAAATTAGACTGAAGGAAGCCATTTACGGTTTCTTTTAGGTTTTGACCTATTCTTCTGGCCATAACGATTTGTCCTGCATCGCCTAATCCTGTTAATCCCATAAATAGAGTGACATAAATCAATCCGGCATTTCCACTTGCATCAAAGCTAACAGTGCTGTAACGACTTAAAAACGAAGCATCCGTTATCATTACGATAGACTGGATGAATGTTCCAAGCATTAATGGGGCACTTATCGATAAAATTTTTCCATACGAATTGGAAAGTCTCATTCTACTTTAAGTATTAACCCTTTCAAATATTCTCCTTCAGGGTGAAAAGCACTCACAGGATGGTCCGCTGGCTGGTGTAAATGATATAGAATTTGTACTGTTCTACCTACTTTTATGGCTGCATTGATCACTGCTTTTTCAAATTGATAGGGATCCACAACTTGAGAGCATGAGAATGTAAATATTGTACCTCCTGTGTTAATTTGTCTGATAGCGTTAGCGTTAAGTCGTGTATATGCTTTAATCGCTTGATGTCGCTTGTTCTTATGTTTCGCAAAAGCGGGTGGATCGAGAACAATGACATCGAATTTATCCTCTAGATCATTCATATACTTTACTGCATCCGCTACAATCGATTTGTGCTCACCTTCAAACTCAAGTAATTCTACGTTTTTTTCAGTTAAATCAATAGCTTTTGCAGAACTATCTATAGAGTGTACTTCTTTCGCTCCGTTTGCCAAAGCGTAAATGCTGAAGCCTCCAGAATAACAGAAGGTGTTCAATACCTTTTTGCCTTTAGAGAATTGGCCTAGTAATTTTCTGTTTTCCCTTTGATCAATGAAAAAACCAGTTTTTTGTCCTGATGTCCAGTCAATTGAAAAAGAGTGTCCGTATTCTTTAGCAATATGCGGAGTTTCACATTCTCCAAATATGTATCCATCCTCGGCATTTACTCTTTCAGGAAGCGTTTCTTTACTTTTTGAATAAATAGCTTTTAGATGTGTTCCAATTGCTTTTTGTAGGCTATTAGAAATAAATTCTCGATGATTGTACATCCCTACAGCATGAGCTTGAAGAATTACAACACCATTATAAAAATCTAGTATCAGTCCGGTTAATAGATCTCCTTCTCCATGAACTAGTCTACAAATAGTGTTTTCTTTGTTCATTAATCCTAGTTCCCTTCTTAAAGAAACTGCTTTTCGAATACGTTCATCCCAAAATGATTGATCTATTGCTCGGTTTTCAAAACTGAGGATTCGAACTGCAATAGATCCAGGTTGAAAAAAACCGATTGCACAAAAATCTCCTTTAAAGTCAGTTAACTCAACGAGTTCTCCGTCTTCAATTGTCGATGTATCACTTTGGATAGCGCCAGAAAATATCCATGGATGTTTTCGTTCCAAGAAATTCTCTTTTCCTTTTTTTAATGCGATCTTTTTCATTAACCCAACGTGTTATTAAAATTTAAGTATCCTAGATTTCGGGCTAAAATAGTCATTCGTATTCATAGAGCAAGGTATACAAGATGACTTCTTTTTCCGTTTTCCTAAAGGTTATCTATTGTATTTTCTTTTTTCTTCTTCAAATTCAAATCTTGAGTAAAAAGATAGTTTTTATATAATTTCGTGGCCAACAATATTGATTTACGAGCGTTAATTATTTATGGACGAAAAGCAAATTTCATCATCAAATTGGAATCTCGAGCAAAGCTATAAAGAGCTGCCGGAAGCGTTTTATTCAGATAGTGTTCCTCAAAGCGCTGAAGATCCAAAGATTGTTGTTTACAATAGCAGGCTAGCCAATGAACTCGGTATCGATAATTTGGTAAAAGATCAAACTGAGTTGGTTCAAGTTTTGGCTGGAAATATGCTTCCAAAGGATTCTTCACCTATAGCTCAAGCTTATGCTGGACATCAATTCGGTCATTTTACGAAGTTAGGTGATGGACGTGCTATTTTGTTGGGAGAAATTGTTTCACCTGAAGGGAGTCGTTTTGACATTCAATTGAAAGGGGCAGGTAGAACTGCTTATTCGCGTCAAGGTGATGGTCGTGGAACATTACACGCGATGTTACGTGAATATCTGATTAGTGAGTCAATGCATGCGTTAAAAATCCCTTCCTCTCGTAGTTTAGCAGTTGTATCTACAGGTGATTCAGTGCGCAGGGAAATGCATTTCCCAGGTGGTGTTTTGACTCGAGTCAGTGATAGTCACCTTCGCGTTGGTACTTTTGAGTATGCTCGTCAATTCTTAGGCAAAGATGGAGTGCTAAGTTTACTTGATTACTCAATTGATCGTCACTTTCCAAAGTTGAGGAGTACTGAAAATTTAGCGTTGTCATTTTTGAAAAAAGTACAAGAACTTCAAATTGATTTGATTGTAAATTGGATGCGAGTAGGATTTATTCATGGAGTAATGAATACTGATAATATGTCAATCCCGGGTATTACTTTTGATTATGGTCCATGTGCTTTCATGAATAGTTATGATCCGAACACAGTTTTTAGCTCGATTGATACGCAAGGTAGATATCGTTTCAATAATCAGCCAAAAATTGCACAGTGGAACCTATCTGCATTAGCGGGTTCGCTATTACCGTTATTGAATGACAATGAGAAGATAGCTATAGATATGGCAGAACAAGTATTGAATGATTTTCCCGTTCAGTATGAAGCGAAATGGCTTGAGGTGATGGGGAATAAAATTGGGCTTTCAACTATAAAGGAAGGTGATGCATCTTTGATTAATGATTTGTTGGATTGGATGAAAGCTACTGCCTCAGATTATACCAATACTTTTATTGATATACAGGAAAATAATTTCTCAGATAATAGATATAGTCAAACACCTTTTTTGAATTGGAAATCAAAATGGCTACAACGATTGGGACAGCAAGAGCTTTCCGTAGATGCTGCAAAGTATTTAATGCAGGAAAACAATCCTTTAGTTATTCCACGAAATCATATTGTTGAAGACGTCTTGGATAAAGCTGCTAATGAATCGGATTATCAACCTTTTAACGAGTTACTGGAAGTGCTTAAATTTCCATATGAAAATAACCAAAGTATATCACCATATCAATCCCCACCGAATGATGGTGATTTAGGTTATCAGACCTATTGTGGAACGTAAGAAACGAAAGCAATAAACCAAGGTTAGGATTAATACTTTATTACATCGCTCGGATTTATTTCTACAACATCACCTGGCTGTAATCCTTTCAATTCATAATGTCCAATTTTAACTCGAACTAGTCTGAGTGTAGGATAACCGGCTGATGCTGTCATTTTCCTGACCTGTCTGTTTTTGCCTTCTTTAATTGTTAGTTCTATCCAACTTGTAGGTATGTTTTTTCGATATCTAATAGGAGGTACGCGTTCAGGCAAATTCGGGGATTCTATTTTTTTGCAAACGGCAGTTCCTACTTTGTGTGGTTTTTTATTGTGTTTAATTACAATGGAGCCATCACTTAATTTTTTCATTCCTTCCTCAGTAATTTCTTTGTCAACTTGAACCCAATATGTTTTCGGAAGTTTATTTTTAGGTTCAAGTATGCTCGACTTAAAATTATTATCATTTGTAAGCAGTAGCAGCCCTTCACTATCTTTATCTAGACGACCTATAGGATAAACATCCTTTGGGAAATCAAAGAGTTCACCTAAAACTGGAACTCCTTCACTATTGGTAAATTGTGAAAGCATTCCAAAAGGTTTGTAGATTGCATAATACCGAAATGACTTCATGATTGATCTTGCTATTTATTATCACTGCGAATAAAGTGAATTTCATGTAATTATCGGAAATCGAGTCCATGATTCTTTATATTTTAGCAAAAAACGAAAAAAATGGTACTCAATATTTCTAAAAGTGGTGGGGTTGCGACATTGACTTTCAATAGACCTGACAAATTCAATAGTTTTAATCAAGAGTTAGCATTTGCTTTCCAGAAGGCATTGGATGATTGCGAAAGTGATGAGGAAGTAAGAGCGATTGTAGTGCGAGGAGAAGGAAAAGCTTTTTGTGCTGGACAAGATCTTGCAGAGGCAACTGACCCGAATGGTCCACCTTTACAGTCAATTGTTGGGAAGCATTATAATCCAATAATTGAGCGTATTCAAAATATAGAGAAGCCAATAATTGCTGCTGTTAATGGAGTCGCTGCAGGTGCTGGGGCAAATATTGCATTGGCATGTGATATTGTAGTTGCTTCAACTTCGGCAAAGTTTATTCAGGCTTTTTCTGCCATTGGTTTAATTCCTGATTCGGGTGGAACCTATTTCTTACCAAGGCTCGTTGGTCGTCAAAAAGCATTGTCTTTAATGCTGACTGGAGATCGAGTAGGAGCGAAAGAAGCTGAGTCAATGAACATGATTTATAAGGCTGTTGAAGATGAAGATTTTGATGAATATATTTTGAATTTTTCAAATCAACTTGCAAAAATGCCAACGAAAGGATTTGGATTAACGAAAAGAGCCGTTAATGCATCAATGAATAATACGCTTACAGAGCAGTTGAGTCTTGAAGAAGAGTTGCAAGCCGAAGCAGGTCAGACAGATGATTTTAAAGAAGGGACGGCAGCATTTTTGGAAAAAAGAAAACCAACTTTCAAAGGAAAATAAAATGGAGAAAGAGAGAATAGGAGTATTAGGAGCAGGGACTATGGGAGCGGGAATCGCTCAGGTAGCTGCGCAATCTGGTCATAGAGTTGTATTAGTCGATGTAAGTACAGATGCAATTGAAAAAGCGAAAAATAGTCTAACCAAGATTTTTAATCGATTGGTGGAAAAAGGGAAGTGGGAAGAGCAATTTGCAAATGAAACATTCGGAAGAATCACTTTCTCTTCAAAAATTGAAGACTTCAAAGATTGTAAGTTAGTGATAGAGGCAATAATAGAGAATATTGAAATCAAGCATAAAGTATTTCAAAACCTTGAAGAAATTGTTAGTGATGATTGTATTCTTGCATCTAACACATCTTCATTGTCTATCGCTTCAATAGGTTCGGTTTTAAAGGACCCTTCTAGGGTAATTGGAATTCACTTCTTTAATCCAGCTCCATTAATGCCATTGGTTGAGATTGTTCCTGCAGTTCAAACTACCGAGGAAACAAAAGACAAGGCAAAGGCACTGATCGATTCTTGGAAGAAAGTGACTGTATTAGCAAAAGATACTCCTGGCTTTATTGTGAATAGAGTTGCTCGTCCTTTTTACGGAGAGGCTTTGCGTATCTACGAAGAGGGGATTGCTGATTTTGCGACAATTGATTGGGCAATGACAGAATTGGGAGGTTTCCGAATGGGGCCATACACGCTGATGGACTATATTGGTAATGATGTGAATTATACGGTTACAGAAACAGTATTTGCTGCATTTTACTATGATCCAAGATATAAGCCTTCATTTACACAAAAACGACATTCAGAAGCAGGTTACCTCGGGAGGAAATCAGGTCGAGGGTACTTCGATTACAGCGAAGGAGCAGAAAAGCAAAAGCCTAACGAAGACAGGGAGTTAGGTGAGACAATTCTGAATCGCATTTTATTAATGTTGATTAATGAAGCCGCAGATGCATTATTTCTCAATATTGCCACACGAGAAGATATAGATTTAGCAATGACCAAAGGTGTTAACTACCCTAAAGGATTGCTAAAGTGGGCTGACGAGATCGGCGTAGACAAGGTTTTGGATGGTTTAGAAGCATTGTTTCATGAGTATGGAGAAGATCGTTATAGACCAAGTCCACTTTTAAGAAGAATGGTAAGAGATCAAAAGACTTTTTACTAGTAATTATTATTTGTTGAGTGAGAGAAGCAGTTTTCCTGCTTCCTCACTATAAAATCCTCCTTCTTGCTTTATCGACTTTAAAATTGATTTAGCATTTTGTTGTTTTCCTTGTTTCAGAAAAGCTTTGGCCTTAAACCATATGGCCTCCTCTCTGAAATTTCCGAGACTAATTGAATAGCTCTGGTCAAAATGTGTTATTGCTTTTTCGTATTGACCTAGATTGTGATAACACAGTCCACTGTAAAAGTGGGCATTTACGTCTTCAGGATATTGTTCAATAATTATTAAGTAACGCTTAAGCGCTTTTTTGAATTTGTTTTTAGAGAAGAACCATTGACTCTCCTTCAGATAATCTATGTAGTCAATCTCTTTTGTGATCAATTCATCTTCAATGTTTTCAGGATTCTCTTTGTCTGCTTGATTCGCTGGTGTTCCAATTGGTAATTCCTGCAAAAGTTGAATAGGTTTATCCCCTCGAATACCTCTGTAATCAACAGATTTCAATTCGTTCAAATAAACTTCAGGTGCAGATGCATATGATAGCCTTTCGTTTTCTGTAGTAGGAACCTCACTCAAGTTTTTCGGTTCTAGTGTCTTAATGGGACTTTGTGTTTCTGAATCATCATTTATTAATTTTTCATTATTCGTTTCAGTAGCTAGATCTTTTCTCTTGAGTTGTTCTTTGGTGATCTGTTCCGTTTTTTTAATAGCTACATACTTGTCAACTTCTTTCAATTGATCTTCAACTCTGCTTGCTTTTGCTAACTTTTGAGGGTTGCTTGCATCTTGAACCTCCTTTCTCTCGTTTAAAGTAACTTCAGAGTTGACATCATTAATCGTATTGCCTTTATAAGTATATAATATCAGTATGATCATAGCCATACAAAATACTCCTAGAAATAGTAGGATGCTGCTTTTGTCAGAGGAAGGTTTCTCTGCTTTCGACAGATGCTGTTTCATTTTAGAATCAAGAGAGCTCATAGCCGAGTTAACGTCTGTATTAATTGAATCCCACCCCTCCATAGAATCTTGGTTGAATTGATCGTCGTTAGACTTTAACTCTAATTCATGATTAGAATGACCTCGTTTAAGTTCATCAATTTCATCTCTTTTCAATGGCTTTTTAGGACCAAAGATTTTATTAAGCAGATTTAAATAGATCATTTTGTTCAAGTTTTATTCTCAAATTTCTTTTTCCGTTTTGAATTGCGCTTTTTACTTTTTTTAGAGGTAGGTTTAATTTCTCAC
>CBFHJL010000057.1:0-18673 GCA_965656195.1 Brumimicrobium sp. | reverse complement strand
TAACTTTAAAATGCTCAGCAGCCTCCTTATAATCAAAGGTTTTCATATGACAAGAAGCAATTTGATGCTCTATATAGTCTCGTAAAGGAACTGTTTTGGCCGAGTCAAGCTCTAATTCTTGATTTTGACTCTTTAGAGATAGTTTAGCCAAAGTAACCTCATAAGGTATCGTCAACTCATTAAGGCCAACAGTATCACTCAAGGCTTTCTGGTATTTTAAAAGAGCGTTGTAATAATCTTCAGCTTCATAAAAAACATCAGCTTCGTATAACCAGACCTTTCTTGACTGACTTATACTCAGCAGTGGCAGAAATAATAAAAGAAATAAAAGTGCTTTTTTCATCGTATCTTGTTATAATCTAGGACATATTTTACCCGTTTGAGTTTTGTCTTTCGACCCCATGTATGTGAACGAAATTTCGAACCCTCCTCGACCATTCGATGCTGTAGTCAAACTCGAAACATTGACATCATATCCAACTCGAGCGATATAATTATCCATTCTTGCACCAACAGATAAAATTGCTGCATCTTGATTACGATAAATCGCTCCTGCTAATAGATAGATTTCACTACCCTTAAGATAATAACCAATATCTGCCGCTAAAGTCAGCTCTTGAAATTCTCTTTGACGCATATAAAGTACTTTTGGTAGTACATAAAAAGTTTCAGAAACATTGATTCGAACTCCGGTATGCGCATAATAACGAATAGGAAGACGATTATCAAAATCCAGAAAAGCTTCTTGGGGTTGAGTCAAGTTAAAAGCTGAAACACCTAAGAAAGGATTGAATCTACTTTCTTGTTTTGCGAAAAAGTAAAGTATTCCAGCATTTAATACAGGATTAACTAAAGACTGTCCAGAAAAATCCTCATTGGCATCGATGGTGGTATTAAATTCACCGCCATTATTTGTCGAATATTGATTATTGAAGGTCAAAATTTGATACTCCACCGACTTCTGATTGAATCCAGCCTGTATACCAAATGAAATATTATGAAGTTTATTCTGATCAATTGATGTCGTATAAGCAGCAGAGGCAACTCCTTTCAAAGAATTAAAATTTCCAATCCCTGCACGAAAATTTGAGATTTGCCCACCAAATCCCCATTTCTTATAAGGTTTGTCAAAACTGATCAAAGCCGCTGTGTAGGGCTTAAAATTAATAGCTCTCCATTGCGTACGAAACTGCCCATGAACACGCCAATCACCTTCAAAGACACCCGTCATAGCAGGGTTTAAGAAAATTGGAGCAGCGTCGTACAGTGAAAGGTGATCGTCTTGAGATTGAACGCGAAAAACGCCTAACAAAATGATTATGGATATAAGTAAATGTTTTTTCATTACTATCGAATTAGGGTGACATCTCCCGATTTTCTAATTATTGCATTATTGGTCATTTTCACATTAAATGTCCAAGTATAAACTCCCAATGGGGACGGTTGATTATTGAATGTTCCATCCCAGCCCTCGGTTGCGTCATTCGTTTGGAAAATAAGTTCGCCCCACTTATTGTAAACACGGAAGTCTACTTCACTAAAAGGACCACCTCTGATAATAAATTCGTCGTTCTCTCCATCTCCATTAGGTGTAAAACCACTTGGAACAACAGGAGGTAAAGCAATCGTTATGTCTTTGACAATCGTATCTGTACATCCAATAGAATCTGTAACCACCAATGAAATCTCATAGTCTCCACCCTCATTGTATGCATAAGTTGGATTTTGAATATTGTTTGCCTCACCATCTCCAAAATCCCAAAACCATTGATTGATACCGTTTCCGGTAGAGATATCTAAGAAGTTTATATTTTCAAGAACGAGCGCCGGATTAGGAGCGTAATTGAAATCGGCATCAGGTGCAGGACTCACATTAAATTGAATCGTTGTATCATCTTCGCATCCTAAGTCAGATATTACAGTCAATGTCACTTGCTGCAAACCACTTCCATTAAAAGTATATGTTGGGTTTTGTTCGACACTGATATCTTGTCCGAAATCATATTCCCAAGAATCGACAGAGCCACTAGAAATAAATGATTGGTCCAAGAAATTAATAGGTAAGTTTTCGCATGCTATCGTTGTACCAAAGCTTGCTATTGGAGTTGGATAAACGGTTACAGGAATAGTTATCGTATCAAAGCATCCATTATCAGCTCCTACAATTAGGCTAGCATTATAATTACCCGCACCACTATAAGTATGAACAGGATTTTGAACGGATGAAGTCGTAGATGTACCAAAGTCCCAATCCCATGAATTTATAGTTGCACCAGTAATGGTAGACAAGTCAGTAAAGGAAACATTATCACCACTACATTCTTCCGTTGCTGAAAAATTGGCTGTTGGTATTTCTTTAAACGTTACAGTAAGATCATCTACGTCTGCTGGACACCCAAGGGCAGTTGCTGCAGTTAGACTAAAGGTTAAACTACCATTTGTAATATCTGCTGCAGATGGAATATAATTAGTTATAAGATTATTCGGACCTGGATTAAATATTCCTGTTCCGTTCGAGGTCCAAGTACCCGTATTTAAGACTCCCGCAACAGAACCATTTAAACTAATTACTTCGTTACTACAAAATTCCTGATCTGGACCTGCTATTGCTTTGGGTGGATCAATAAAGAAAATACGCATGGAGTCAGTTACTGAGGGACAAATACCTGGATTAGAAGATAAAAGCATATCAACATATCCAACTGTTGTGTCAATGGTGGCTATATTATATTGGGTGATTAATGAGTTCGGATCGACAATTGATCCGGATCCAGATGTTGTCCAGTTGCCAGTAAAACCTGAAGATATCGTTCCTTCTAAGTCCAGTAAATTTAGATTAGAACAAACAGAATCACCTGAAATAATAGATACTGTTGGTTCTTCAATAAAGTTAACTTCAATACTATCTTGAACGGCAAGACAATTTCCATTATTCGAACTTGATAATACAATGTACAAACTACCGTTAGCTATATCAGACGCACTAATATTATAATTAGTTACTGGATCATTTGCAGTTGGAGAAAAAGAACCTGTTCCAGTTGTGGACCATATACCCGTGGTAGTTCCCCCAATCACCGAACCATTTAAATTTACTTGATTCTCACTTGTACAAATCACTTGATCACTACCTGGATTAACTTCAGGTGCATCTGTAAAGTAAATAACTGTAGTATCTTGATAGTCTGGACAAGCAAACAAACTTCCCGCAGAAGTAAAGAATAATAGAATACTATCAGCTGCAATATCTGTAGGTGAAGGAGTGTACGTAGTATTTGAGCTTCCAGGGTTTCCAAACGCACCTCCCGAACCTCCTGACCAAGAACCTCCAGAGGCAAATTGTATACTTCCAGTCACTGGAATAGTCCCAAGATTATTTCTGCAATATGAATCATCTGGACCCGCATCCGCTAAAGGTGATTGGCTGTAAGTCACTGTCATTGTATCAGTAGCTGGGTCGCAGTTCCCAGTTGACGTCAAAACAAAGTTCACAAAACCCTGAGTAAGATCTCCTGGACTTGGATCATAGGTTGTAACTAAATCTGTTGGATTATTCACCGTTCCTGTCCCATCTAGAACGGACCAAATCCCAGTAGTTGAACCACCTGAGACATCTCCATTTAGGGGCACTTGATTATCAGCACTACAGAGTGTAGTATCATTACCTGCTCTAGTTATAACCTTACGCTGAAATGACGACATGTAGTGGTACAAACAGCCTGTACTCGGACCTCCATTAATAACTCCCATTGAGAAAAAACCAGCACTATTTGTTAACGTATTTTGAGTTCCGCTAGGAATTTCTGCCGTGGTAAAGTCGATTTGTGCTCCAACATATGCGCCCCCAGTACCTGGAACTGGAGTGAATGAAGCTGGATTTATAGTTCCTGTACCAGGAGTTGTAAGAGTGAAGAAAGCTTCATCTCCCGCCTCGCACAAAAGATTCAGTAAAAACTGCTGGTTATTATTTCTTGCGAATGACACCTCTGCTGAACCGGCACAATTAAGTGGAGGAAGAATCGCTAATCCTAATTCACAACCATACCCTGACATGTGAACTAAGTAAACTGGTTTATCCGAAGATATCGAAGTTAAAGGCTGCGTTATCGAGTAAGGTACAGTCTCACCTTGATTTGCTAAATTAGTAGTTACAGTTCCATCATCTATTGTTATGGTTGTAAAATTCTCCGAAGGAATAATAAAAATAGATTCATTTGAACCGGCATTCAAAAAACCTCTATTTACAATATAATCCGTACCAATAACATCCGTGGGTACAATTTGATCACCCATAAGATCGAAACATCCCCCACCTCCTGAAGGGTTCACGGAATCATCATTAATAGTAACAGAGACAGGTCTATCAGAAGAAATAATGGATCCACTTAGGCTACTACCTGGATTACTTGTAGTCATAACTACATTTTCACAAGTATATACATTTCCGGCAAGTGGTAATGTTACGGAATATGTTACGTTTGCTGGATGACCAACCACATCACATGTTGGTGTTATCCAAACTGTCGTGTTATCTTCTGTTGCAACTATTGAAAAGAACTGCCTTGGATCAGTAACTACTCCATCTCCATTACGATCGGTATTTAGATCTCGGTTATCCCATAAAGTTTGAAATGGCGTCACGAATTCAAGTCCCATTCCATTTCTACCCTTAAGTGAATATGTTTCGGGGTTATTGGGGGTTCCTGGCGAGATATCGATAAGATCTGATATAAAGTCATACACTACCGTTATGAATTCATCTGAAGTAATTTTAAAACCTGAATTAAGTACAACATTTGCTGGGGTACTCTCTAAATCATTAACAAGGTAGCTTAACGGAACTGAAACCAATCCATTAGCAGGCACTGTAAAGGTTGTGTCATAAGTCGCAGTAGGCATTTGGATACGGACGTCGGCAGGTGTTCCAAAAGTTGATATCCTAAATGCCATCTGAACATTTCCATCGTGATCTGGTGTTACCCAAGGAGCGGCAAACCAAAAAACAGTGTCTACCTGAGCCTGCAAACTCGTAAAGCACATTTTAACAAATAATAAAAGAAGTAATGCGTATTTCATTTTTTTCATGGCGACTTTCTTTAATTCTAATTATTTATCACGCTCATCAATATCTTTTTGGATTTCTTCCAAAATACTTTTGTTAAGTTCATCATCCTCATCATCAATTGAAGATTTCTTTCTTGAAATGATAAATGACAGCATAACTTCATGCGAACCTGATTGATAATTACTTAAGCTCGATATAGTGTAATCAAAGCTATAGCCTATATCTAAACGTTCTCTAATTTTCATTCCTGCCATAATACCTATTGCATCATCGGAACGATATAAAAGTCCTCCCCAAAACTTATTTTCATAGGTAAATCGCAACATTCCGGTTACTTGAACTGGCAATGGGCGAACCATTCGAACCATCAAGCTAGGCTGTATTTCCATTTGCTTCTTTTTACTATTTTGGAATCTATAAGTATATCCCGCTATTGTATTAAAATGAAATGAAAGGTTACTATTGTAACTTGTAAACTGGATTTGTCTCCCTAATAGACGTTGAAAAGAACCCATTACAAAAAACTTCGAGCTGTATAAATGAAAACCAGCATTAACATCAATGGCGTTGGCAGAATAAACAGTTCCAGTCAGTACCTCATCTCCTGCATCTGCAATGATCGCATCATATAAACGTACTCTATGTTGCATATAACCCGGACGTATACCTAAACCCAGTTTTATGTTTTCAGATAAACGAAAATGATGAGCGTAATTTACATATATCGCAGTGTTATCAGTTATACCTTTGCGTTCTGAAATGATTGTGGCTCCATAACCAATCTTACCTTCATTCTTATAGGAGCCCATAAAATTCCCCATTAACAAAACTGGGGCACCTTCAAATCCAACCCATTGATTACGATAAGATAAATTTGCTTCTTGTACATTTTGACTTCCTGAAATAGCTGGATTAAAATAGTAATCATTCATCAGGAAGTTAGAGTAACCTACCAATTGTTGGCTAAATCCAGAGATAGATAAAGCCAAAACCGATATGAGTAAAAATATGAATCTATACATTAATTTCTGCTTTTAAGTACCAGGATAGTTCCCTTAAAGATGTCTGTTTCAGGGTCCCCTGTTTCTTTTAGGTCAATGATATAATAATATGTACCGTCGGGAACTAACTCATTATTGAAACGACCGTCCCAAGGTGTATCGTAACCTTCAGACTCAAAAATTTGTTGGCCCCATTCATTGTATATTTGCACTCTAACATTAGGATATGATATTTCAAGGAATTCAAGTTTCCAAACATCATTGAGTAAGTCTCCATTTGGTGATATCGAATTAGGTATGAGTGTATTTATTTCATTTGTAACTGTATTAATAACGATTACTTCTGAAATGCTATCAGTACACCCTAGAGAATTCGATACGTTTAGCCATACCACATAATTACCATTGGCAAAATAAGTATTGTTTGGGTCTTCAAGTGTCGATGTATTGCCATTTCCAAAATCCCAATCAAAATTAGTTGCATTCGTTGAGTTATTTATAAAGTTGAATACTGCACCCACGTTTAGTCCATTATCAGTGTTGTATGAGAAATCCGCAACTGGTGCTGGTGGAGTATCTAAAACTTGACTTATTGAATCACGACATCCATTCACAGTTTCAACAATATGTAAAATAGTAAAACTACCATTGGTTGGAAAAACTTGAAGTGGGTTTTCTGTTGCTGAAGTTCCTTGTCCACCAAAATCATAAAACCAAAAGTTCAATGGATCATTTACCGTTGTAGATTCATCTGTAAATTGAACAATTACTTGATTATTTTGGCAATTAGAAGAGTAGTTGAAATCGGCTACAGGTTTTTCAAAAACCTCAACAGTTTCTTGAACAGTATCAGAACAACCTTGATTAGAAGTAACAATCAGTTCAACTGAATAAACTCCTGGACTTCCGTATATATATGTATCATTTTGATTGCTGGAAGTTGCTCCGTTAACTCCAAATTCCCACTGCCACGTATCAATAGGGCCAAACCCAGCATTTGAAAAGTCTGAGAAAACTGTTGGTTGGTTCAAACAAACATCGGGAGCACTAAAATTGGCTATTGGAGGAGCTATAAATTCAATTTGCACATTATCTGATTCTACAGCACAATTTAGATTATTCGTACTTGTGAGTGTCAGAATCACAAAGCCATTAGATACTTCCGTTGCCGTTGGCGTATAAATTGCATTAAGATCTGTATCACTCGATGTAAATGAACCGTTTCCTCCAGACCAAACGCCAGTACTGGTTGCTCCGGTTATAACTCCATCTAAAGAAAACGCAGGATCGTTTGAACATGATAATATTCCAGCTCCTGCATCAACATCTGGAGCGGGTGTAAACTCTATAAAAAAACTATCAACGGCGGCAATACAGCTCTGATTAGAAGTAGATTCCAAATACAACCATACCCCTCCTGATGTGATATCAGAAAAACTCGGTTGGTACGTTCCATTTAAATCCAAATTATCGGGAGAAAACACCCCTGCTCCAGCAGAAGACCATTCTCCAGTGTTTGAAACCCCGGAAACAGAACCGTTCAAATTAACGAGGGAATTGTTTTCACAAACGAAAACCGTGTCTTGGGGAGAGGCATCTATAATTGGTCCTTGCGTGTAATTTATTTCAATTGTATCCGTTTCTGGAAGACAAGATCCAGAATTCGTTGAATATAGCACTAGCTGAACACTACCATTAGAAATATCCAAAGATGAGGGCACGTAATCAGCATTCAGGAATGAACTATCTGGTAAAAATGTTCCTGTTCCGTTTGAAGCCCAATACCCGGTAGACGCCCCTCCTTCAATTGAACCAGCAAGTGTTGCTATTGAATTGTTTTCACAAAGTGTTTGATCTGCAGAAGCACTAACGATTGGAGCCGGTTCCACCTCTAAAGAAAGCGTATCCTTAAGAACTGTACAGTTTCCAGTTGTTGTCAAGATTAGCCTTATCGGAGATATTAATGTGTCCAATGCACTTGGTATGTAAGTATTATTCAGATCATTCGTAGGATTGTCGAAGGTACCGAATCCACTCGTATTCCAGACTCCTGTTATATCACCTCCTCCGATATTTCCGTTTAGAGGAAAGTTGATATTTGCACAAACAGTATCATTTATACCTGCATCAATAAAAGGGTATGAGTTGAATTCCGATAAGAAGCCATATGCACTGCCATTTCCATCATCACCAGATATTATACCCATCCCAAAAATATCTCCTGCATTTGTTACTTCATTGTATGAATTAACAGGTATATCTGTTGTATTGTAATAAATAGTTGCAGCTTGATAATCACCTGATGTTCCTGGTACTGGATTAAATGATCCTGAAGGAACAAGTAATGGGTCTCCATTTATAGCGAACTGATTTTCAAACCCTGTTCTCGTATACAATACTAAGCCAATAGAATCACTTGAAGTTCGCGTAAAGGCTGTGCTGTATTTTCCCGCACAATATAGACTAGGAACTTGCGCTCCACTTAATTCGCAACCATAACCTGTAGTGTGCCAGATATAAACAGGTTTATTTGCCGATATATAGTTTATAGCATCAGAAGTTGGTATCTCTACAGTTTCACCCCAACTCAAAACTACATTTGACGTTCCAGAATTCTCAATTGTTACGTTCGTTCCATTCTGTGTAGCCAATATCAGCATCCGATCATTTCCACCTGTACCTGCCTGAACGATAAATTGTCTCCCCGTAAAATCCTCCGGTGTAATTTGGTCTCCAACAGTACTTGTGCAGCCGGCATTCGAAAGTGCTCCACTAAAAACTGTCACAGCTATTGGTTTATCAGCAGCAACAATTGAACCTGAAAGACTTGAGGCTGCAGTCACATTCATATCCCGAGCACTATACGTCTCTCCTTCATCTAAAACAACAGAATAAGTTACATTTAAAGCATGTCCAATTACTGATGTTCTTGGGGTTATCAAAACGGTAGTATTATCCTCCGTAGCAACTATGTCAATTGATGAAAAAGATGCAGGTGTGGTAATTGCATTGTCCGAGGTCTCTTGGAAAGGAGTATAAAAGTTTGTCCCAGTAGACTTTGTTCCTTTAAGGACGAAGATTTCTTTATTATTTGGACTTCTTAACTCATAAAAAGCACTAATATTTTCTGTAGCCAAGATACGTATTCCATTATTTGAAACAACATCTCCAATTGGACTTTCAATCTGCGCAAGAAATGGTGTGAGGTTCACACTATCAACAGAGTTGGCAGGAATATTCAAGTTTATTGGTGTAAATCCGCCGTTCGCAGGCAAAGAAATAGTGATATCTGAAGGACTATCATAAGTCATAAATCGTAAAAAGATAGGACTGTCTCCTTCCGAGGCTGAAACTTCAGGCGCAGCAAACCAGAACACCGTGTCCTGCTGAGCCTTTAAACACTGTATTGACAGAGTAAAAATGACTAGAATTAGGCTAATTATTCGAGCTTTCATTTAAAGCATGTTTCTGATGATTCTTAATATATTACTGATATTAACAATCAATTATTTAGGCAAATTTAACAAAAGTTACTCTTGAATTATAATCTTTTTTCGGGCAAAGCAAATATTTCATTGAGGGCCGTTCAAAAAAGAAATTAGAAATATTGTTTTAACAAAAAGACCCTCCCGGAGGAAGGTCTTTAAATCAAAGCTCAAGTGCTATTATGAAAAAACTTACTTTTTGATGAGCTTCTTATTTATAATTTTGCCTTCAGAGTAGATCTTTACAAAGTAAATTCCAGAAGGGTAATCGAGGATATTAATTTCTTTCTCTGATTGAAGTAAAATATTCATTGCTCTTCCTGTAACAGATGTAATTTCAACTTTATCAATCTTTTCCAAACCTTGAATACGTACTTTATCAGCTGAAGGATTCGGATACATTGATACATTCTCTATTGAAAATTCGTTAAGAGACGTTGTTGCGACTATTATACTCACACAATCTGAAGTATCTACTGCACATCCATTCGCAATAATACAAGCATAATCACCAGAAACTGTAGGTGTGAATGAAACGATTGTCTCACCGTTTATTTCGCTATCATCGCTACAATCTATCCATTGATAGATCGCACCAACTGCATCTTCATTGGCGGTTATTGTAGTTCCATCGTCAGAGGTAGTATTATCAACGGTTGCAAAACAAGCACTCATTTGATTGAAAAAGATATCGCGGTTTCCACTTCCACCACCGCCTTGGTTGCCGTAGCTATCTTCGCCAGCAGTAGGGTCAAGATCGATAGTGAAGGACTCAAAGTATCCGCATGTTGCGATGTTACCATTGCCATTCACTGCCATATTTGAAAGAAAATCACGGCCTGCACCACCAAATCCAACAGCATCATACAGTTCTCCTTGTGCTGAATATACAGATACATACACGTCATAGTCACCGTTCCCTGCTAGTTCTAATGATCCTGAGCCAGGATCAAAATCTATTTGAGGAGAATTTGAAATCATACCAACAACTATATTGTCTTGACTAAGCTCAATATCATAAATAAAATCTGATCCAGTAGCATTAGCACCACCTAACTTCTTATACCAAGACGCAATAAAATTATTATTCATTTTAACCAACATAACATCATGGAGTCCAACAGTTGTTTCGTTTTGAGGACTGCCTAATCCCCATCCCGTGCCCAGTGTTATATCACCTGTATATGAAATAGAAATAACAATACTATCATTTTCATCCACTGCTATTTCGTGTACTTCAGTATTTGCTGTACCCTCTGCTATGATATGACCTACCCAATCACCTTGATTATCCAGCTTTAATAGAAAGCCATCTACATTTCCTACTGAATTTTCAATTTCACTCCCAGCTCCTGGGTTCATATCTAACGCACCATTAAATCGACCTCCTAAAAGAACGTTTCCTTGATTATCCACATTCATATCAAATAGCCTAGAGTTGCTTGTTGCAGCCAATGAATTAGCCCATTGAAGATCTCCTGTTTCTGAGTAACTAACGGTAAACATATGGCGTGAATTTGTGATTGGCAAAGTTACCCCTCCAGAAATGCTTCCAGTTTCATCAGCAATCTCTAAAGAATTACCAACAAAATAACCACTTGCAACAATAGAATTATTCAAATTGTCGTAAGCTAAATAATTGGCTCTAGTACCATTTGCTCCTGCACTATTTTTTCCTCTTCGAACCCATTGAAAGTCTCCAGCCGTATCGAGCTTACACACATAAAACCCATAATTAGTTGGCAAAGCTGTCTCTACACCTACACCTGGATCAAAATCAACAACAGGATCTGCCATACCTGATATATAAAGACCTTGATCGCCATCATAAGTAATGGAAGAATTCAGATTAAATCCATTTTCAAATTGTTTGGCCCATATCAATGTCGAATCACTATTGAATTTTAAAATAAAGGTGTTATCCTGTTGAACTCCACCACCATCTATACCAAATAACACATTTGTATTTGATGAAGGATCAAAGTCAACGGCTCCACTAAAAGTTCCCGAGACGTACATATTCCCATCCACATCGAAACAAATTCCCTCGGCTGCTTCTGAAAAGGCACCAGATTGTCCTGTACCAAACCCCCATTGGTAATCAATTGTTTGTGCTCGTAAATTGAAGGTGGCTATCAAACTGCATAAAACTAAACTGATACTCCATTTTTTTGTGTAATATTTTTTCATAGTATTCTTTTATTGATTTAAATACAAATTAAAAGAGTGTATTTCTATTTCGAATAAACCAATTGCTGAAGCCTCGATATCAGCTTCTGAAACAAAAAAGACCCTCCTGCATGGAAGGTCTTTAAATCACAGCTCAAGCGCTATTATGAAAAAACTTACTTTTCTATTAACGCATTGACTACTATTTTACGAATTAAGCATTACTCTTCAGGTTCGAAGATTTGATAGCTATCGTTGCTATGCTCAATCTCAAAAACTCCTTCCACAATTCTAAACGGAAGCCAATTCTCATCACTATTGAATTTCAATTCTCCTTTTAAACCATGTTCTTCACCTGTAAAGCCAAGTGTATTCTTCAGTTCCAGATTTTCAACTGCTGTTTGCTCAGTTTCATTTCCTGAACGGTAAGTTGACCAATAGCTGACTGACAAGATACTATCTCGTTTTTCCGAGAATTCAACTTGAATATACTCACTAATTACTCCAGGGCGGAACTGGTCGGAGCGATAGGTGGTACTTTCGTTAGTCTGAAGGCAAAACATTAATAATATGGATAATAGTAAGGTCATATTAGTTCATTTTAATTTAGAACGTTGAAGTTAGGTAACATTTCAAACTATTCAAATCGCTAACTTTTAAAATGAAAGTCTTGACTTCTAATCCATTCCGAAAATATCAAATCAGCTCGATTCCACATTCAATTTTACTATAACTAAGATTTAGAAGCTGAAAAACGCATTTCAGAAACTTAGGAGGTATAATAATACTCAGAAGACTGTTATTTGAAACTTATAAAACACAAAAATCACAAGAATGAAAAAGAAATTATTAGCAATTACTTTGTTCGCAAGCTTATTTGCAATGCAAGGAAACGCTCAAGTAGATCAAAAGACAGCCCTAAGTGAAACTACGCACGGAAAGGAATATTATCAATTCTATGATATAGCTAACAGTGAAGAAGGATATTCAGGAGATAAGATAGAAAACCCTTATTTAATCAGTCATCGGAATAATGTAATAGGAGAGTTAAGTTTTTTCTACATGGATCGTGACTTAATGGAGGTCAAAAATATTAAAGGAAATCCTAGCGACCCAAAAAGTGATCACTACACAAAACCTTCTTTTCAATATAGACCAGCAAATGGAAAAGGTATGCTAATTCTAGATGGTCTGATTTATGAATTCGAAGAAACCAAAATGGAAGACTTACTAGCAGGGAAGTTCAAAATAAAATACATCTATGTACCTAAAGAAATAGTGGATACCAAAGATGATAATGTGGCTTTTATGAAAAGACTTAAGTATCAAAAGAAGACAGGTTTTATACTTAGTACATCTAAAGCCATAGCTGACATTGATCATAATAGTAAAATCGCGGAATACCTCAAAGCTATGAAGCCAATCCAAAAAAAGGCGACAGCTTCTTTAACGGCAGAAGAGAAGAAAAACATTCAAAAAATAAAGGAGATTAGACAGAAGAAAATCGATGAAATGAATGCTCGATTAGCCAGAGAAGCAAAAATACGAGCAGAAAGAAGAAAGGCTGAAAATGGTAATAATTCATCTGGAGGAAGTGATGAAGTTACAATCATTAATGAAACAGGAAGAAGCGTATGCTTAGTTCAGGGAGGATCGTCAACTTCATTCACTTCAAAAGAATCATTTGATTGTGACGAGCCTGTTTACTGGGGAGTTAAAAAAGGAAATAATTGTACTTCCGATAAGAGAGGTATAGCAGTTTCGGCTGGACAGTGCGGAAAAGAAGTTGTACTCAGGTAGACCTACCAAATTTGTCAAATAAAAAGTTGCTTCCTAGATGGAAGCGACTTTTTTTAGTTAAAAAAGACACTAAAACACCTGCTGCTCATAAACTGAAGCCGTAAAAACAGCAATAAATAGCATAGGAATTATTTCCAGTTCTTCCAATTGAACTTGCTCTGGATTATATCTTAGTTCCCATCTGCGATAATCATTTGAAAATTCAGTTTTTAATTCTGCTATGTTAATCGAGGAAGGGGTGGAAATAACCCATCTCGTATTGTCGTTTGAAATCTGAGTGCGGATAAAAATTGTCTCATCCAATGCAGGGCCTTCAATTTCCCAACGATTCCAACTCTCGCTGAATTCAGTTCTTATTGAAATAAGTCCTTCACTTGAATAGTAATTCCAACGATCCCAGCTTTCACTGAATTCGGTTCGAATCTGTCCATTCTGACTTTGGCCATTATACAACCAGCGATTCCAAGAATTTGAGAACTCAGTTCTTATGCTTCCTGATATTTCGCCCCCATTATACGTCCATCGGGACCAGTCGTTAGAAAACTCCTGCTTTATAGTTACCCGCTGATAATCAACAATAGGTCCAGGCTCTTCTTTTGTACAAGCAAGCCCCATTAACAAGAAAAAACCAATTGATACAAGTAATAATGTATTCTTCCTCATTATTTCCAAGATGGAATTCACCTTCATCATTTCACGAATATTTCAACTCTTGTTCCGCAGGCAGTTCCTTCTTCATAAAGGTCAATGATTTCAACCTTGATTCGTTTATCGCGATTTTGATTGATCAAATAAACACGATGATCATTTGCTCCAGTTGCAAAGGACTTATGACCAATCGATTTAGAAGCGTTTATTTTTCCCGATGCTTTTCTTCCTACCCCATTATCGGTGATTGTGCATTTGAGCTGACCATCCGCTGTTTTAATGAATTCAATACTTAATTTTTTCTTTCCTTTTTTATGCAGAAGACCATGTTTAATACTGTTTTCGATATAAGGCTGTAAGAGCATTACAGGAATAAACGTACCGTCTTTATTAAGAGTTGAATCGATTTTTATTGAATACTCTAAATCATCGTTAAATCTTAGATTTTCAAGCCTAAGGTAAAGCCGCAAAGTTTCTTCTTCTTCAGTTAAACTAACGTTATCTTCATTACTCTGATTGAGGTACATCCTCATTAAGTCTGCAAAGTCTGCTAGATATTCACTTGCTACCTCTTGTTGATTTGTTAGGATAAACTCCTGAATGGTGTTCAATGCATTAAACATAAAGTGCGGATTCATTTGAGATCGAATTGCCGCTATTTTAGATTTATAGATTTCTTTCTTCAATCGTTGTTGCTCTGACTGAAGATGTTGTTGGTCTGCTTTATTTTTATACCAATAACGAACCAGAAAGAAAACAAAAGCAACAACTATCATTACTATGACTGCAACGAACCACCACTTTTTATAGTAAGGCAATTGTATAGAAAAATGGACCTTTTTTACTTCAGAACAAACTTTACTTTCATTACATAACTTAACTTCAAAATCATACTCACCTGCAACTAAATTCAAGAAACGTGCCTCAGGATTATCTGAAGTGGTAGTTATCCATTCCTCTGATTGATTTACCAATCTATATTGATATGTCATTTTCTTCTGACTTCTAACACTCAGACCTCTAAACTTGAATGTTATAAAATTACTACCTGGAGGAAATTCATAGCTCTCACTTAAGGTGTACGTGCTATCTTCAACACTCACCGCTGAAATATAAATATTGGGGACAACTTCATTGACAGTAGAATAATCTACAGGAATTTTTTGAATATGGTAGCTTCCAACCACAATACACTCTTCTTCGTTCACGTGTAAAGAAGTTATTCGACCTTGAATCCACCCATCAGTCTCGTCAATGTGGTCGAATGTTTTGCTTCGTTTATCGTATCGAAAAATACCCTTCTGACTACCTAAAAAAATGTAATCCTTATGAATTGCAATTTTATGTACTAAAGCTGGAAGCTCAATACATTCCAATATTTCACCATCTCTTATTTTAAGTAATTCTTGTGATTTGGTAGAAATCCATACGGTAGACTTATTGAAAGGATCACTTTGAATTTCTGATGATTGAATCTCCTTGTTTTGCCACTGAATTCGTATCGGGTCATCTTCCTTATTGTAATAGAACAGTCCATCGATATAATCAATATATGCTCCAGACTTATCAAAGGGCAAACCTAAATGATGACTTCTGTAGGAACGTATAATACCACCTTGATTCTCATTAAAAATAAAAGAAGGTGATTCTTGACTCCCCCTATTATGGAGAACGGCATTGGAATAACTTGTATTGATATAAAAACCATTACCAATGTTTTCTGAAGACTTAAATCGGCTTAAAACATTCAATCCATTTGAGCTTTTCTTGATTGTGTGAGATTCACAATCATAGTACGTTTCGAGGTTTCCAATATATAAACGATTCGATTTTTCATCATAGAACAATGGCGCTGGTTCAAATTTTTCTTTGGCTAATTGTTTTGATGACTTGTAGGGTGACGATGAATAGAAAAGACTTCCTTGATCATCTAGAATAAAAACATTCCCCAAGTCATCTACCGTACTGTGCGCAACAGAGTTATCGCTAATCTTGTTAGAGATAAAAGATATATTCGGTATTATGAAAACTCCACGATTTAAAGATCCCACCCAAATATTTCCTTCTCGATCCTCAAAAAGAGACGATGTACTTGTCCCATACATCGCATCTGTAACAAAAGGCTTTCCTTGCTTATCAAAGACGGATAGGCCTTTTTTAGAGAGTAACCAGATCTTCTCTTTCACATAGTCAACGTTATTAAAGCTATATGTGGTTAGATTATTCTCTTTAATAACATCTTTCACTCCATCATCTGAAAGTGAAACGATCCTACCTTGATCATTGAACATGTATATGAATAGATTATCTTGGTCGCCGAATAAACTCCATTTTCCATATGGGACAAAAAGCTCGTGTTTAACTCGCAAATTCTTATTGGAAGGTAACGACCCTGGATCGTAAATAGAAATTTCACCGAGACCTACTTGCTCTTTGTTTTTTCGAAAGACAGCGAATAGAATCTCATCTTGGACTCTCATTGAAAAGAGTTTAACACCATTTTCCTTGTATACGTTTTCCGAAATATCAGGTTGATGAATATTATACTTGATGATCTCACCTTTATTGGATCCGATAATCAAAACCTCTGGTATACTGCTTATATCATAATCTGTAATGAAATTGCCTTTATTACGCCAGTTAACGGCTAGTTTGAGGCTATCATTATCAACATAAAAAAGCTGTCCCCCGAAATTTGAACACCAAACCCTACCCTTTTCATCGAATTTTAGATTTGTATATGCAATCGCAAAATTACTATTGACGAATTGCTTAAACTCTACTCCATCAAAAGAAAATAGGCCTTCTGAAGTACCAAACCACATTACATCATCTTGACTTTGACTGATATCAAATATGGTATTAACTTCGAAATCGTAAAGATCATTAAAACTAAAATGATTAATGTCTTGCCCAAAAGAGCGAAAGCAAACAAATAGCAGTATGATCAAGAGATACTTCAATACTTAAATAGCTGAAATTAATGTAACAAATTCTTCTCGTTTATCTTTGGATATAGGAACAATCTGATCATTTTCTAGTAAAGCATAATTTCCATCCCTTTTTACATATTGCTTTAGGAATTTAATATTAAAAATATGAGATCGGTGGGGCTTGTAAAACGTTTTTCCATTCCCAACTAATTGATTAAAAAATTTCAACGGTTTAGAAATCATCATACTTGACTCGTCAGCTAAATGGATTTTAGTGTACATTCCATCCGCCTCTAAATGAACAATATTAGAGAGTTGAATGAAACGAATACCATCCTGTATTGGAACCCCAATTTTCTCAAAATTATTCTTTGTAAGCGAATCCTTTAATTCATTTAATTTCTCTTGAATATCACTTTGATTAGAAGATTCTCTTACCCTTTCGATAACTTCCAGAACTTTTTTAGGACGAATAGGCTTTAAAATGTAATCAATAGCATTCATTTCAAATGCTCTTAGTGCATAGTCACTATACGCCGTAGAAAAAACAATCTCAAAATCCACCTTTTCTGATTCGAAATAATTTAATATCTCTGTACCTTGTTCATTTGGCATTTCAATATCTAGAAAGACCAGTTTTGGCTTCTCTCTTTTGATAACAGCTACACCTGATTTAAGGTCCTCCGCTTCAAAAACTTCATAATGGTCATCACCTAATCTACTGATAACATTCTTAAGCAGAGACCTCGCCTTTGCCTCATCATCTATTACGACAATTTTCATTTTCTTATTTTTTAACATAGGTAGTTAAATCTTAAAACAAGTTAATCGATGAATTGCTGAATTTACAAGTTGAATTGCTAAAGATAAAACATAGAAGGCAAAATCCCTTGATATTCAATCATTACCCTTGTAAAAGTTCGTTATTGGACTTTATAAACCGTTTACACAAAATTCAAACTTCACAAAAATGCGCAAGTTCCTATTACCGGAAACTTGCGCATTAAATGGGCTCAGTGAAATGAGCGTAAATATTTATTTCGTTTGAATAACTCTTAATCGCTAATACAGCACAAACCAAGTGTTCTCTCTTTTGGTTTTGCACGATGAGTGTTATCATCGTAAACGCTACCTCCTTTTACAGATTCCTGATTTACAACTGCTTTGCTTTCAAATTTCTTTATATTTTTCATGAATTATTATTTTGTAGTATTCATCATAAAGTTAAATTTCAGTTTACGATTTGATGAAGATGAATGTGTGAATCATGCGTTTAAGTTTCTGAAAAGCCAAAATGGACTTTTAAAAGATGGTTATCAATCTATTCAAAACGATAAAATCAGATAATAATACCTCAAAAGGAGATTTCTAATTTCTATTAACTTAGTCATTAAATATTTGCAGCAAAATATGAAATCCAAATCTGAAAAATTCATCACTCTTTTTAGAAGGATTCTTCCTAGTCCTTTTACGATAGCTATTCTATTGACTTTATTGACAATAATATTGGCGATGATTTTAACGAAGCCCGGTGATTCGTCTAACGGAGAATATTTGAACTACCTCTTTTAT
>CBFHJL010000056.1:0-18739 GCA_965656195.1 Brumimicrobium sp. | reverse complement strand
ATAATTACTGCAGCATCTCCATCTACCGCACCTGTACAAAGTATAGGTCTTTTAAGTGCAAGGTATTCGTATAGTTTTCCTGGAGCTAGGCTAAGTACATTTGGAGTATCATTTAGTGCGAGAAGCAATATAGCTGAATTCGCAGCCTCTTGGATAGCTTCATCATGTGGAAGGTACTTAAGGTTGATGACATGTTCAGACAATCCTTTCTTTTCAAGATACTTGAAAACGGATATATCTGTTTTACCGATTAGTTTTATTTTAAGATGTTTTCGAAATGAATTATCTTCACTGCACAACTTCGAAAGGGTATCCCAAAGTGTTTTTGGATTTCGGTCAGGATTCATTGACCCCAAGTGGGTAATTGAAAAATTTGAGTGATCAAACCCTGGCGTATTCGTAAAGTCATCCTCGTCAAATCCGTTCGTGATAACTTCAATCTTCTTGTCTGTAATTTCATTCAAACCTATAGCACAATGAGGACTCACCGTCACTACTGTATCCGCTTGACTAAGAACTGCCTTCTCCAGCGTTTTATGCTTTTGGTCTGCCTTTTTAGATAACATTAGTTTATCGTAAAAGTCAATCTGAGTCCAGGGATCACGAAAATCTGCCAGCCAAGGAATATTGTTCTTAGCCGCCACCTTCATGGCTATTATATGTGCTGTATGGGGTGGACCCGTTGAAACCATTGCGTCAATTGAGTTCTCTTGTAGCCAACCATTCAATTTTTTAACGCCAGGCTTTATCCAGAACCTTCTAGCATCAGGTATGAAAATATTACCACGAAGCCAAATTGCTAATTTTTCCATTTTCCCAGGCTCTTTATCTTCATTAATAAATCCCGCCTGAACTTTTTGCTTTTTATCTCTACCAGTAAATTGTTTATATAACTGGTAAGGTTCCCAAATAGATGATTCAATCACTTCAATACCGTTAGGAATGTCTTTTTCAAGAGAGTGATCTAATTCAGGGTATTCCGCTTTTATTGGTTTGAAAATAACAGGCTCCCAACCATTTTCCCGAAAGTACTTTACAAACTTTAGCCACCGCTGAACACCACTTCCACCACTAGGAGGCCAGTAATAAGTGATTATAAGTACCTTTTTAGGCATCTAAAAATGCTTGTTTAACTTCTTCTAAAGCGGCTTTTAATCCTTGAGGGTCCTTTCCTCCAGCAGTAGCAAAGAATGGCTGTCCACCGCCTCCACCTTTAATATGCTTAGCTGATGCACGTACCAGATTTCCTGCATGAAGATCTGTTTTGCCAACTAGACTTTCTGAGATCATAATGCTCAGCGTAGCCTTTCCATCTGCTTCTCCTCCTATTACTGCAAAAAGATCATCTACCTCCCCTTTTAATTGGAATAATATATCCTTAATAGTGCCAGCATCTAGAGGAACGAGCGCCTCTAAAAAATGAGCTCCTTTTTTTCCTTCTATTCTGTCTTTTAAATCGTGTTTTATCGTTTTGGCTTGAGCTAGTTTCATTTTATCAAGCTCCTTAGAAAGTTTCTGGTTTTCTTGTTTTAAATCTTCGATTGATTTATAAACATCCTTGGATTGCTTGAATAGTTCACGAACTGACTGAAGTGTTTCGAGTTCATCGTTAATAAACTTATCCGCAGTCTTGTTAGATATAGCCTCTATCCTCCTAATTCCAGAGGCAACTGAAGCCTCAGATTGAATCAAGAAACGACCGATTTCCGAAGTCGATTGAACATGAGTTCCTCCGCAAAGCTCCATTGATTCTCCAAACTCTATTACACGAACAACATCTCCATATTTTTCTCCAAAGAGCATTAGAGCCCCCATCTCTTCAGCTTTAGTTATTGGCGTGTTTCTGTGCTCTTTTAAACTAATATTAGCTTGTATTTGAGCATTAACAAGGTTTTCAATTTTCGTTAACTCTTCATCCGTAACTTTTGAGAAATGAGAAAAGTCAAACCTCAAGTAATCGGAGTTTACCAAAGATCCTTTTTGTGCAACATGATCACCTAAAACCTCTCTAAGCGCATGGTGGAGTAGGTGAGTAGCAGAATGATTTGCCGTTACAAGCTTTCTCTTTTCTTGACTTACGTGAGCTGTGAATTTGGCAGAAGGGTTTTTTGGTAATTCTTTTGCCAGATGAATTATCAGATTATTCTCCTTTTTCGTATCAAAGATTGAAACGCTTTCATCATCATTTTTAATTACACCTTTATCTCCAACTTGTCCTCCTCCTTCAGGATAGAAGGGTGTCAAATTAAAAACAAGCTGGTAAAATGTTTTCTTCTTTGCTTCAACTTTTCTGTATCGCGTAATATATACTTCCGTTTCTAATTCATCGTATCCAATAAACTCTTCTTTATCGTCCTCTTTTAGTACTGTCCAATCGTCAGTTTGCAGTGTTGTAGCGGCGCGAGATCTATCTTTTTGCTGTTGAAGCGCTACAGTAAACCCTTTTTCATCAACATCCATTTTAGCTTCGCGTGCAATGAGTGCTGTTAGGTCGAAAGGAAATCCAAAAGTATCATAAAGTTCAAAAGCTTGGTCTCCAGGAATGACTGAATTCCCTTTCTGCTTTTCCTTTTCGATTATTGCATCAATCCGCTTGATTCCCTGCTCCAATGTTTTAAAGAAGCTTAACTCTTCTTCTTTGATCACATTTTCTATTAAAGAAGCTTGACCTTGAAGTTCTGGAAATGCTCCTCCCATCGCTTTGATCAATTCTTGACTAAGCGGAGCTAGAAACGGTTCATTCAGATTCAAAACTTGATAACCATATCTCACAGCACGTCTAAGTATTCTTCTGATTACATAGCCAGCACCATTATTTGAAGGCAATTGACCATCCGCAATTGAAAAAGCGATTGCTCTAATGTGATCCGTGATAACCCGTAATGCAATATCTGTTGTTTCTTCTTTACCATATTCAACGTTGGCAATCTTAGCAACAAATTGAATCAGTTTTTGAAATAGATCGGTATCATAGTTAGACTGTTTGCCTTGCAAAACCATGGCTAAACGTTCTAACCCCATACCTGTATCGACATGTGTTTGCGGCAATTTTTCAAGATCTCCATTCGCTTTTCTATTGAACTGTATGAAAACTAAGTTCCAAACTTCAATTACTTGTGGATGATCTTTGTTTACTAATAACTTTCCATCAACCTTCGCTTTTTCTTCAGCGCTGCGAATGTCCACGTGAATTTCAGAACAGGGCCCACAAGGCCCCATGTCTCCCATTTCCCAAAAGTTATCCGATTTATCGGCTTCTAGGATTCGGTCTTCGCTGATCATTGACTTCCAAATATCAAAAGACTCAGTATCTTTTGACACACCATCTTTCTCATCTCCTTCAAATATTGTTACATAAAGAGAGTTTTTATCTATTCCGAATTCTTCTGTAAGTAATTCCCAAGCCCATTCGATTGCCTCTTTTTTGAAATAATCACCAAATGACCAGTTACCGAGCATTTCGAACATTGTGTGATGATATGTATCTACTCCAACTTCCTCAAGGTCATTGTGTTTTCCAGAAACACGCAAACATTTTTGAGAATCCACAACTCTTTTGTTTTTTGCTACTTCATTCCCAAGGAAATAATCTTTAAATTGATTCATCCCGGCATTGGTAAACATCAACGTTGGATCGTTCTTAACCACCATTGGTGCTGAAGGAATCAGTTTGTGTCCTTTGTTCTCAAAAAACGTAAAATAGGTATTGCGAATGTTCTCAAGTTTCATGTCTATTCCCTTGTTCAATTAATGTTCTTGACTGTTAACAATGGTTAACAAGCATACAAAGTTAGATTATTTGCCTAATTTTGCGATGATTTGTTAGCGAAATAATGTCAAAGTCTAAATTTAGATATAATCCTAAAACGCTTTCTTACGAGAAGGTAGAACGTTCAGTTGGTGAGCGGGTATTGAGGGGCTTCGTTATTTTGGCGCCAACCGCACTACTAACAATATTATTGGCTTTTTTCCTGTCTTACAGAATAGAATCGCCCAAAGAGCAGAAACTCAAGAGAGAGCTTACAGAACTTAAAAGCGAAGTTGAAAAGTTAAATGAGCGAGCGGTTCTTGTAGATCAGGTTGCGGAAATATTAAAAAAACGAGATGAAGAACTATATCGTGCTGCTTTGGGAGCAAGTGAGTTTCCCGAAGAATTACGCATGATGGGTGTCGGAGGCAGCGATGCTTATAAGCACTATGAGTCAATGTCGAACGGAGACTTATTGAAGCAAACTGCAATGAAATTAGATGAGGTTGAACGAAAGCTTCATGCTCAAAGTATATCTTTTAAGGAGTTAATATCTGCAGCTCAGAAGAGAGAAAGGAGGTTAGCTTCCCTTCCGGCAATTCAACCAGTAAACAATAAAGAATTGAAAAGAATGGTCTCCGGATACGGATGGAGAATAGATCCAGTATATGGTACGCGTAAGATGCACTGGGGTCTAGATTTTACTGCCGATGTCGGTACAGATGTGTATTCAACGGGGGATGGTGTCGTAGAAGAGCTTGAGGTCAATAGTTGGGGATATGGAAAAGAGATTGTCATAAACCATGGATTTGGATATAAAACGCGATATGCTCATTTGAGCTCTTTCGTTGTCAATAAGGGAGATACTGTTAAACGAGGTGACTTGATTGGATTTGTAGGAAGCACCGGTAAATCTACAGGTCCTCACCTTCATTATGAAGTTGAAAAAGACGGACATAAAGTAAATCCGATCAACTTTTTTCATTCTGATTTATCTCCAGAGCAATACGAAAAGATCATTGAAGCGTCTCGCAATGCGCTTAATTCTATGGATTAGAAATCAGAAGGTCATTTAGTTTGTGAACCTGATTGATTCGTTCTTACGTTATTTTCATTTTGAAAGTCTACCTATGAAAGAGACCGAAAACAAGGTAATTATCTTTTTACTAGGTTCTATTTTGACATATGTTTTCAATTTGAAATTACAATTTGACGGGCAAATGGTCCAACTGAAGTTGATAGTTTATTCGTATATTTAACAAACGGTTATTTCAAAAATTATGATTCAAGAGTCAGAATTGACAAAACTCTACTACTCAATAGGAGAGGTTGCGAAAATGTTCCAGGTTAACACTTCTCTAATCCGTTTTTGGGAGAAGGAATTTCCTTCTGTAAAGCCTAAAAAGAATAAAAAAGGTAATCGCTTATTTTCACCGAAAGACGTTCTAGAGTTACAAAAGATATACGTTTTAGTGAAAGAGGAAGGTCATACATTAGAAGGTGCCAAGAAAGCGCTTAAGAGTAAATCAGGTATGTCTACCAATTCTGATTCAGAAAATCATATTGTCATTACAAAATTAGAGTTAATCAAATCAAAGTTAGTTGCTTTGAAATCTATGTGAGGGGAAGCCCCTCAATTTTTCCAATTGTGATAAACGGTTTATATAAGCATCTTAAGTTCAATATATTTGTCTTATATATTACTTATTATGACACTGCACTACCTACTACTGAGAAAGATCAGAAAATTAGTTTTTTTGATGATTACGTTTATTGCTTATTCTTTTTCTTTTGGGCAAATCTGTCCACTAAATACTCCGGAGTTTCCGTTTACAACAGATTACGATGATTACGGTTGGTCTTCTGGGTTATATAATCCCAGTCAAATAGGAGGAGCACAAACGATGACGAGTGTTTCTTTTCGAATCGATAACGATTATTCTTGGGGAAATTATACATATAACGATATACGTGTTTATGTTCGGCATACTTCCGTAAATAATTTTGCAAGTGACCCAGGATATCCTGGGACATCTGGTTTTACTCAGGTATATTCCGGAAATATGACTTTTAATGGTGCTGGAATGTATACTTTTAATTTTAATGTTGCTCCAAGCTTTGTTTACAATGGATCCGATCAACTGGAGGTATTATTTGAAAATAGAGGTAATAGTGATAATACGATGGAAGAACCTTGGTTTGACCGCACGAATGCTACCGCAGCTGGTGTTTTCCCTGGAAAAGTTGGATGGGGAGGATCATGGTTAGGAGCAACAGGAACTAGTTCAAATAGGCAGTTTAATCTCGCTTTACAATTTACGAACGCTGGCGATATATGTGCTTTCCCGCTACCAGTAAAACTTGCTTCTTCAAATTTGATTTGTGATAATAGCGCTTTAGTGATCAATTGGAAAACATCTTCCGAACAAAATAACGATTACTTCACAATCGAGTCCTCTGTAGATGGAAAGATATGGAGAGAAATTTCAACTGTAAAGGGAGCGGGTAACTCTAACGAAGAGAAGGCTTATGAAATAGACTTACCAAATCACTTCAGGTATTACAGACTGTCCCAAACTGATTTTGATGGAACAACAGAAATGTTAAATACATTTACGGCGAATTGCAGTGAGACAGACGTTCTCAAATCATATCCTAACCCTGCTATGGATAAATTGTATTTGAGTTCTTCTGAAAATTTAGTAAATACAAAAATTGAAATGTACGACAGTAGAGGTCAGCAGCAAAGAATTACTTTTTCTTGTACTTCCAAGAGCTCAGTTGAGATTAATATTGGTCATTTAGAGAGCGGTGTGTATAGTTTACGTTTATCATCAATCCAAATCGAAAAGGTTATAAAAGTTATAAAAAATTAGAGTTTTAGTCCTGCCATACTGAAGTTGGTATTATGAAGGAGTTAACCCAGTATTATATTTAAAATCAGAGCCTTTCTATTTCTCCTAATTACTATTTAATTGTTAATAACTGTTTTTTTTGCTTTCAAGAACAGCAAAGAATCTTACTAACTTAAAGCCAAAGCAAATCAAATATGGCTAAAAAGAAAAAGATTTTTGTTCTCGACACTTCAGTTTTATTACATGATCATCAGAGTATAACAAACTTTGAAAAAAACGATGTTGCTATACCTATTACCGTCTTAGAGGAACTCGATAATTTTAAAGTAGGCAACGATACTAAAAATTTCACGGCTCGAGCTGTTATTCGATTCATAGATAAGTTGTCTGGCGGGAAAGCTTTGAAAGATTGGATTTCCTTAGGTAAGGATATGGGAAAGTTTCATATCGTCTTATCAGGAAAGCCTATTGGTGTTAATGCTGAGGATGTCTATGCACAAGGGAAAAATGACCATAAGATCATTAATGCCGCCCTTTACCTTCAAGAAAAGTATAAAACTTCCCCAGTCATTTTGGTAACGAAAGATATAAACCTTAGAATAAAAGCTAAGGCTTTAGGCATTTCAGCAGAGGATTACGAAACGGGCAAAGTCGATCAAACCACTCTTGATTCATCTAGCTTAAAAGTTGTTGAGAATGTAGACTCTGAGGTAATCAGACAATTATTTAATAAGGGGAGAATAGCAGAAGACGGTGTACTGGGAAATCATAAAATACCAAACGGTTATTACGTTCTTAGAAATGGAAGATCCTCTTCCTTGGCTTACTACAATCCGCTTTTAGATGAAATTGAGCGCGTAGAGAAAAAATACATAACAGGTATAAAGCCTAAGAACGCTGAGCAAGCATTCGCTGTAAATGCATTAATGAATAATGATATTAAACTGGTAGTTTTGCAAGGAGTGGCCGGAACGGGAAAAACATTACTTGCCTTAGCTGCAGCTTTAGAGCAACACAAGAAGTACCATCAAATCATATTAGCTCGTCCTTTAGTCCCTTTGTCGAATAGAGATATCGGCTTCCTTCCGGGAGATGCAAATGATAAGATATCTCCTTATATGGAGCCGTTATGGGACAACCTGAAGTTTATTAAGAATCACTTTAGTGAAAATGAACGCAAATACAAGGAGCTTACTGCAATGCAGGAGGATGGAAAAATCATGATAACACCGTTGGCATTTATAAGGGGAAGAAGTTTGTCAGATGTTATATTCATTGTTGATGAAGCCCAGAACTTAACACCACATGAAGTAAAGACCATCATTACTAGAGCAGGAGAGAACACAAAAATTATTTTCACTGGTGACATCAATCAAATTGATACTCCTTACCTCGATGAGAATTCAAATGGACTTGCTTACTTAATTGATAAAGCAAAAGGGCAAAACTTATTCGCACATATCAAACTTGAAAAAGGAGAGCGATCTGAACTCGCAAATCTTGCGAACGAATTGTTGTAAGTGAGAAAACTACTTACGATTTCGAAAACGTTTTTCGAAATAGGCGTTTGATTTGTTTTCTGAAAAGAATAGAAAGAATTATATACGGCACAGCCATGATATATAAAATGGCAGAATTGATGTTGTTTCCACCGTCATCTCCAAGTAATTCTGCGTCTATTCCATTGCCACTTTGCTCAGCCAATAATTTACATTGCGAACACTGCGCTGACACCTCTGGTGAAAAGAACGAGAGCAATATTAAAATAATAATTGCATATTGAAATAGCTTTTTCATACTACAAATTTAATGCTTTCTTAAGTTACAACCTAAAAAGACGACGATTTGAGTGATTGAACATTGCGGAAGTGTATAAAATGTTACACTAATTGATTATCGAAAAATCATACACAAAACCCATTTGAAGAAATATTTAATTCCTCTATGATTTCTGCTGCCTGTTCAAGACGAGATTCGGCGCTACCTTTGAGAATTGTAAAGGAAACTTTTAGGTTTTCTAACTCTTTTAAATATATAGCAAATAATTCTTTACGCTGCTGAGGGTGCTCTCTCAACGGATCATCCTCCCATTCAATATCATCAGGGCTGCATAGAAAATAATGATTAAACCGCTGTGAATTTTGAAGCTCTATAATCTTTTCTGAAATTCGTCCATATTTAAAAGAGGACCAGACCTTGATTACAGTGTTTTCTGTATCAAAAATTTGAATTTGATCATGTGTTGATATATTGGATCTTATTTTTTCTTGGCCTAAAGCAATTTTCAACAAATCCGACTCGTCGTATTTACCTTTCCTTTCTTGTAGATATTCCCTGGCGTATTCTGGATACCATTCGACCTGAAATAATTTGGCTAGACTTTTGGCTAATGTTGTTTTCCCTGTACTTTCAGGGCCAGTTAGTGCTATTTTTATCATGACAGTATGTGTCTTTCTTGATTTCTGTAATATTTACTCCAAGAATAAAATGCAAATCCAGCAATTATCGCAAATAGTGCATATTGAACTCCTGTTAGGTATAACTCCCTTGACGAGTATAATACAGCCAGTCCTGCGTCAATAACAATCCAATAAATCCAATTCCCGAGTACCCTTTGAGTTACCATGAAAGTTGCAGCTAAGCTAAAGATTGTGGTGAAAGAATCGAGATATGGACTCTTTTGTGATGTATATGTTGACATAATATATCCCAGTAGTAGAGTTACCATGCCACTAATTAAAATATTAATGAGATGATTCTGAATTGTCCACCTTTGAATTGGTAGCGCTTCACCTTGATCTTTATTCCACTTTATCCAGCCATACACTCCCATAATTAGGTAAAAGACTTGTAAGCCTGACTCAATATATAATGAGCTAGTGTAACACAGATAAATATATATTGATGTACTTACTATTGCGAATATCCAACACGCTATTATTTTTTTAGCCGCTAATATGACGTAAGTAATACCTGTGATTACACCGAGGCCTTCTATCCAAGAAGTTGCTAAAACTCCTTCCCAAATCTGTCGGAAAATTTCCATACTCAAAATTAAAATAAAAAAACCCATTGACCATTGCCAATAGGTTTTCCGTTAGGATTCATTGTAGTTAATGAATTATCACTTTTTGAGTAAATACCTCATTGCTAGTTGCTACCTGCACGAAGTATGTTCCTCTATTTAAATTACTCGTATTTACTTGAATGTTATTTTGATTTAAATTTTCTACCGATAAACCCTTTACCTCTTGCCCTAGTGCTGAAAACACTTTGATTGACTGGATGGAGTTTATCGTTTCCACTTCAAAAAATGTGTGCGCTGGGTTTGGATATAAGTTAAATCCAGCTTCTTCTTCTTCTTCAAGAGAAGCACATCCATCTACTGTTATAATCTGCGTTGCACTATTTTCACATCCATTTGCATCTTGATATGTATATGATACTGAATGAACACCTATTCCAGCTGTTTCAGGGTCAAATTCATTTCCGCTTACACCGGGTCCACTGAAAGTTCCACCACTTGGAGAACCAGCCAATTGAATAGGATCATAATTGGCACATGTTGTTTCGTCATTTCCGATTGAAACCAATGGGAGAGGATTTACAGTTACTAATACTTCATCTGATGAAGTACAACCATTATCATCAGTCATAGCTGTGTAAGTCGTGGTAGTTGAAGCTGTGAAAGGAACTCCATCAGTAACACTGTTATCCCAGGATATTGTTCCTCCGGATACAGAAGCTGAAAGAGTAAGTTCTTCACCTTCGCAAACTATTTGATCAACTCCTGCGTTAATTGCTGGAATAGCATTAACTGATACTGTGATTTGATCGACATTTTCACAACCATTCAAGTCTGTTCCAGTTACCTCATATAATGTTGTTGAAGTTGGTGAAACATTATGAGCAGCACCAGCGCCAAGTCCATTGCTCCACGAGTAAGTATTTGCTCCTGATGCCGTGATAGTTGTTTGATCACCAGAACAAATGTCTTGATCACCACCTGCATCTACAGTAGGTAGCGTATTTATCGTGATTATAACTTCATCTGTGTTGCTGCAATTGTTCCCATCAGTTCCAGTAACGATGTATGTTATAGTTGAAGTAGCTGTAAAAGAATGTGTTGCGCCTGCCCCTAATCCGTTATCCCACGAGTAAGAATTTGCACCTGAAGCAGAAACGTTTACGATTTCACCCTCACAAACTTCTTGATCATTTCCTGCATTTACAGTAGGAAGTGGGTTAACAGTTAATGTTACAATATCAGTATTAGTGCATCCATTAGCAATCGTACCCGTAACTTCATATGTCGTTGTAGATGACGGTGAAACTGCTTGAACGTTTCCAGCACCTAATCCATTGTCCCAAGAGTATGAGTCAGCTCCTGTTGCATTTATTGTAACGACATCTTGTTCGCAAATCGTTTGCGTTCCTACTGCAGTAACAGTTGGAGCATTAAATACCTGAACAGTCACACTTGAAGATGCTTGACAAACCCCAGTTGGTGTTGTATACTCAACTTCATATGAACTTCCTTGTACTGCTCCAGAAATAACCCCAGTAGAGGTATTTATGGAAGCACCATCTGTTGGTAAAGTTACAAAGTCGAAAGTACCATTGGATGTAGCTATATTTGATGGTTCAATAGGGACACCATTACCTAGACATATGTCTGTGTAATTGAAAGAGGGATCATCATTACTTTGTACAGAAACTGTTTCAATTGAAGAGCTCGGACATGTTCCGTTTGTCACGTACTCAACACTATAAGTCGACCCAGTAATTCCATCAGTTATTTCACCTGAAGTTCCATCAATTGTTGCTCCATCTGTTGGAGCCGGATTGAATGAAAATGTACCACCCGTTGTAACAATATTTATTGGACCATTAGAAGTAGCTACTTCACAATAATCATTAAAAGTAAAGCTTGGGTCTTCGATTGCGTTAACCGTTACCTGCACGGTTGCTGTATTAATACAATTATTAGCATCACTTCCTGTAACTTCATAGGTTGTCGTTGAACCAGGAGATACAGAATGAGTCGCACCATTGCCTAATCCATTGTCCCAACTGTATGTATCCGCTCCAGAAGCATTCAAAGTAGTGTTTGCTCCATCACAAATAGAAACATTTGAACCAGCGCTAACATTTGGAAGAGCATTAACACTTATAGTAACTTGATCTGTATCGACACACCCATTAGCATCTGTTCCCGTTACCTCGTAAATAGTAGTTGTATTAGGTGACACAACTTGACTTGCACCATTACCTAAACCATTATTCCAAGAATATGAACTCGCTCCTGTAGCCGATATTGTAGTTGGTGATCCTGCACAAACAGTCGCTATACCGGAGGCATTAACAGTTGGAAGCTGATTAACTGTTACGGTCACCTGATTAGTATCTTCACAGCCGTTAACATCTGTTAGTACGGCATCGTAAATCGTGGTTACAGATGGATTAACGGAAAGAGATGTTCCGTTGCCTAACGATGTAAGTCCGTCGAACCATTCAATTGTTCCGTTTCCAGAAGCAGTAATTGTGGCATTATCATTCTCACATATCGCAACATTGGCTCCTGCATTAATTAACTCTCGCGTACTTGCTCCTACAGTAACTGTTTCAGTATATGAACAGCCCTCACCGCCTGTTACAACAACAACATTATATACACCCGAAGATAAACCTGTATAAGTCCCATTACTTTGGAAGGTACTTCCATTATTGATTGAGTAAGAGTAGCTCCCGCTTCCTCCTGAAGGAGACGTTATATTAATTTGACCGTTGTCAAGTCCACAAGTTGTATTTTGAATTCCAACTGTCGCTGAAACGGGACTGAATACATCAACAACATAACCTACTGCATCAGTTCTACAACCGCCATCTGCAAGGAGTATAACTTCTTGATCATTACCAGCTGTTGTCGTTGTGACAGTTCCATTAACCCCTTCGTCCGTATCATAGATCGGAGTTGCACTAGTACCAGTCAGAAACCAGAGGTATTGATCCGTGTTTTGTGAAGTGCTGGCGTCCATATTGAAATCACTTCCTGTACAAGCCGTAAAGCCATCTATTGTAAAGTTTGCAATCGGATCCGGTGCATTCGAACATAGAACATCAAGACGCCACGCACTAACAAATGGATCTGGACCAATGGTATAAATATTGTCTACGTCGTCCCAAGCTCCATCATAAAACAGCTGCGTAAAATTAATCCCACCCGGTTTGTGCGTCCCAATGATAGCAAATGAGTCTTCGACAGCGTTGTAAGTAAGTTCAAAACCAACGAAAAAGTTGCCATTCACTGTAGCTGGCGTCAGAAAGTCTAATTCATAAAATGTATTCTCCGTGAAGTCTGAGATAGGAACAGTTTCTGAATCTAAAATTGTACCTGGACGACCGGCATTGTCATCGGCATATACGTTGAAGGTTACTGACCCTCCTTCATCATGAACAAGCCATGGAAGAAAACGAAGTCTTCTTACCTCCGTGGATGCAGTTACAGTATATGGTTCTGCCCATGCTGTGATATTGGTAGTGCCACCCATACCATCGTTTAATTTGTCGTGCCCAAGTGCTGCACCATTCGGACCTGATATTTCGTAAAAATCATCAGTTAATGAATAATTTCTCAAAGTGTCGCAAGACTGACCTAAAGAAACTTCAGTTATCATTAAAGAAATGGTCGCAGCTAGTAGTGTATTAAAAAAATTCATGATTCAATTTGTTTAGATGGGGTTAGTTTACTTCTTTCTTTAAAAATTCTTCTTTCCGTATCGACTTCACTGCTGCTTTTTTATGAACAGGAACTTTGACAACTCGTTTTGCAGCTTTTAGTTTTGCCGCTTTTTTCTTCGATACCTCAACCTTCTTTATTTCAGTTGTAAGATGTTTTTTTTGAGCATGAGAAGAGATAGAAACAAATAAAATAAATAGAGTAAGTAATAGTATGTTTTTCATATCGAATTCAAATTTAGTCGCAAATATATGGATATTAATCCTTTGAAAAAAATCATTTATCGAAGATTGAGACGTCTTCAAGTATTAATCCAGACCCGGGAGCAATGTGTTCGAGTACTATCTTATTTTTTCCGTTTAAAGACTGTTTAAATTCATTCAGTGTAATTTTATTTCTGCCCAGGTCAATTAATGCACCCATCATCAGTCGAATTTGATTCCTTTTGAATCCCTCACCTTTAACGATCATTACATATGATTTTTCCGGGAAAAAAGAAGCAGTCAATTTAGTATTAAGTTCGATAGAGCAATGTTCAATTTTGGAAATGGTATTGGTGTTTTCCTTGGGTTGGAATGTGTATGAAAAAAAATCCTTCTTTCCTTCAAAAAGTCGAGCAGCTTTTTGCATTAATTCAATATTGAGGGAGCCATGTAAATGACACATGAGAGAAGCGCAAAATGGATGAAATTTTTCTCCGAATGCAAAGTAATAATGGTATGTTTTTAATTTAGGAGATTGAATGATGTTGAAGCTTTGATCTGTTTCAAAAACTTCAAGTATTCGAATGTCTGAGGGCAGGTTAAAATTGAAGGTGCCTAAAAATACTTCAATATTCAGGATTGGTTCGTAAGTAAAAAGTTCAATGTAAGTTTTATTTGCTGAAACCTTAGCATCAGTTCTTCCACTTGCAAGTACCTTGGCTTCTCGATCGTTGAGCACATATCTGATTGTTTTACGAAACATACCTTCAACGGTAATCACATTGGGTTGATTTTGCCAACCGTGATACCTAAACCCGAGGTATTGAATGGCTAAAACATAGTAAAACCTTTTTTTCTGCATTATTCTTTAAGGAACATAAAAAAAGCAGCCCCCGAAAGAGCTGCTTTTTGATATTATGATTAGTTATTTTATTGAACAATCAATTTTTTAGTCGTTTGACCATTTATAGTGTTGATCTGAAGGAAGTAAGTTCCTTTAGACACTTTGTTTAGGTCAACTCTTGTTTGAGCAGCTTCAATAACTACTTCAGCATCTATTAATTGTCCCGTAGCGCTCATTAACTGAACATTTCTTAGGTCATTTGAGTTTATTTTGATGTTCACGTGAGAAGTTGCAGGGTTTGGAGCTACAACAATAGCCTCTAATGCATTTTCTTCTATTGATGCACATCCATCAACTGTGAACGTTTGCGTTGCTGAACTTTCGCAACCGTTACCATCTTGGTAAGTGTATGTTACTACGTGAGTTCCAACACCTGCAGTACCTGGATCAAACTCAGCACCAGTGACACCAGCACCAGAGAATGTTCCACCTGCTGGTGTTCCAGATAAAGTGATTGGGTCGTAATTTTCACACGTAGTTTGATCTGCACCTGCAACAACAGAAGGTAAGGCGTTCACCGTTACGAGTAAATCATCTGTAACAGAGCAAGCTCCATTTGTTGCGGTTGCGGTGTATGTTGCAGTTGCTGTTGGAGTGAAAGGCGTACCATCAGTAACACTGTTATTCCATGTAACTGTTCCTACAGAGTTTGTTGCCGTTAGCGTAACTTCCTCACCATCACACACTTCAAGATCAGCCCCTGCATCTAACACAGGCTCTTCATCAACTGTAACGACAACGTCATCAGTGTTTTCACAGCCATTAGCATCTGTACCAGAAACTGTATACGTTGTATTCCCAAGAGACGGAGTAAATGCTGTACCTTGAGTAATCGATCCTGTCCAAGAATAAGTATCTGCTCCAGTAGCAGTTAAGGTAATCTGAGTACCTTCACAAACATTTTCGTCTCCACCACCATCTACTGCTGGAAGAGCATTGATAGTTACAGTCGTAGTAGCAGTTGCAATAGAACAAGAACCTGATGCAGGAATTGTATTTGTAATAGTATATGTATTCCCAGTACTTGCATCAAGAGTTATTTCCCCATTTGTACCATTTAGAGATAGTCCAGCTGGTGTTGCTGTGAATGTACCTGCGCTCGCCCCTGATGGGAAAGTTGGTGATTCAACTCCAACTTCAGCACAGTATTCAGTTGCACCGTAAGAAAAAGAAGCGTCAGGAGCTGTAGTTAATGTGATTGTTTGTGTTTCAACTTCACCGCAAGTTCCAGTTGTAGTAAATGTTACGTCATATGTATTCGCAGTACTACCCGCAATATCAATTTCTCCTGTTGAAGCGTCTGCAAATACAAGACCAGCAGGCGTAGACGTAAACGTTCCTGTACCATTAATTGTAGGTACTTCATTAGCCCCACCTAAGCAGATTGTATTTGAAGAGTAAGTAAATGTTGCATCGTTAACAGGGTTTACTGTTACTTGTAGTTGATCTGTGTCTGTACAACCGTTAGCATCAGTTAGAACTGCATCATAAGTAGTTGTTGTCGTTGGAGAAACAGATAAAGGAGATCCTGAACCTACTAGGTTTCCTCCACCATCAAACCACTGTATAGAACCAGTTCCTGTAGCCGTAAGGTTAACAGAAGCACCGTTACAAATTGTTTCATCTGCAGCAGCTGTAATAGTCTCTGGTGGGATAGCCGTCAATGTTACTTGCTGTGTGAATTCACACCCACCGCCTGAAGTAGTTACTGATAGATCATATGTTCCTGGGGCGAGTGCCGTAAAAGAACCGTTTCCTTGTGTAGTGGTATTTCCGCCACCATCGGTAAGTTCATATGTATATGTTCCATCACCACCAGCTGCGGCAGTAACGTTAATTACGCCATTATTGTTTCCACATGTTGGAGATGTTGTACCAACAGATGCAGATACATCGTCATAAACATCGACTAAATAACCTACAACCTCTGTCACACATGCTCCATCTGCCAAAAGGTAAATGGCTTGAGTAGATGGAGAAACAGTTGGAGAAATTGTTGCTGTTTGTCCAGTTTCCTCAACATAAATTTGAGTAAAAGGGTTATCAGCTAATGCCCAATTGTATGCGTCAACATCGCCAGTTGTTAAAGACCCATCAACCTGAAAGCTTCCGCTTGCACAAATCTCCCCAGTAGCTGGTAGTATTGTGAAATCAGGTGTAGGAACGGTACCATTAGTAGTTAAAACATCTAAGGCTGTAGATAATTGAGCAGATAAAGGAGGGTTACCTAAAGTATAAACAGCACTAGCATCTTGCCAACCACCATTATTATCAAACATTTTCAACGTTCCTGTTGTAACTTGCTGTGAAATTATAGAAATCTGATTCGCTGGGAAATTACTGTACTCCATTCCGAAACCAGCATAAAAATTACCAGCAGGAATATTTACAGGAGTAGCAAATTCAAAGGTGTTGAAAAAACCTGCATCTATATCTGCTAAATTGATTGTTTCTGTTGCAATTACAGTTCCTGGGTTACCAGCAACTTCATTCCATATGTTTAAAGTGATCGAACCACCGGCATCATCAACGATGTCAACAGCAAACCTGAACGACACCACATTTGTCGACGTAGCAACGGTGAATGGCTCTGCCCAAAACAGGACCTCATCTGGAGTGATGATTTCATGACCGGGAACAAAACCTTCAACTCCAGTAATTATAGATAAACCCTGGGTTGCATCATAATTTCTTAACGTATCGCAAGATTGCGCATTTGCACTTGATACGGTAATCGTCAACAAAGACAGTACCCCCAAGGCGTAATTGTATAATTTATTCATCTTTTAAAATTAAATTGATTAGTATTAATCTTCTTTTTTTCCTGCGACTTTAGCCGTTTTTTTGCGATTAACAGCTTTAGCTTGAATTACTTTGACATCAGCTGGGTTTATTTTCTCTGCCTTCTTAATGTTTTTCACTTTGACAGATTTAACAGCTTTTGCTTCGGTTTTCTTTATTTCAGCTTTTTGAGGAGCACTCTCCTGTTGCTGACCGAATGATAAAGCAGATCCAATTACGATCGCACTTAAGCTTAATAGGTATTTTTTCATAGCAGTATTAATTTTCGAGCAAATATAAACTTACTTCGACGAATGAGCAAATTTTTAACATAAAGTAGTAAAAACGAACAGCAGTGCTATTTAAAAGTCGTCTTCATTTAAAGTATAGTCATCCAGGCTGTTATTAGCGTCTTCATCATTAAAGTCATTCTGATTAGTTTCGCCCTTCTCGTTAGTTTCGTTTTTACTTGGTCGGAGTATGTTAGTTCGTGATATATTTAGTCTTATCTCAGTCTTAATACTTCCGTCTTCTTGATGAAAAGCTTTCGCAAATGGTGTTCCTGTAAGCTCTACTAGAGCACCACTTTTTAAGAAATCAAGAATTCGCATATTCGCACCTTCTTTTTTCCAAATGGTACAATTTACCCAAGTTGTTTTTGTTCTTGGCTCATTGGTTCTTTTGTCTCTCCAGTTCTTATTGTGTGCTACAGGGAAATTTATTGCGATTACCCCGCGATCCATTGTTTTTACTGTCGCGTCTTTTCCAATATTTCCTATTAATCGTGTTTCAAATACCGTTGCCATGTGTGAATATTTTTATGAAAAAATGATTGAATCCACTAATATATGTATTCGAGCCGATTACTTCAAGTCAGTTCTCCCTTTATAAGTTGAAAGATAACTCACAGCTATGAAAAATGCCGCGAATGTAACACCTTGTTGTGTTTCCAGAGTATCTTCAGAAATAAATGAGCCAATTGCAATCAATACAAAGGCAAGTGAAAGCAATGATTTTCTTTTCGCTGAAATGAAAATCATATAACTCCAGAATGAAAGAAATAACAAGAACCCTAGAATACCGAATGTAATCCAAAAGGTTAGGAATTGATTGTGTGCTCTATTCCAGTTATCCTTGTCGAGTTTTGACTTGGTTTTATCGTAATATTCGTTGAAGGTCAACTGCACATCTCCTGTTCCCACACCGAGTAACCAGTTGTCTCTTACGATTGCCCATCCAATTTTAAAGTGTTCTAATCTTTCCGTGATGCTGCTACCATTAGGGTTTCCTGTGCGTCTAAATAAATTGATGTCATTTCTAAGATTTTCTAGCCTAGATAAAGGTGAACGAGAAAGTTGATTGATATTGGTATATCCTAATTCTACGTTTGAAATATCTTCTTCTGACATTTCTTCCATTCCATCTAAATCTTTGCGCAGTCCTTTGGAACTCATGTAGCGAATTAAAGTAGACTTTATTTTATGCCCATTTTGATCGACAGCATCATAT
>CBFHJL010000055.1:19047-19276 GCA_965656195.1 Brumimicrobium sp. | reverse complement strand
CAATATGAAGTCATTCAGTAAAAGTATTAGCAAGGCCAAAAGGAACCAATAAGAGCGAAGGGTATTAAGTTTAAACTTCATAGGCTAAAGTTACTGGAAAATTGAGATAATTGGGAGCCTATTTAATTATTGACAAAACGACTGGATAATGCTGTGTTAGAAATTTCTTTCATATCTTGATAATTACACTTTTCAAAAATCAAAACGTTTTTACAAAATTTTCTTGCTC
>CBFHJL010000055.1:0-19037 GCA_965656195.1 Brumimicrobium sp. | reverse complement strand
GTTTCAATAGCTCTTGGTGATCGACTTGATCTTACTGCGTCAATCGCTTCTTGAGCGTCGTATCCTTTATACTTCTTCAAGTAGCATGCAGCTGCTGTTCCGGTTCGACCTATTCCACCTACACAATGAAGTAGAACTTTACGTTCGTTTTTAAGTTCAAGATCCATCCATTCACAAAGGTTGATCATTTCTTCTTTAGAGGGTATACCTTGATCCATAATGTTGATCTGGTGTACATTCAAATTGAGTTCTGCATATTTCCCCAAAAGATTATTTACTCCATAGTTTTCTAGTTCTTGATCTCCCAATAGCACGGCGATCGAGCTAAATCCATTATCAATAATTTCTTTTACATCTGCGTTTAAATCCCGGTTTCTGTCGGCTCTGCCAGGTAAGATGGTCATCCCCATCATTTCTTCGGTTGAGGGGAGAAGGTCAACACGCAACTTTTTCGTTTTGGTGATGTAGTTTTTTATGTCTTCTGCTAGTCTACATGATGTATATAAGGCCAATTTTCGTTGCCAAACTGAACATTCTTCGAATGATAAAGTATGTACTGAGTACCTTAATAATCCTATGAATAATTGAAGTGGCCCTCTATCATAATGCACCAAAGCTGGCATGTAGCTTCTCAACTGTCGAATTGTGTTGTAAGCCTTTTGAATTGAAGCCGTTTTAAAATCCTTTGAAGGAAGTCCTTTGCTTAAGTCATCGATATTTAGAATTTGATCGATCAATTGAGTTGCTTCGTTGAACTCCTCTTTTGATGTGATCTGCATGAAGATATATGTAATGTCATTTTCAAGCTTTATCAAATCTTTTAGAACGTGTCCACGATGTGTATGGAAGAAGTCGATCAACCAAATATTCTCTCTTGCATCTACAATGATATTGGCTCCGTTAAGGTCTCCATGGACATATGACATATAGTGAGAATGTGTACTCTCTAAATTTAATCCGTCAAGATCATGAGCATAAAATTTGGTTAGATTGTAACAATCAATTCCTTCGATGTTGATTGTTTCATCTTTTGAATTCACTGTTCCCACAAGCCCGTTGACCTTGTTTTGAACAGAATCAGAGAATCTTGAAGAAAACTCATAATAGTCAAGTAAATCTACCTTCTCAAACGTAGCCGCTTTATAGAATCTGCCTAGTTGTTTTACATAAACAATATCTAAGTACTTGTTGATTTCTTTTTGATCATTGCATTCGGCATAAAACTGTTGATATGTTACTACCTTCTCATCAAACATAGATGCGTAGCGATACTTAATTGCTGCTTTTCCTTGACTTTCGAGGTAACCTATAATACTTGGAGCATTATTTCCGAGTACATCCTGTATTTTTTCAAATGAATCCCTTTCGTGAGCGATCTCATTTCTTGGACCAATTTTGATCACAGTTGGCAGCTCTTCGTGACCGTGGATATCAGTTGCATTTGCTTTCATTACTACATTACCGGAGAATCCTCCATCTAAGACCGTAAAAGAAACTGATTTCGAATTCCTGAAAAGATGAGCTAAGAGCTGAAGTTCATTCTTTTGCATCGAATTTTCATTGTCAAACTCAAATTCTGCTTGTTCAAACTCTCCTTCTTTTTGAAGCTGCAGAGATGTTTCTTTTCCGATTAAAAAATTCGCAAACTCTGTGACTGATGAATATACCTTTAAGTTTAAGATCTTCTTCAATTGATCAAGCGAAACATAGTGCATGTGTGTAGAGGAGCTAGCTGTAAGTCCACTACATACTGCAATATCGAATTCAGGGAATCGACTAGAAATATCATAACTGAGGTATGAGACTTTAGCCTCTGTCCAAACTCCTATAACTCCAACACGGATGTTTTCTCCTTTAAATTCACTTAATAAGTACTCAAGACTTGTGTCAACAAAATCATTGAGGCCTGAAGCATTTACAACTTCGTCTTTTTGTTCATTTCTAATGCGTTCAAAAACGAATTCAGCGCCTTGTGAACCTTTTATGCAGTGCACACCAAATTGTTCCAGATGCTTTTTCTGATGGGGTTCATCTGGATCATGCCAATCTCTGATATTGATGATACGAAGCACTTCTGAAGGCTGTTCATACGCCCATTTCATCAAGTTAATCAACATCCCTTCTTGTGGCCTCTCGCCAAATAAGCGAATAACTTCATCATATCCGATGTGTAGTTTATTCGGTAGAGGATCATAGGGTCCAATGACTTTCACAAAGTCATTTTGCAAGCACTGCGTTATGAGTATAGCTGGTTTCATAGATTCTAAACGACTAAATTAGCATTTTCTTTCGCTATCCCAATTTTGACAGTGGTTCCAGTTGTAAATTGAATTGCGTCAGACTGCATACCGTCACTGAATACGATACCATTTTCAGGCATTTGACTTTCGATTTCCAGGGGTGTATCACTTTGAATCTCTCCAAAACAGAGTGAAGTAGATGTCGTTTTACTCAGAAAAGGTTCTCTGACGGCAAAAAGCATCTTATCAACTCCCCAATCAACGGAGTGCTCAACATCTTTAAAATTGAGATCATAATAATTGTATATACCATTGACCATGTTAAATACAGAGCTCATCCATCCTGTACTTCCAGCTCCTGTTGATATCAGAATACCACTAGAACTCTGCGTCTCTTCAACACCATTGAATTTGATCTTGTAACGAGCAGATACATGTCCTTTTTCACCGATGAAGAAATCATTAAAGGCAAGAATACGGCTTCTCCCATTGAGATCTTTTTAGTTTTGAACTTCCCCTTTTGAATTTGAGAAAGGGAGTCCTCAAACTTGTCTATTGTAAATGGAAGCAAGATTCCGTCGTAAGTGTTCGGATCAGGGTTTATAGCAACGATCGGTTGACCCTTGACGTATTTCGCTGTGTTTGCAACAAGACCATCCTGACCGATTACGATGATTAAATCTCCTTCTGTGAATATATATGAATGTAAAAACTTTTTCTCTAAAATTTTATAAGAATCAAAAACAGAAACCAAATTTGTAAGCAACTCCAATGTTGAATAGAACATGTCGTGTTCTTTTTCATAGAAGCTGAATTCTCCACCGGATCTTTCGATGTAGAATTCAGCTTGAGACTTTGTGTTAAAGCGCTCTATAAGTTGCTCCAGTCTTGTTTTAGACCTTACTATAACAGCTTTTTTAAACATCTTGTGTCTCTCTTTTGATTAATAAATTATCCAATAGGTCAGGGGTTATATTCAAACTACCTATCTTATCGCTATTCCCCGCTAATTCGCGAAATGCCAATGCAATATTATCTGCCGCATTGTTATCTCCATTCAAAGCTGAGATTATTTTCCAGTCGACATCTTTGTAAACTTCCATTGTAGCTTTCAGTAGATAAGCCTTGGCATCAGCCTCTTTCTTGTCATTTTCAGTCTTCATTTCAACCAGGCTCTTATTCTTCTCCTCAACAGATATAGCAGCATCCACTTCCATTTCTTTCAGTTTTCTGCTATTTTCTCGTTTTACAACATCAGTATTCATCTTCTTTTCAACGATCTGTTTGTTCTTCTCCTCAACGGCAATCTCAGTATTTAATTCACTCTCTTTGATTTTTCGCTCTTGTTCTACTGCGAAGTTCCTTCTTCCGTAAATAGCTTCATCTGCATCTTGTTGAATAGCTTCCCGCGTATTTGCCTCTAGAGCTCTAGCAGTTTCAGGAGTGGCCTTTACGCTAAGAATGTTTACACTCAATATTTGTATTCCCAGCTCGGTTATCAGTTGGTTTTTGTCTAACCCTTTACTGAGTACATCTCCAATTTCAGCTTGCTTTGTAAGTACTTCTGTGACTTTGATTCCATTAATATAGCCAGTAACAGACGCTTGAGCTTCGTTGATCAAACGCTGTCTCAACTTTTCCATATCATCAGTAGCGTGACGTTTATTGCTGTTGACCGTGAAATCCATTTGCTTACTGAGTAAGTCAGGTTTACTTATTTTAAAGGTCAATTGCCCTTGAATCGTTACCCGTTGAAAGTCTGAGGTGATTTCTTCAAAAATGAATGGTAAATCAATATTCTTAACAGGTATACTTACCAAACTACTGTTTGCAGTGAAATAGAAAAAAGATAAACCATTTCCCTTTCTTCTGACTTTTCCATTTCGATAGTGGATCACGTAATCCATTGAGTCGAACTTGATGTAATTAAATCCAAACATAATTCTAAAGTTTTAATTCTCACGCACAATATGTGTCGTTATGACACAAATATAAATGATCCTGTATGTGATTCCCAAATAAATAGTGTGTTATTTACACTAATATTTGTTATTAAACTGTAATACAGATACTTAATTCTGGTATTTTTGTCATTTAAAATCAATGACTTCTGTTGGAATTACTTAATATATTTATCAAAACACAAAAAAGGGCATCCCTTTTTTGGACGCCCTTTTTGATTCTTAACTAATTGCTTTAAGATCAAATAACTTTGTATTGAGTTATAAATACTTCGTTTAGATCTCGATAACTATTGGTGCAGTATATATGATCTATTGCCTCCAATAATTCATCAAAACCATAGTTGAATTGAGCGTGTGTGATATATAGAAATACCTTTGTTGCACCTTGCTCTCTTAATGATTTAGCTAAATTTTTGAATGTTCTTCCGCCATCGGCCAAATCATCGACAATTAAACACTCTTTTCCATTCACCTTACCTTGTATGCTTATTACTGGTTCTCCGTTCAGTCTCACTTTATTCGAGGGTATCAATTCAGCATTTAGTCTTGTTGCAATATCGTGCGTGGCTTTATAGGCGCCAGCGTCTGGACTTACAAGAGTAGGGGAGCCGATCGAATGAAAGGCTTGCTCCACAAAAGGGAAGTGGTCAATTTTTTCAGCCTTATCGATCAGGGCCAAAGAGATTGGACTATGTGGATGTAAAATTTTTACACAGTCGAAACTCATGCTATTAATGAAAGAGGTGATGATTTTAAGATCAAATGATTCTTTTTCATTAAAACGTCTATCAGATCGTTGACCAATGAGGCAATAAATAGTCAGTTTGGATACTGCTTGCTTATTGAGTTTATTCACCTCATCCCAGGCTTCCTTGACAGAAGCTGCGGAAAATAGATCCTCGTATGAGTTCCCTCTTATTTCTATTTCGAGGTCACCTTCTTCTAATATCTCAGAAGCTACTTGACCATCTTTGAATTTCTTAATTCGATATTTCATGACTCAGGTTTATAGATTTGTATTGATTCTCTTTCGTACTTCTGCTAAACTGATTTTATTTACGAATTTACCATCCTCATAAATAACCTTCAACTCTCCTTTATTTTCTTCTTCCTCAGAAACTTGATCATAAAGTACGTATTCGCCTTTCTCACGTTCAACTTTAACCAATCCTTTTGCTGATTTTTTTACTCCATCGTCAGTAATTGGATCTTTAAAGATTTCTCTCCGTTCTCCATTAACGACTACTGAAGTAGCTTTCATTGCGAAACCGAATGTGTCTCGAGTGTTATATTGGTAAGTGAATGAACCAATTCCCAAAACCACGTTGGTAGATGCGAAACCCTTATCATTGAGTCTCTGGCAAATTTGTTCAGCTCTTTCTGTAGTAATACTATCTCCGTACAACGCACCAATGTGAGAATCTAGTACCTTGTATCCTTGTACATTTTTAGTGCCTCCAAAGATCTCCCACAGAATTTCAATCACTCCTTTCTCTTTAGCCGTTTGGCCTCCAAGTTCCCTTTTCTCTCCACAAATAATATCAACTGGATCTCCGCTGTCTGGTCGAATAACAAGTTTACCATCTCTGTTCAAAATTTCATTCTTGAGTTGAGGTAAGTAAACTTCTAAAACTTTCCAAAGATCCCATGTATCACTAACCACTGAAAGTATTCCTTCGGGATAAGTATTCATTAAATTTTTGAAAGTTCCAATTTCATCATCTTTGGTTCCTGCACACATAACAGAGTGTTCTGTTGCATTGACAGACCCAACTACAAATCCTTCCGCATCATAATATTGACGGAGTCCACGGATAACAGGTAATGTATCAGATCCCATAAAGGCTGTAGCATGCCCCATTCCCGAAGAAAGCGCACTTTGAAGTCCTCCCATACCTCTCATAGAGAAATCGTGTCCTTGAAAATCAATGAAACCAATATTTTCTTCGTCTGTAGCAGAAGCCCACTTTTTGAAAATCCTCTTGTAATTCAGTGCAATACTGGCAGATGTCATAGGTTGCCATAACATTGTCGAGAGAATGGTTTCGAGGAAATTTGTTACCCAGTAAAATTCCTTTTTCGTATTTACAACAGTTAGCATAGGTACTCTGACCGGTACTTCTTCCCCCTCAGGCAAAGATTTAACTTTGATCGGTAGATATTGTAAATCATGTAACTCTTCAAAGTGACTAACGTCGTAATCTGATCCAAGATACATTGAAAGCTCTCGCTTCAATTCTTGGCAAACATCATCTTTGTCCTTTGAAAAGAAATGTTCTTGAAAATGATCATGCAACCACATTATTACATATTGTTGACCGAAAGAAACAACCTTGTCACACCCTTCTGGGGCATATTTATTACTTCTAGGAGTCCAGTTTGAATAGACTTCTTCAGTTCCATTCGGGTATTGTTGATGATGTCCTGTCTTGTATCCGTCTGTTAAAAATAAGCCGTTCATAACTCTAAGTTTAAATTTATATTTGCGTAATATATACACAAATATAATAATGATTTTATAAAATCCAATTATTATAGTGGTGAATATAGGATTTATAGATCAAGAATTCTGTAGTTATTCTATTTTCACAGGGATTGAATAAATAGAATAAAAATCTAATTAGTATATTTATTGCGTGAGTAAAACACAAAATATCGCTTTAGCCGTTGATGCCATTGTATTTGGATACAGTAAAAAAGATGGTGTTTCTGTTCTCTTGATTAGAAGGAAATATGAACCTTACAAAGGTGACTGGGCTTTACCAGGAGGATTTGTTCAGTATGAGGAGTCTCTTGAAGATGCTGTAGAACGAGAATTACTAGAGGAAACAGGAGTTAATATTAACTACCTTGAGCAACTGTATACGTTCGGACAACCTGAAAGAGACCCTAGAAAGAGAGTAGTTTCAGTTGCTTACTTCGGATTAGTGAAGTCAAGTCAATTTCAAAAATTGCGCGCAACAACTGATGCTGAAGAGGCACGATGGTTTAATATCAAGGAACTTCCTGAGTTAGCTTTTGATCATCTTTTTCTTTTGGAGTCAGCGATTGAGCGAATAAGAGGTAAGATTGTTTATCAGCCAATTGGTTTTGAATTGCTCGATAAGAAGTTTCCTTTTTCTGACTTAGAGAAGTTATACGCTACATTATTGGATAGACAGATAGACAGACGAAACTTCAAGAAAAAAGTAATGAAACTAGGTATTTTGGATGAACTGGACGAAAAGGCCAAATCGGAAGGGGCGGGTAGACCAGGAAACTTATTTCAATTCAATAAAAAGACGTACGAGAAGTTAATTGAAAATGGAATGCATTTCGAAATTTGATCTGTGGTAAATATCAATTGTGTATGCCTACCTATTATGAACGACTGAACGTATCCCAATCAGCATCCACGGATGAGATAAAAAAGTCTTTTCGGAAACTGGCAAAAAAATATCATCCCGACATTAATCCAAAGGAGGATGCTGCGGAAAAGTTTATTGCAATAGAGGAAGCATATTCCTGTTTGTCCGATAGTAAATCTCGATCGGCCTATGATCGATTACTTAAACTTCAACAGACGGGTAGATCTCAAACTACTGCTCACCAAAAATATCAACGTGATGTCAAGCGTAAAACGAAAAAGGGACGCGAGTATGGTGAAAGACATGCTCGAATGAACTATAATCAATTTAAAAGAGATGAATTACTTAGAACTTCTGTCTCTGCATTAATTATTAAAACAGTCTTTACTTTGGTGACCTGGGCTTTCTTAGTACTGATGTTATATGAAATCGCGTTGAATTTATATGGCCCTCAATTATCAAAATGGAAAGAGTTTAATAGCTTCTATATTATAGCTGCTATCGTGCCGTTGGGATTAATAGGACTTTCTTATTTATATGAACCGCTAGTGAAGTATATCATTGTTGGTAAGCCCACCAGAAAGAAGAACAAATCCTAACTGTTACTGTTCCTCATCATTCGAATCACCGTAAGGATGATCAAACCAAAAAGGATGATTACAAAAATAGGAGGGAGGATCCCCAAAAAACTAACATCTGATCCTTTGGTTGCTAAAATAGGACGTAGAGTAAACGTTATACAAATCAATGCTACGGTTAAAGAAATAGAACGCAAAAATTGATTGGCGATCCGGTATAATGCGATTGCATTTGTTTCAGTAACTTTAACTGGATAATTAAAAATCCATGGAAAACGATTGAGGATATAAAGTGCAATAATAACAATACCACTGATCAGAGGACTGATCCATAGTATGGACTTGTTAACCATTCCTTGATCACTCTTAGACGGCCAATTAAAAGAAACTTGAATTTTCTCGGGCAAATCTGAATAATACAGGCTAATTAAAAGGGCTGAAATTAGAACTAGGAAAAAAGTTATTGCCTCAATAACTATGTCACTTTTTGTCTTTTTCGGTTGGATTCGTGGGCGCTGCATATTTCAAAATTCTTCGGGCTTTTTACGCTGACGAAAATAGGCAACAAAAATAAGTGAAATAGGAAAGAATAGGATGATTAGGATCCATTTTAATATTTCTAAGATGACTTTAAGCATATTGAAAAGAAGATTCTCTTAAAGGGTTACAGGTAATAAAAACGAGCCATCAAAGCGATAGCTCGTTTTCTGATTGTATGTTGAGTGATTTATTTCAAATCAAATCGATCAGCATTCATCACTTTAGTCCATGCTTTTACGAAATATTTTACGAATTTCCCTTTGTTATCATCTTGCGCATACACCTCTGAATAGGCACGAAGAATAGAGTTTGATCCAAAGACAAGGTCTACTCGTGTAGCTGTCCATTTCTTTTCATCCTTTTCTCGATCGATGATGTTGTAAACGTTTTCACCAGCTGGACGCCATGAATAGTTCATATCGGTTAAATTCACGAAAAAGTCATTCGTTAGTGCTCCAACGTTGTCCGTGAACTGTCCGTGTTTTGTTCCGCCATGGTTTGTCCCAAGAACGCGCATCCCTCCAATGAGAACAGTCATTTCAGGAGCAGTTAGTCCAAGTAAATGCGTTCGATCTAACATGATTTCTTCAGGTTTTTCATCACAATCTTTTTTCATGAAGTTTCGATAAGCATCACCGATTGGTTCTAAGTACTGGAAAGATTCAGCATCCGTCATTTCTTGAGATGCATCCCCACGTCCTGGAGAGAAAGGAACATTTAGTTCGTAGCCTGCGTTTTTTGCAGCTTTTTCAACGCCAACATTTCCTGCAAGTACTATGGTATCAGCAATACTAATTCCGAACTCCTCAGCAATTGGCTCAAGCGTGGAAAGTACTTTAGATAACTGTTCAGGTTCATTTGACTCCCAATCTTTTTGAGGAGATAGGCGAATTCTAGCGCCGTTGGCACCTCCTCTGAAGTCAGTACTTCTGAAAGTTCGTGCACTGTCCCAAGCTGTGGATATCATTTCTCCGATACTAAGTTCTGAGGCTGCAATCTTCTCTTTTACTGCTTGTACATTGTAATCATTTTTCCCTTTTGGGATAGGGTCTTGCCATACAAGATCTTCCGAAGGAATATCAGGACCAAACCAACGATCTTTTGGCCCCATATCTCGATGTGTTAGCTTAAACCATGCTCGTGCGAAGGCATCCGATAACGCATCGAAATCATCCTTGAATTTTAAAGAGATCTCTTTATAGATTGGGTCGAACTTCATCGCCATATCCGCATCTGTCATCATTGGATTGAGGCGTGTCACTAAATCTTCAACATCGACAGGTTTATCTTCATCTTTAATAGTAACTGGCTCGTATTGATTTGCTCCAGCGGGACTTTTAACGACTTCCCATTCATGATTAAAGAGCATTTCAAAGTAACCATTATCCCATTTTGTAGGGTGAGTCGTCCAGGCTCCTTCCAAACCGCTGGTCATGGTATATCGTCCTTTTCCAGATTTATGAGGATTTTTCCATCCTAAACCTTGCTCTTCAACATCTGAAGCCTCAGGCTCTGGACCTAACTTACTTTCTTCAACCATACCGTGTGTCTTACCTACAGTATGACCGCCAGCAGTTAATGCTACCGTTTCTTCATCATTCATGGCCATACGTTTGAATGTCTCTCTTACTTGCAGGCCAGTCTTTATTGGATCAGGGTTTCCGTTAACACCTTCTGGGTTCACATAGATCAGTCCCATTTGAACTGCGGCCAAAGGGTTCTCCATCGTATCAGGTTTCTCAACATTTGAATAGCGTTCATCACTTGGTGCTAGGAAACCCTTTTCCGCTCCCCAATAAGTGTCTTTTTCAGGATGCCAGATATCTTCCCTTCCAAAAGCAAATCCATAGGTCTTTAATCCCATACTTTCGTATGCAATGGTTCCTGCCAATATGATAAGGTCGGCCCAGCTGACTTTATTTCCATATTTTTTCTTGATCGGCCATAGTAAACGTCTTGCTTTATCGAGATTCACATTGTCGGGCCAAGAGTTTAAAGGTGCAAATCGTTGGTTTCCTGTGCCACCGCCTCCTCGGCCATCGGTAACTCGATATGTTCCCGCAGCATGCCATGACAAACGAATCATTAATCCGCCATAGTGACCCCAGTCTGCAGGCCACCAATCTTGGCTATCGGTCATTAGATTATGAACATCTTTTTTTAGTCCTTCTACGTCTAATTTTTTCAACTCCTCTTGGTAATCAAAATCCTCACCTAGTGGATTTGTCTTTCTATCTTGTTGATGGAGAATGTCCAGATTAAGTGCCTTTGGCCACCAATCCATTACATCTCCTTGTTGTTCTGTATTTGCACCGTGCATAACAGGGCATTTTCCTTTAGTTTCGTCCATAGAATTGAATTGTAAAATGAGATATTAAGATAGGATTATATTTCATTCTTAAAAGGAAAAGGAACAAAAAAAGCGGACCTAAGTCCGCTTCGATTATTCTAAATGAATAACATAATCTATTTTACCTGGTCCACATGCACGTCCATCTGGGGAAAAGGGATACTCAAACCCTCAACTTCATCAAATGTGTTATATACCTTTTCATTTACATAAAAGTGAATATCCCAGTAATCTTCTTTCTTAGCCCAAATTCGAACAGTTAAGTTTACAGAAGAATCTCCTAAAGAACCAAGACGAACAAATGGCTCAGGATCTTTAAGCACTTTCGGATGACTATTAACGATCTCCATTACCGTTTCTTTCGCAAGTTTCAGATCTTCACCATAACCGAAGCCAAAGGTAAAGTCAACTCTACGTGTATCTTGTGTGCTGTAATTAGTGACATTTCCAGTAGATACTGGTCCGTTTGGTAGAATGATCGTTTTGTTATCTGGAGTCAATAACGTAGTATGGAAAATTTGAATATCCTTTACTGTACCAGATTCTCCTTGAGCTTCAATGAAATCATCTACTTTAAACGGTTTTAGAAGTAAAATGATAACTCCACCTGCAAAATTGCTAAGCGTTCCCGAGAAAGCCATACCAATCGCTAAACCTGCGGCACCGAGAATCGCTATAAAAGATGTCATCTCTATACCAACCTGAGAGAAAACAGTTACAACAGTTAATACTTTCACTAAACCACTCACTAATGATCCCATGAACGATATAAGTCCCTTGTCAGACCCTCTTTTTTCAAGTATCTTACGAACCATTTTAGCAAAAAACTTCGCAAGACGTAATCCAATAAATAGGATAACCATAGCTATAAGTAAGTTGACGCCTATATCAACCGCTGTATCAATAAGTTCTTGTTGCGTATACCCGAAAAGTATATCTTGGGCTGCATCATTCGTTTGTGGCATAATAATTATTTTTTTTTGGTAAATTTACTACTTCTTCGCACTTTTTCTATCAACAACTGCTTTTAAAAATTGTTCTTTAAGAGACAGTTAATCTATCGCTTGTTATTTAGGAGACTTTCTCTATTTAGAAATTACCCAATAATATGTTTTCTGAAAGTACTTTTTTCTTAATTTGTGAATTCAATTATGTTTTTTATTATCTCTAAAATATCCTATTTCTTTATATCACCATTTACTTGGTTGCTCATTTCATTCGGGCTATTCTTATTTATTAAAAAACCTAAGTTGAAGAAGAATATGAAATGGCTACTTATTTCAATTCTTATAGTTTTTTCAAACACTTTTTTATTCAAAGAAGCTGTGCGGCTTTGGGAAGTACCTGCGATAACTGCTGATCAATTAGAGGAACATGATGTTGGGATTGTACTAGGGGGAATGTTTGAATATGATAACGATACAGAGCGTTTGAGTATTAGGAGAGGAGGTGACCGAATATGGCAGGCAATAGATCTCTATAAAAAAAAGAAGATTAAGAAAATTCTATTGTCAGGTGATCATGGACATATCGTGGATAAAGGCTTGCACGAGGCAAAACAGCTTAAGGAAGTACTTGTTCGTTGGGGGATTCCAGAAATTGATGTATTGATTGAGGATAACTCCAAGAATACAGCTCAAAATGCACGGGAAACAGTTGCTTTAATTAAACGTTCTTATCCTCATTTATCTTCTTTTTTATTGATAACATCAGCAAAGCACATGAGAAGAGCAAAGGCCTGTTTTGATAAGGAAGAGTTGGAAACAACTCCATTTTCGACTGATCCTTTTGTAGGGGCTAAACGTTCTTACTATTGGGATGAATTTATTGTTCCAGATGTAGACAACTTTTCAAATTGGTTTACACTCAACAAAGAAATAGTTGGCTATGTTGTCTATGATGTAAAAGGATATATATGATCAAGCAACAAATTCGTGATGGGTGGATTATTTGGGAGCCGAACTTTATTGATGATCCCAATGCTCATCAATACTTAAGTTACTTGACGGACGAATTGCCTTGGACAGGTGGGAAAATTCAAGTGTTTGGCAAGGAATATGAGATCCCAAGGAGACAAGTTTTTTTTGCAGATGACGAATTGACTTATTCTTATTCGGGTAAAATGCTTCCCAAATCATCATGGGATGAAAAAGTAAGAGAAATCAAGACTTCCATTGAAACAAGCCTAGACGATACATTTAACGCGTGTCTTGCCAATCTTTACAGAGATGGAAATGACAGCAACGGTTGGCATTCAGACAATGAAAAAGAGTTAGGACAAAATCCTCTAATTGCTTCCATCTCTTTAGGCGAAACAAGGAGGTTTTATTTGAAACACAATAAAACAAAAGAGAAAATAAGCCTTGATCTTTCCCATGGCTCATTATTGGTGATGGGAGGAGCTATTCAGCATCATTGGAAGCATCAGGTCCCCAAATCAAAAAAGCCATTGGATACTAGAGTGAATTTAACATTTCGTAAACTTATTTAATAACGTTGCAGTACCTCTCTAAATTCATTCAGAATAATAGCTGTAGCTCCCCAGACTATTTTGCCTTGTATATCAAAGTATGGGACATCTTTAAGGGTATAATCTTCTTTAACCGGAATATCCGTTCTTTTGATCAATGAGTCATCAATTAGATCTGCTACTCCAAAAGGTATGACTTCAACAACTTCTCTTGGATCAGGTTTATAAAGCGGAGTAGAGGGGTAGTGGAAAATATACGGATGAACATGATGGTTACTTACTGGTATATAAACAGGAGTGAGCTCACCGATTAACTGGAGTTCTGAACCATTTAATCCAGTTTCCTCAACACATTCTCTCAATGCAGTTTCATGCAGAAAGTCTTCAAAATCCTCTTTTTTTCCACCTGGCAAACAGACTTGACCGCTATGTACCCCTTTATATGTGGATCGTTGAATCAAAACAGATGAAAGGCTTGCTTGATCATCAAATAAAACAATTGCTACAGCACTTTTTCTGACATTAGTTGCGTTTTTTAATGCGTCAGATGATCGCCCTCTGCCGAGAGGAGACATAGGAATATGCGCATCTTCTCCAGGAAGACCTTTTAGAAGTAATTCTTTTATTTGTTCAACAGTAATATTCATGATCTAGATTTCACGAACACTTTTGAATACGGTTAAAATATCTCCGTGAAAGAAACTGATGTCTTCTTCATTGACGATGAACTGAATTAGATATATTTCTTTATCTAATTCAAATATTCCATATTGATAATATAGAGGGTTCCTATAATTGTTTTCACTGCCCTTTACGGCAGCAACTTTCATATTTATGCCGCTTTTAGTGGTTATGGTAGAAATAATGGAAGTGGTGCAGAGTTTAAGGTTTGAAGCTCGACTATTCAATGCATAATTGAGCATCAGTTCAAGATTGTCCTGACTTGATGTTTTTAAACTATCCGCAAAATATTTTTCATAATATGATATATCTTCTTGTGTGAAATGGTCTACCGAGAAAAAACTTGAATTATCTTGATCATTATAATTGTCGGCGTTTGTGATACTGAAGTTAAGGTAAGAATTTACATTGTAGCTTGTTGGTAAAGTAATGTAGAAACCATTATTACTGCCATACTTAAATTGTCGCTCTGAAATATCATTAGAAAAATAGGAGAAGGTTCCTCTTTCAACCTCTTTTTCTTTTTCATCCTCACAACTTAGCGTGGTAAGCAATAAAAAGGATAGTAATATGTAGACACTATAATTCACCAATCTATTTTCTATAAATATAAAAAATCCCCGTCAGCATTTGCCAACGGGGATTCATATTTCTTATTTAACTATTCTTACTTCACGATTTCCATTTCATCGATTAGATTGCTTGCTTCTCCATATTTTTCAATAACGAAAAGAACGTATCTAATATCACACGAAATTGTTCGCTGAATATCATGTTCAAAAAAGATGTCACCTGACATAGCTTCCCAATTTCCATCAAAAGCAGTTCCAATAAGTTGACCATCACCATTGATCACTGGTGAACCTGAGTTTCCTCCTGTGATATCATTATTACTAATGAAGTTAACAGGCATTTCACCCTTTTCGTTAGCGTAGTCACCAAAATCTTTGTTTTCAAATAACTCCTTTAACCTTGGAGATACATGAAACTCTGGATTATTAGGATCTTCTTTTTCTAATCCTTGCTCTAACGTAGTGTATATATCGTAAGTCTTACCTTCTTCAGGTGAATAAGGTAGGATATTACCATAACTCAATCGAAGTGTACTATTTGCATTAGGATAGAAAACCTTGTCCTGATCCATTTCTCTATATCCTTTTACGAATAGGCGATTTGCACGCTCCAATTTGGCGCTTGCTTCTTGTTCAGTTGCCATAGCTGCCTCATGTGCATCCCTTAGCCCTTTAATCAACTGGAAGTATAAATCTTCTTTCATTGCTTCCATTGGAATTTCTCCAGACTCGTCATATGCCTCTGCGAATTTGCTGAACTTCTTCTCTGATCCGAAAATAGATTTTTTTCGAAGCTTCTTAATCAACTTATCAATTTTACCATTTTCAGCATACTCTTTTAAAAGCTTTGGTTGACGTTCAATTTTGATGTCTTTATGATACATCTTTAACAGCTCAGCAAGAATTTCAAATTCTATATCTAAGTTGTTTTTATTGTAGAATTCAAACTGTGAAGTTTTAGTTTCTTCAAATAATGTTTGAGCTCTATCTTTTAAGCCATAATCAAGTAATGTTCCTACGTATGTAAATCTTAACACTCTCATATTCAAGTCTACTGAGTAGATCATTTCACTTTGATAAGCATTAATGACAACATTTGACTCTTTAACCTTGTAAGCATTTTCAATATCTTCAAGAACACCTTCATACTCTGGATTCATTTTGACAAACGCACGGAAGTTTTCCTCTATAGCTCTCTTTTTATCGGCTACCTTATTGTTTTTAACTTGCTTAGACTGTCCAATAAAGTATTTCCAGTAGTTTGCAACTTGAGCATATTTTGAAGCGTAGTTTAGGCGCACTTCTGTGCTCTCATCCATATACTTCTTCATGATTTCAAGCTTTTTAGCTCGAATATCTACACGTTTTGGCTGCTCTATGTTTACCGCTTGCTCTACTCCCCATGAAGATAAGTAACGATCTGTTGATCCTGGAAAACCAAACACCATTGAGAAATCACCTTCTTGATATCCTTTTATCGAAATAGGAAGTGAATATTTTGGATTGTAAGGTTGGTTGTTGTCGCTAAAATCAGCAGGTTTGTTGTCCTTTCCAGAGTAGATTCGGAACATTGAGAAATCTCCAGTATGTCTGGGGTACATCCAGTTGTCTGAATCGTGTCCAAATTTACCGATTGATTCAGGAGGTGTTCCTACCAATCGAACATCCTTGTAAGTTTCAGTTACGAATAAATAGAATTCATTGCCTTCAAAGAAGTCTCTAACATAGGCCTCGTAATCTGTTCCTTCAATAGCCTCAGTTGTGATTTCATTATAAAGTTCACGAATTTTAGCAGATCTTTCTTGCTCGCTCATTTCATCCGTTAGGTTCTTATTGATTTGCTCAGATACGTCTTGAATTCGAATTACGAAAGTCGCTGTTAGTCCTGGAACTGGAATTTCTTGATCGTGTGCTTTTGCCCAGAATCCATTTTCTAAGTAATTATTCTCTTCAGATGAAGCTCCAGCAATTGCATCATAACCACAATGATGATTTGTTAAGAGCAAACCTTTTTGAGAGATCACCTCTGCAGTACAGAAACCTCCAAAAGAGACTATTGCATCTTTAATTGATGCATTGTTGATACTATATATTTCCTCTTGTGTAAGGTTAAGACCATGCTTTTTCATGTCTTCGTAGTTTCTTCCCAACATAAAAGGAAGCCACATTCCTTCATCTGCTCTAACCAAAGAAGATATGGTAAGGACAAATAACATACCTAAGGCAAGTAATTGTTTTTTCATTATTTAAAATTTAAGGTTTATGAATTGCAAAATTATTTGCAGAGACAAAATTATAATTACTCTAGTATTATCCTATTATTATGAACAAAAGGTAAAACAGATTCGATTAAATGACATAAAATCTCGACCTATAGACTTGAATAATGCATAAATCAAGTTTTTTTTTCTTTATACACTCATTTGTGAATAACAACTCTCAATTCAGTTGTGATTAATAAATGATAATTCTATATTTGCCAGCTATTAAATAACAAACGACGTTTAACACTATGCGTAACAAAGGATTTTTTTGGTTTTTCACAATCTTACTTGTTGTAGTAAGTATATACCAAATTTCATTTTCTTTTATTGGAAACAGTATTGAAGATGAAGCTGAAGAGTTAGCTATAGAAAGAGTGGAAGCTCTGAAGGCAGAAGCTAATGGAGAGGATGTGATGCTTCCGAATCGCGAGGAGCCTATCAATTTTGAAAAGGATAATGAAGCATATGCTTTAGCTAAAGCTGCTTTTATCAATGAGATATTGAAGGAAAAGAACGATGAAGAGGTATTCATGGGGAATACATTCAAGGATATTAAAGAGAAAAGTGTTTCTCTAGGATTGGACCTTAAAGGAGGTATGTCTGTAACACTTGAGCTTTCAATGTCTGACCTCGTCCAGAACGCTGCTCTAAATTCAAGAGATTTACATTTTATTAAGCCTTATGAGGCTGCTTTAGAAACGTACAATACTCAGGGGGGTGACTTCATTGATATTTTTGCTCTGAAGCATGCTGAAATGTATCCGGACCGTAAATTGATTAGAGAATTTTCAACAGAACAAGTTGTTGGAGAGATAACGAACAAAGCTACGGACGAAGAGGTGAAAGATTACCTAAGAGGTCTTTCTGAGGGTGCTCTAGATGGTGTTCAAACTGTAATGGAAAACCGTATCAACCAATTCGGTGTTGCGCAACCAAACATAACACAAGACAATAATTTAAACAGACTGTATATAGAACTTCCTGGTGTTAAAGATCAGGCAACAGTTCGTCGTAGATTACAAAGTACTGCAAATCTTGAGTTTTTCCTTGCGGCAAAAGGTCAAGAATTGGGTGGTTTCTTTAATGAACTACTTGTTGAATCTACGGAAGAGGTAGGGGATGATGAGTTTCAAGATTTATTTGAAGATGAAGAAGCTTCAGACAATGACTCTACTGTAAATGAGGCTAATGCATCAATTGAGCCTAAGGATTCTTCTGATTCTGCTCTAACATTAGAAGATGAGCTTGCTGCAGAAGACGAAACAAATGCAGGAGATACAGCTTCAATGCGATTGACGGACTTCGGAAAGATGTTCCGTATAAACATTGATGAAAACAACCAATTCCGGAAAAGTCCACAATTAGGTTTTGCTTCAGCTGAGGATACTACCAAAGTAAATAAAATCTTAAATGACAAGGCTGAAGAATTGATGATGGACAACATCAGATTCGTTTGGGGAGCCAACAGTATTAAATTCCAGGATAATGATACTTTATATTATACATTATTTGCTTTGCAGATTCCTCAAGATGGAAATGCAAGAGTAGGAGGGCAAGATATAGAAGATGCTACAGTGTCAGTTGATCCTGATAATGGTGAAATAGGAGTAAGTGTTTCAATGAGTGATCAAGGTGCTCAAGAATGGTCAGAAATGACTTCTGAGAACGTAGGGAATTTTATTGCAATCACAATGGACAATAAAGTATTCAGTGCTCCAATCATTAATGGACCAATTACTGGTGGTCAAACTTTGATCTCTGGTAGTTTTACGAGTGAAGAAGCTAAGGCATTGACAAATTTACTTAATGCAGGTGCTCTTCCAGCTCCATGTGTTATTGTTGATGAGGCAGTAATAGGACCAACAATTGGTGCTGAAAACTCTCGTTCAGGGTTGATTTCATTCGCAATTGCATTGTCACTTGTATTGATTTACATGGTATTCTATTATGGTAGAGCCGGACTTGTGGCTGATATAGCTTTAGTACTGAACATTATTTTGATCGTAGGATTCCTAGCAGCATTCGGAGCTG
>CBFHJL010000054.1:307-20939 GCA_965656195.1 Brumimicrobium sp. | reverse complement strand
ATAATGTAAATTGATAATGTATTTTGACCAATTTTAATAAATAAATCATAATTCCAACTGATCAATTTAGCGCTTGTAATAATCACAGAAAGAAAAACAAGGAATTGTCCAAGCGCATTAAAAGTCAAGGTCGGCAGTACATTGAAATTGCCTTGGAAAATAGAGTAAGTAACAAAAATGCCACCTATTAAAAACAAACCGATTGGTATCAACCAGCTTTTAAGATACCCCATTTTACGATGGTATATAACCCGTAAATTACGTTTGTATTTCCCAATAATGATTATGATCGCAAGGACAAAAAAGACTTGACCTAATCTAGCAAGCAGATATCCCAAACCAACGAAAGGTTTCATTCCTGTTTCTAAAAATACCGGCTGAATCAATTCCAACAATGGGTCTCCAGCAACATTGAGAATAAAACCAATAACTGTCAATGTTATTGGGAACCAGTTTGTATACACTTTATGCGGACGGTTGCTCACAAACGCGCCTATCATTCCTCCAAAACAGGCAAAACCAACCCAAGGAAATAGCGCAAATATCGATTTGAACTCGCGGTCATCTGAAGTAACCACAAAAATATTTTCAATCATGGGGTGTACTCCTGAAAAATCAAGTGCGTAAATCGTTGGTTTAAGAATGAAGCCAAGCAGTCCAAAAAAGCCCAGCCATATATAGAGCGGTACCACTCTTACAAGTTTAAATAATCCATAGACCAGAATAACAGTAAACAGAGAGGCGCCGATACATTGTAATACGTGGAATATGTAGAAAAAACCGCTAAATTCACCCTGGATCAAATAGAGTAAGTTCAGTTGAAGGGCATATCCCCAAAGCACAAGCTTAAAAGAGCGAATCAGGCCTTTTTTTACTCTTTTGTTTTGAAAAAAGCCAACATTATTTCTAACTAAAAGATATGTAAATACTAAACCTGAAACCGTAAAGAAAAGCGGTGCTGTTAAGCCTCGTGTAAAACGCCAAATATCATAAAGTAAAAACTCATTACCTCTGAACTCGTTACTCAAAGCCATTACAATAAAGTGGCCTTCAAGCATCATAAGTATCGCTATAGACCTAGCGATATCTATAAAAACCAAACGATTATGTTTTACTTGAGCAGCCATTCCATCAATTGAAGGCGCAAATATACATGAAACATAGGAAATATTAGATTTCTATCGGGGCACTCATCTTATTCTCCCTCATATCGATAACCGATAACACAAACATCATCAATTTGCTCGTAGTCTCCTTTCCAATCTTCAAAAGCATTTTTTAGGATCTCTCTTTGCTCAGTCATTAGCTCAGGGTAACTCTTAGCTAATACTTCTTTAAATTTCCCGGATTTCATTTTTTTATTGCGATCACCTCCGAATTGATCTGCATACCCGTCAGAGAAAACATAAATTGTATCTCCTTTTCGAAGCTTAATACTATGCTCATTGAAAACATTTTCTCCATCATAGGCTCCAATAGGTCGCTTATCAGCTTTGATTTCAGTAAGCACAACACCACCAATATTTTTAGACTGAATTCGTTCTTTAAAATCAGAATTAATTCTACTGTCAATATCTCCACCTTCTTCAGACACAATCCATAGTGGATTATTTGCACCAGCGTAATGAAGATTATCAGATTCATCAATCATACAAAATGCTAGGTCCATCCCATCTTTCACGCTCATCTCTTCATTTGGCGCGAATGATTCTACGACTAGTTCGTTCAGTTTTTCAAGAATCAATTTTGGGGAACGCAATTGAAATTCATTCACCGCACGATTTAATCCATTGTGTCCAACAATGCTCACGAATGCCCCAGGAACTCCATGACCGGTGCAATCAACGGCGGAAAACATTAACTTATCTCCGCTTTCTTCTTCAATTGACTTTATCCAATAGAAGTCTCCTGAAACCAGTTCTTTGGGCTTGTAGAGTATAAAACTATTACTGAAATACGATTTTATCATTTGACTCGCTGGGAGAATCGTTTCTTGAATTCGCTGAGCATATCGAATGCTATCCATGATCTCCTCATTTTTTTCTTTTATTTCAGCATTCTGTAATTGAATCTCCTCATTCTTTTGTGTCAATAAATCGTTGTCCTTTCTTTTTCTTAGATAACTGCGGTAAGTAACAAGTCCTAAAATCAACACTAAAATTCCACCACCTGCGCTTGCGGCAAGCATCGTTTTGTTCTTTTCATTTTCAAGCGCAGATTTCTCTAGTTCGGCACTTGTTAATTCATTATCTTTTTGGAGCAATTTATTCTCTTGTTCTTTTTTATCAGTCTCATACTTTGTTCGCATTTCCGCCAGGTCTTTGGACAAATCATCTTTGAAAATCGAATCTTTTAAAACACTATATAGTTTCGCGTATTTGAAAGCATTGGTATAATCCTTTTTGGCTTCGTAAGTATTACGCAGTGTTAAATATGAATCAAGTACATCTCTCGGAATGTTTAATTCCTGTCTCATTTGTAGAGCCCTTTTATAATATAATATTGATTCATTATACTCGCCTAAATCATACGCAATAACCCCTAAATTACTTAGTGTCCCAGCAATATTCTCCTTTTGTCTTTCAGGATATCTTTCATAAACTGCTAGCGCTTTTTCAAAATATGGCTTCGCTTTTTTGGGCTGTTTCATTTTTTGATATGTATTCCCGAAATCCAAGTACAGGGACTCCATGTATCGCGTAAGTCCTAATGCCTTATAGATTGTATTTGCTTTATCCAGCAATTCAATAGCTTGCTCAAGGCTATCTCCATATTCATTATAATATTGCGCTCTATACTTAGTAGCCTCTGCAATCATTGCTGAATCACCTATCCGTCTAGACAACCTTCTCATTCCCGAAATCATTGTTGACTGAGATTCTCGGCTTTGAACTCTCGAATAATTCATAGAAAGCATTTTATACACTCTATACTTTTTATAATCGGTATTAGGCAAGTCGTCATAAATCTCCATAGCACTTGTCAACCACTTAATTGACTCCTTGTATTCTGCACTTTCCATCTTTATTCCTCCGAGCTGAATGTATGAACTCGCCATATTCATTGAGTCCCCTGCCTCTTCATATTTGTCAAGTGATTTTTTGGTATAGTAAATAGCCGAATCCATTTCTCGTAAACTGTACTTTGTAATTGCAATATTTAGATACACTTTGCCATGTAGACTGAGATTTTCAAATGACTCGAGTGCTTTTAAAGACTGCTCATAATATTCCAGCGATTCTGGATATTTTCCATTCTGATAATACATCGCTCCAAGATTCATAGTTAAACCAGCGATTTTCTCTTCATTTTTGGATTTCCTAGCCATAGCTAATGACTTTTTAAACCATTTCAATGCTTCGTCAATATCCCTTTTATAGCGGTATTCAAGGAGTCCTCTATTGTTAAAAATAACTCTCGAAAAATCATGATCCTTGACCTTTTCTGCGAATTTAATAGCTTCTTTAGTCACGTTATATGCTGTTTGACGATCAACCTCCTTATAACAGTTATGATGTGACTTATAAGCGCGTTTCGTTCCATCAGTCAACCCTTCTTCATCACTAATTCTGAAGGCCTCATTGATATGAAAATCAACCTTTTCCATTTGACTCAATTCAGCGTAGTTCTCAGCAATGTAGGCATGAGTTTCAACTAAAGATTCGCCTTTCGCTTCTTTAAGAACTGTACGTAAAATTTCGACCCCTTCTTCAGGATTCGTTTTCTTCAGTTCTTTGGCTAACTCTATTCTGGTCTTAATATTTTGCTCACTTGATAAATTATTATTCGTGAGTACTTCTCTCAAGCTATCTATTTCTGGAGTGTCCTGAGAGAATGAAGAAAATGAAAATAATAGGACTAGGATAACTAATAATTGATTCATAATAAGCTAATTAATAGATTATAAAAATACTACAATTATGCTTTTTTCCTAGGCTTTTCCATGAACCATACAAGTGACATGAAAAGAAGTATTGTGACATTGTGAACAATAAACTGAGTCCAACCTGGTTCTATGCTGATCCAACTAAGCAAGGCATAAAAGAATAGTGCTACTATGCTATAGAGTCCAAACTTCCTTAGGTTGTAAGGGATAGGGTAATGTTTTTGACCAAGCAGATATGAAGCAACCATCTGACCGCCATACACCAGAAAAGTGACCCAAGCACACGCTATGTATCCATAGATCGGTATAAATACAACGTTCAATACAATCGTGAAAAGAGCTCCACCAACTGCTATGTAGGCACCGAAACGTGTTTGTCCACTCAATTTATACCAAATACTCTGGTTTATATAAATCCCTAAAAACACATTGGCCAATAATAAGATAGGTACAACTTTCAAACCTTCCCAAAAATTCGGGTTTGGAATGAAGTACTTGAAAATATCTAAGTTTAGACTCACACCAAGAAAACAAAAGAACACAGCAGCGATAAAATAATTCATCACTTTTACATAGGTCTTGTTTCGATCTGTATTCTTGGACTCTGAAAAGAAAAAAGGTTCAGCAGCATACCGATAGGCTTGTAAAAATATAGTAACAAGCATTGCTAGTTTATAACTGGCGCTGTATATTCCTACCTGCGCTTCTCCCAGCTTTATGGCAGCTTCCCGACCTATCTCTTCAGTGTACGTATGAACAGTTAACTGTTTTAATAAAATGCGATCAATCGTTTCGTTAATTATAAATGCAAACCCAGCTAATGCAAGCGGAAAACTATAGCGTATCATAGCCTTAACCAATGTAAAATCTAGTTTGAAATGAAGTTGCAGAAAATCTTTGTAAAGAAATGATGGCTTGACCAGAGAGGCAATTAGGTTAGCGATTAAAATAAATTGAACAGCCTGGGCAGGATTATCCTTATCGAAAACAACGAGTAAGAGAAGGAGGTTTAGTCCAATATTGACCCCAATACTCGAGAGCTGGATCATTGCGAACTTTTTCGCTTTCTCTTCCGCCCTCAATTTAGCGAGCGGCAATGCAGATATTGCGTCTATCGTTACAATGATCCCTAAAAAAACAATGTATTCTGGATGATCGCCAAACAACATTTTTTCAGCCAAAGGCTGATGAAACACAAGGAGTAAAAGCAGGAAGGTCCCGTTCACCAATAAAACACTCAGTAGAGAGTTATTGAAAACATGCTTCTTATCGTCACGATCATTTAGAAACTTAAAATAGGCCGTTTCCATTCCGAAGGTTAATAGTACCATGAAAAATGCGACATAAGCATAAAGTTCAGCAACTACACCATAATCTGAAGGGTTTTCAAAAACGTATTGACTCGTATATAAGGGGACAAGTAAATAATTCAATAAGCGACCAACAATACTGGAAAGGCCATAAATGGCCGTTTGACCTGCTAATTTCTTGATTGGATTACTCATAGTTTACCTTGACGATGCTAATATAACCATTAAATGAGCGGATTAAATTAACCCATAAAAAAAGGCGACCAAAATATGACCACCTTTTCGCAACATTCCAAAATGCTCCTCTATTTAAATTCTGGTTTTCTTTTTTCCAAGAATGCTGATGTTCCTTCATTAAACTCTTCTGTTCCGAAACAGTTTCCGAATTCAGTGATTTCCACATTGAATCCGTTTAAACCATCTACATAGTTTGCATTAACTGCTTTGATCGCTGACTTAATTGCAGATCCAGAGTTATTACAGATTTTTTTGGCAAGTTTCATTGCAAGACCCATTAATTCCTCTTGCGGAACAACATGATTTACAAGGCCCCATTGCTCTGCCGACGTAGCATCCATCATTCCAGCAGTAGTAATTAACTCCATTGCCTTTCCTCTTCCAACTAATTGAGCAAGTCTTTGCGTTCCTCCATATCCCGGAATAACACCCAATGATACTTCTGGCAGCCCTAATTTAGCATTATCTGAAGCAACTCTCATGTGTGAAGCCATTGCTAGTTCAAGACCGCCTCCTAGTGCAAATCCATTTACAGCGGCTATTACCGGCGTCGATAAATTCTGTACAAAATTAAACAAGACCTCTTGACCATTTGCAGCTAGTTCTTGACCTTGCTCAACGTTGAAGTTTGCAAATTCTTTAATATCTGCTCCCGCTACAAATGCTTTTTCTCCACTACCCGTTAAAATGATAGCACGGGTAGCAGCATCATTATTCGCAGCATCCAAAGCGTCATGTAATTCTTCTATAGTTGCTTTATTCAATGCATTTAATTGCTTTGGTCTGTTGATCGTAATAATGTGAACTCGTTCCTCTTGTGTTGTCGTAATATTCTCGTATGCCATGTAATTCAATTTTTCAGGCTAATATAGCGATTCGATGCAGAATCTCAAAGACCATAACAAGACGTAATGAATAAAATCACTACTTTTGAAAAACTCATGTTCTGCACTCTATGAAACAGGTAAAATGTCCAAATTGCCATGAATGGTCCTCGAAATCAGATTCGTGTGAGTATTGTGGAGCGACAATCAATCGAGAACAAAGAGCGTTGGAAAAATCCGGTGATGACAGCAAAATTACAGCTCCTAAACCTCCAGGAAAATTGCAGCGATTTTTTGATTACGCTCAGAAATCAAAGAACCCTTTCGTCAAGTTATTATATTACATTATTATAAGTATTTGGGGTGTTTATGTTGGGCTTGTAGTACTTATACTTTACATAGCGGTTGCGGCATCAGGATGAAAACAATCGGTCATCCTCTTTTTCTAGTCGTTTTCTTCATTTACTTAACGTATTATATTCTTAAACATATGGGGATTGAAATGCCTGTTTTTATAACAGGTTATTTAGCCGACTTGCTCAGTTTGTTTTTAATCAATACGCTTGTACTTTTTCTTTTGCGAAAAATCTATACCAGACCTAACCTAGAGTTAAATATAGGAATGGTTGCAATAAGCTTCGTTTTAATAACGGTCATTTTTGAGGTACTTCAGCCAATGAATGATAATTACTTTATTGCAGACCCTATCGATATACTTTGTTATTTCGCTAGTGCCTCTATCTATTTCGTATGGAGAAAAGTAGGCGCCAGCGACTAATTCAACCCTTTCAAGTCTTCAACCAAAGGACTAAGTTTTTCAATCGTCACATGATCCATTACGACAATCTTAAACCATTTCGGGTCGTGATGATTATCAGGAACTAATCCGTATTTTTTTGCAATCTCATTATTCAAAAATTCACTTCTAATTGTGATGATGTTAGAAGACGGATGACGAAAATACTTAACTCCTAATTCATCAAGGTGCTCACACATCCATGCGGTTCGTTTTTGGAGAACAAAAATCTTTTCCATCCAACCGTAAGGTCCGTATTTCGATAAGATCATCCAGACAGCAACTGCATTAGCTCCGGAACGACTACCTATCAAGGTAAAATCTTCTCCTTCAACATAACTTGCCTCTTTCGTGTTTGCATACTGGATTAGATTTTTTCTAATGATAAAAAGTCCTGTTCCATATGGGGACTGAGCCATTTTATGAGCATCTAAAGTTACAGATGAAACCTTTACATTTCTGAAATCAAGATTGTGTTCCTTCTGAGAAAAGGGAAAGTAAAATCCCCCATATGCTCCATCGACATGTAAGAAATAAGGAAGATCTAACTCCTCAAGAACTTCACTATACAATGTTGGTTCATCAACGGATCCGAACATCGTAGTCATCATATTAGCAACAACGATAAAACCTTTCACACCCGCATCAAGTTGAGCTTGAACAGCATCTCTAACAAATTTTTTCGTGATTGTACGTATATCATCGTCAACATCGACTTTTTGAACTCGTACGCTGAGTACGTTTCCTGCTTTATCCATTGAATAATGATTGTCCGCCGAACACAGTACAGAAATTTCATCGTTATTAAAGCCGTTCTCTGTATTGAAATAATTCCTATAAATCCAGATGGCCTGCATATTGGCTTCTGTTCCCCCTGAAGCAACATACCCATCAAATTCATCCTCTTCTTTTCCATGAAGAATATCATGAGCGCAAATGCCGATCAAATCTCTTTCAATTTCTTGAGTGCCTGCGAAGAAAGACTCTGATTCGCCGATGGTATGACAACCAATATGATTCGGATTTTTAATCAATGTTGATAAAAAAGGCGCCTCGCTTAAAAAACTTGCATCCTGTGAAAAGACTTTATCATCTAAATAAGATGCTGGCACACCTATCACATTTTTATCAACGTAATTGACATTTTTATCTAAAGCTTCAAAAACTGTGCTTTTTATTTCTTCATCAGACCGCTTAACCCAAAAACTACTCATGTTATTTTTTTTGCAAAGTTAATGATTCATAAGTGGTTTCGCGTATTCATGATTTCAAAAATTAGCTATTATTAAGTCCTGATATTTTTTACTTTTCAGGTAATTAATGTCTCTATTTCATATTCGCTACTCTTAAGAAATTAGTATTTTCATCGACATATTTTACACAAAAAAAGCCATGGCTACAGAAAAAATAGAAATTAATGGGTTTGAACATCTTCTCTATTCAAACAGTAGAATTGGAGCAGATGCTCTTAAGGAAAGCCGAGAATTTTATAAGTTAATGGACGAGAGACGCTCAGTGCGCACTTTTTCCAATCGTCCAATTGATCGTCAGGTGATTGAAAACATTATCAAAACTGCCAGCACTGCTCCTTCAGGAGCGCACAAGCAACCATGGACTTTTTGCGCAGTCAGCAATCCTGAAATGAAACAAAAAATACGTGAGGCTGCAGAAAAAGAAGAGCAAATCTCATATGAAGAAAGAATGAGTGAGCGTTGGAAAGATGATCTCAAACCATTAGCCACAGATGCAAACAAACCGTTTCTAACTTTAGCTCCCTATTTAATAATAGTTTTTAAAAAGGCATATGATTTAGATGAGAACGGGGAAAAGGTCAATAATTATTATGTAAATGAATCTGTTGGTATAGCATCTGGGATACTCATTACTGCAGTTCATAATGCAGGATTAATTACACTAACTCATACTCCAAGTCCAATGAATTTTTTATCAGAATTACTCGAAAGACCTAAAAATGAAAGACCGTTTTTATTGTTACCTATTGGTTATCCTGAAAACCCTTCTTATGTGCCAGATCTCAAACGGAAACCACTAAAGGATATCGCTGTTTTTTACGAATAAATCTATACCACAAGACAATTCATAAAACATATTTCTCAATTCAATTCAGAATGGCCAAATATTGATTAATTTTGCCAATCAATTAGACGGTGCTTAAAGTAACCGTTATCTTTTTGTTGAAATGAGCATTGGCCAAAAAATCAAGGATTACGTTTTATTCACGAAGTTTAGACTTTCGTTCTCAGTAATACTTTCTGCATTATCTGGATTTTTGTTTGCTGGAGGTGGAAGTGGCTTAGATGCTTTCTACCTGATGGTAGGTGGTATACTTGTTACTGCGGCAAGTAACGGAACAAACCAAATATGGGAAAGAAATTTGGATATTTTAATGAATCGAACCAAAAGCAGACCACTACCAAGAAAAAGTATGTCGATGATGGAGGCGGTGAGCGTTGTTATCATTAGTCTATTTGTTGGTTCTTGGATGCTTTATCAGTTGAATTTAAACGCTATGTTATTAGGCTTAATGGCTTACATATCATACTCATTTATATATACGCCATTAAAAAGAGTAACGCCCTGGTCGGTAATAATCGGAGCATTTCCAGGAGCAATACCGCCTATGTTAGGAGCAATTGCAGTTACCAATGAGTTTGGCGCGATGCCAGGAGTTTTATTTTTTGTTCAATTCGTATGGCAACTCCCACATTTTTGGGCTATTGCTTGGATCTCACATGAAGACTACCAAAAAGCTGGGTTCTATCTTTTACCGTCCGGTTCAGGAAAATCAAAGACATCTGCTTTCAGAATTGCATTTTCTGCTTTAATGCTAATTCCATTTACATTGGCTCCATGGTTACTGGAGCTTGAAGGGATAGGAATATTTAGCGTGATGTCAGCATCTATTCTTGGCTTATTGTTCTTTTTAATTGCTTACAAATTGTATTTGACATTAGAAGATAAGGATGCGAAAAAGTTGATGTTTGCGTCATTTATATATCTTCCTTTGATTCAATTTGTATATGTAATTGACAAATACCTCTTTTAATGAGAACCGCCTCTTGGAATTATTGTTTTGATAAAAGAACTTTACAGTAGAAAATTTTAGTGTTATGAGAGAAAAATTTGAAGATTCCTATAGCTTAGAAACACAAGAGAAAACCAAAAAGAATCTTGTTTGGATTATAGTATTCAGTATTGCAATGCTATTTGCTGGATTCACTTCGGCCTACATTGTATCAATGGGTGACACATTCTGGGTTAAAGTTGGTTTGCCTAATGCTTTCTTTATTAGTACCGCGGCTATAGTGGTAAGTAGTTTAACGCTGTTCCTTGCGGGTAGGGCTGCCAAACAAAAGAACCACAGTCAATCGAAAACTTTTGTTCTAATCACACTTATTTTAGGTTTACTCTTCGGTATTTTTCAATTTGTTGGTTATTCGGATTTAATAGAAAGTGGAGCTAATCCAGTTACACGAATCATTGTTTCTGACGGTAGATATGGAGATTACTACGAAATTACCAAAAACGGTAAATACTTGACAGTTGAAAATAACCAATACGCATTTGAAGGGAAAAAATTAAAAGGTGAAGAACTCAGTGATCTCCAAGCTTTTGCTAAGCAATTTTTAAACGTTGATAAAGAGGGGGTTACAAATAATTTAGATTACGACACTTTTTCTCTTCTCTACAAGGGTCAGCCACTCGCATACACGAATAGTGAACTTGTTCGACCGAATGGTGAAAAACTGCAATTGCTAGATCTAGACCGATTGAGAGCTTTATCTCGAAACATTGTAGACAATCGGGCTGATTTTTTCGTTAGTGGAGAAATGGGAAAAGATTTTCACTTATACTTCAATGGAAAGGAACTAGATTATAAAGAAAGAACATTAATGTATAATGGAAAACCGCTAAGTGCCAACCTACAAAACAAACTTTTAAGAGGTAACAAAGATATGAGTACAGCGTATTTTTACATTATAACAATACTCCATTTACTTCACGTAGTCGCTGGAATCATCATGTTGCTAGTGATGACAAAGCGCTCATTTACAGGGGAAATCGTTGAAAAAAATGCCCTAGGTCTGAAAGCTGGATCTATTTTCTGGCACTTTTTAGGAGTTTTATGGATATATTTATTACTATTTTTGACATTTATTCATTAAACTTGCAAAAAACTCATAAACATGTCAGGACACGCTTCTAATGAAATGAACACGGCACCAGCTTGGGGCGGAAAGGTTTCTCCCTTTCGTGTTAGCTATGGAAAATTAATGATGTGGTTTTTCCTAGTTTCGGATGCTTTAACTTTTGGAGGACTACTTGTAGCATATGGTTACACAAGGTATACTTTTGATGGACAATGGCCTATTGGAGAGGAAACTTTTGAAGCGTTACCTTTACTAGGAAATGGATATCCATTAATGTATGTAGCTTTAATGACTTTCATACTTATCGTTAGTTCTGTAACTATGGTTCTTGCTGTTGAAGCAGGTCATAGAATGGACAAAAAAGGAGTGATCAAATGGATGCTAGCTACAATTATTGGAGGTTTTTTCTTCGTTGGATCACAGGCTTGGGAATGGAGTCACTTCATTCATGGAACAGAATTCGGTCGTGTAGAGCTTTCCGATGGTTCTAGTGCTGTTGTTAAAGGAGACTTCGGAGAGATTAAAAGCTTTGAGGTGATTACACCCGGTGCGCATAGTCCTGCTGCAGGAGAATTAATCACTAATGATAATATTAGTGATGAAGACGGAGATTTAATGCATGCATTTCATCATGCTGCAGAAGCTGGTCATTTAGAGGGAGAAGCTGGAAATTTAACCATTCACCTTCATGATGGGACAGTTGCTAAAGTCAACAAAGAAGCTGATAAAAACTTAGAGTTATTGATCAAGCAGGCAGGTACTAAATATGCTGTTTCTCTCCCTTCAGATGAAAGCACTCGAATTTCTGAAGAAGAAGGGTCTGTAGATAAGTATTATGCTGCACTTACAAGAGGAGATGTTATCTATGGAGCAAACATGGAGCAGAATGAATACGGACCGCAACAATACGGTCAGTTCTTCTTTTTTATTACAGGATTCCATGGTTTCCACGTATTCTCAGGGGTTGTAATTAATATCATAATTTTCTTAGGTGTACTAAGAGGTATTTATCACAAACGTGGACACTATGAAATGGTAGAAAAAACTGGGTTGTATTGGCACTTTGTCGATTTAGTATGGGTATTTGTATTTACCTTCTTCTATTTGATATAACATAAGCATTAATAATTACGACTATGGAAAGAGACGACGTATATGAATATTCTTTAGACACTCATCACTCTGAAGAAGAAGGTAAAAAGGTTAGAAAAAAGATTTGGTTTGTTACTTTATTGTTGACCATTGTAACAGCCGTAGAGGTTGCTTTAGGAGCGATGGTGAAACAAGGTAGTGACATGTGGTTCACTGTTAAGATCTTGTTTATTCTCTTAACGCTTCTTAAAGCTGGATACATAGTGCTTTCTTTCATGCACCTTGGTGATGAGAAAAAAGTACTCAAATGGATCATTCTACTCCCTTATGCAATTTTCATTATCTATCTAATGTTTATTGCCTTCAATGAGGGTTCAGCAGTTGGTCCTGAAATGTAAATAGAACTTAAAAAACATATTTGTTTTGGCTGAAAATAACACTAAGGCCGGTCGAATGAAACCACTATTACTAATAATATTGGTTTTTGGACCGGCCCTTTTTTTGATCTTTATTGCACTGAATAAGTGTGAGCATAAGTTTACGACTTTACCAGTTTATGGTAAACTAGATAGCTTCTCTTTTGATGATACAGAAGGAGGAGTAGTAAATAATTCAACACAAAAAGGAAAGATAACGCTATACAATACTATTCAGACATCATGTCCGGAAAATTGCGCGATCGACATCGCAAAGTTTAATCTGATGCTCTACCAAGATTATCGTAAAAATCAAAGAAACCTGGGGCATGTAAAGATTGTATCCATAGTAACCGATGAAAATGGTAATCCCGTAAGCCAAGCTCAAATAGAAGAGTTGAAATTCACAATAAATGATATCATCGAGGCTTATGATCCAAACATTTGGAAACTTGTAACCGGTGACCCTAAGCAAATTTATAACATTGAGAGCAACGGAATCAATCTCTACACCCAAACATCTGATACGGCTTTCGCAGGAAAACCTTTCCTAGAAACCATGATCATTGTTGATAAGCAGAATCAAGTTCGCTTGATAAGAAGAGGAGATGAAGAAGGTATGATTAGAGATTACAAACAACACGTTGCTCTTCTTCAAAAGCAATATGATAAAGCTGCTGCCAAATTAGAGGAAAATGCAAAAGAATAAATTTTTTCTACTGTGCTCTTTGACTTGTGCCATACTCTTCAGTTGTGGAGAAAAAGAAGAAAATAAGAGTCAGAGAGATAATACAGGCTTGCCATATATTGGTCAACATGACGTTGTTTATCAAGCTACTCAAGAGCACGAAGCAGGGGACACTCTCTTTCATAAAGTTCCATCATTTAATTACCTCACCCAGGATTCGACTATTCTGTCCTCAGAAGATATCAAAGGCAAAGTATGGATCGCGAAGTTCTTCTTCACACATTGTCCTACAATTTGTCCTCCGATGACATCGGCAATGAAGCAAGTAAATAATGCATTATCAGATTATAAAGACGACATAGTGTTTCTATCGTTTTCAATTGATCCAGATCGAGATGATCCCAGAAGACTTAGAAAATATATTGAGCGCCATGATATTGAAGCAAAAAACTGGTATTTCTTAACCGGTAACGAAGAAGCTACTCATCGTTTGGGTGTTCAAGGCTTTCAGATTCTTGCTCAAGCAGATATAAATGCTCCTGGAGGGTTTGCCCATAGTCCAAATTTTGTACTCGTAGATGAACAAGGACACATTCGAGGTGTTTATGATGGATTAGACACTAAGCGCAGAGGTCAACTAATTACCGATGCGAAAAAACTTTTAAACGATGAATAGATCTTTACCAGACGAGAAAAAAACAAAGTCATTTCGCAAGCTCATAATAGCACTATCAATAATAATACCTGTTGCCGTTGCGTTACTCTTTGGAATCAAAATTGAAGGATTAGACTTCTCTTTTTTACCACCGATATATGCAACCATTAATGGGGTGACAGCAGTTGTTCTGATTACAGCACTGATTGCTATTAAGGGCAAAAATATACGTCTTCATCAACGATTAATGCAGTTTGCACTTACATTATCACTTCTTTTTTTAGTTGCCTATGTACTCTATCATATGACTTCAGACAGCACCCCTTATGGCGGGAAGTTCACATACCTTTATTATACGATCTTAATATCACATATTGTTCTTAGTGTTATTGTTATCCCGATAGTTCTATTCGCATATCTCCACGCATGGAAGGGAGATTACGAAACACACAAGAAATGGGTTCGATTTGCATTTCCTATATGGCTTTACGTAGCGATTACCGGTGTGGTTGTATATTTAATGATAGCGCCCTTCTACTCCTAGAATAAAGTCAGACGTATATTTTCTTTTAACCATTGAATGAACTGATCAACGTCAGTAAACTTTCTTCTATATAATCGGCAAGAATAATTCTATCATCTGCATCGTGAGCATCATCCGGAACAGCGACCACTTGCATTTTAGCGGCCTTTGCAGAAATTATTCCATTCATAGAGTCTTCGATAACTAAACAACGCGTAGGGTCAACTTCTAGTTCTCGAGCCGTATTAATATAAATCTCAGGATGTGGTTTTCCATACTCAAGATCTTCTGCAGAATTTATTACCTCAAAATAGTCCTTGATATTTAAGCGATTCAAAACAGCATTGATCAATTCGTGGTACGAAGAACTGGCAAGAGCAATTTTCTTTCCATTCATTTTAAAAAAGGAAAGCGTCTCTATAACACCAGGTTTAGATTTACCTTCTTCCTTGACTAAACGAACTACCTCATTCATTATCCTATCGACTACTTCAGAAGGAGACGATGTGCTCCACGGATGTCTAGCAAACCAATACTCAATAACCTCGTCAATCCTAAGTCCAACCGTTTTTTCGCCCCCAATTTTAATAAAGTCTAAACCAAGCTCATTAAAAACTTTTATTTGCGTAGCTTTCCAAAACGGTTCTGAATCGATAAGAACACCATCCATATCGTAAATCACTGCATCAAACTGATTTAGTTCAATCATCGTTTCAACTTATATAAATGATTACCACCTGAAATAATTGACTCATCTTCATCGGTGAGATAGAAATGCTTTTTATCCAAAGTCAATCCTTCTTTTTGCGTAAAAGAGTCGAATTCATAAACCTTCTTTTCATTGAATTCTGAACCGTTCCAAATAAATGAATAGATTTTGGAATAGGTCAAAACATAAAGTTTATCATTACATAAATAGGCATCTGTAATACTCTCCTCCATCCAATTCGTTGCATTCAATTGAAGATCATAAAGGTGTATTGCTTCTACTTTTCCTTCTGCATTTTCAATTGAAGGAAGATAGTATACGCGTGAAACCCCATCAAAAGGCTCCGTTCTATTCTTGGTAAGAATAAATAAGCTATCATTTCTATAGACCAAAGCTTCAGCATCAAAATAAAGGGCACTTTTATCTGGTGGGTAGCTGGTCTGATCTTCATACTTAAAATTCAACACTTTACAATTAACTTCTTTCTTTGAACGAATTTCCGCTCGATTCACTTTATAAACACGAAGATTTTGACGATTATTATCGTTATTTCCTATGTCACCAATATATAAACTCGTTCCATCGTATGCTAAAGCCTCCCAGTCGTAATTTTCTGCATTTTTTATTACACATTCATGCAAGATTTCACCCTCTTTATTAAATACAAAAAGTGCCGGTGTATTACCGGAATCATTCAAACTATAAAACTCCTCTTCAATCAACAAAAGTGCAGAAGTCTCAGCAAGTTGAGTAGGAAGGCTAGCAATAGGCCTTTGAGCCTGAAGGCAAAGGGCGTTAAAACAACAAATAAGCAACAGTAGTTTCATACACTACGAAAATAACATATAGTTGTTAGTTTATGAAGAAAATTATTGAGACTCCTACACCTAAGTGTTCTCCTAGAAAGTACTAAATTTATAATTGAAAACACCGACCATGTTACAAGCAGGTTCTAAAAAATGGATTGATAAATATATTGAACTCGTCAAACAAGATGAGATCAGTTTGTCGATTAATAAACCCGCTGAATTAAGTAAGGAAGAGTATTTGCACACCACTTTATTCAGAACAGGAATAGTCTTTGGATATCCAAGTCATCTCTTGTTTTGCCCAGATGAATTCCGTAAAGATTGGACGTCAGATGAACAATTGAAAATACTTTTATTCGAAAGTCTATTTTTTGTTTACCAAGTTGAAAGATGCGATCATCTTGATGAAAAATTTATTGATACACTGCATGATTTCTATGAACAGTATAGAGATCAATCCTCATTAAATGTCTTTAAATTATTCTTTAAAGATACAAAGCAGGAACAAGTAGAAAATATTCTGCATCGACGCGTCCATATTAAAAAGACACTTACAAATCAGTTCTGGGTGAACTATCTGAATAACAGCCTCGTGTTTTTAGATGTTTTAGCCTTTCGTGAGTACCTTGTAAATGAAAAGTTACTAGAGGACACGTATATTGATTTTCTAATGGCCACCCTTAATACTGTTGGTGCAGCCTCTTTAGCAGATGGAAATGTTGATTCAGCTGAACAAACTCTTATAGATGTGTTTGTTTCTTCATCAAACGTTGACGAACTAAACATTAAAAACTTCAAAACTAAACTTGAAGATGGGGCTTTAAAATTAGAAGACATTGATCTTCCTGATCATGAAGATTTGCTTTACAAACACTTTTTGATTGACATGGCGGTTCTTACAGTGCATTCTGATCTATCTGCTTTAGACGATGAAATAGTCTTTCTCTATGAGCTTTGTAATTATCTTGCTGTGGATACTGAGCAACTTCACAGAGCTCTCATCTTGATTGAAGGATTCGTTATTGAAAATAATCATAAAGTTAATTTCCTATCGGAACAATCTTCATACGAGCAACTGTATTCAAATTTCTCCAGACGATGGATAAAAATACTGGGTAGAAATAAGGACAAATTTGTTGAGGAGTTACATGAAAGTAAAGAATTAGTCGCTCTTGTCAATAAATCGCTCAGCAAAGAGCTTACTCCTGATGAAAAGGAAAAAGTCAAAACACAGTTCCGAGACATCGTGAAATCAATGCCTGCCATCGCTATTTTTATGTTACCAGGTGGAATGCTTCTACTTCCAATCATCTTGAAGATTGTACCCAATCTCATACCTTCTGCTTTTAAAGGGAATGAAATTTCAAAAGGGGATGACGATAAGTAATACTTTGAAATGATCTAATCAGACTGTTTGGTATTCGTCTTTATTTTCAATAGATCCGAATTCATATGGGATAAAAATGAAAAGATTGATGAATAATTCAAGTATTAAAATACCGCTTTAAACAAGCTTGACTGAATTCAAGCAGAGAGAACATACTCAAGGAATCTCAAAACACTACGAATTACAACTTAACGAATAAACTATTAAGCTGGATCTTCAATCTCCTTGACATTTTTTACTGAAGTAGCCATATAATCCGTAATAGGCTTCGGATGACCATCTTTATTCGTTCTGAAAATATAATTTATTCCATCAATTTTATGCTGAGCGACCACATGGAAAGTAACATGATCTACACCCACATCTTTTTTGGCAGAACTCCCATCTACTTTCAGTTTAGATTTATAATAAACGAAATTATCTTCTTTCTCTAGAAACTCCACATCATAAATTTCTGATTGATCTTCTAATTCTTCGAGGTGAGCTTTTAAAGCATCTTCCTCTCCCCAGTCTTCTATATGCAAATGGAAGTTTTGTCCAACGTGTAAGTCCCACTGATAATCATCCATCTCATGCTCCATTCTGGGATCTGTTGCGGCACCTATATTGGCAGTGGCATCCGGAAGATATATCAAAGCATTAATCTCATATGGTTTTAAGCTAAATGCCTCAAAGTGATATAGATCTTCAGAGTCCTCCTCGTATTCAACTTTCAAAGTGTTTGAATCATCACCCGGCTTATCGTCACCTCCACAAGCAAATAACAGACCACCTAACACAACTAAAGAAACATTAACAATTATACTTTTCATACCAGTTTAATTTTACGCTATGGTTCGAATTTACTAAATAAATTAGTATCTATGTGGATTATAAATAGAAATATTTAACCCATTTACGAACGACATCTGAATCAATAATAACTCTCGTAAACATGGCCTCATATAAAATTAAAGAGCTCGAAGCTCTTTCTGGAATCAAAGCACACACCATAAGAATATGGGAAAAACGTTACAACCTTTTGCAGCCTGAAAGAAGTGATTCAAAAATTAGGTCTTACGATGGCACCCAGCTCAAGCGGCTACTAAACATATCGGTTCTTTACAATAACGGTTGGAAAATATCTAAAATTGCAGCACTTTCTGATGCGGAAATCCGGCAAAATACAAACCACATAGCAGAAGATCATCAAACCAAAAACGTAATCGTCACTCTTTTTATAGAGGCCCTTATTGCCTACGACAATAGGAAATTCGAAAGGATACTTGACAAATCAATAGAAAAAGAAGGTTTTGAATCTGTATACAGGTATTATCTCCTCCCGTTTCTCAAGCGAATTGGAGTACTTTGGATCGTAAATACAATTTCTCCCGCACAAGAACATTTTATTTCTAATCTCATCCGTCAAAAACTAATTGTTGCAATCAATAATCTTCCACATTCCGAAAATGAAAGTATCGATAGTCTACTGCTTACCCCTTCTGGTGAATATCACGAAATCGGTCTTCTCTATTACCATTATGCGCTGAGAAAAAAAGGTGATAACATAATGTATTTGGGTGTAGATGTTCCGATTGATTCCATAATTAAAACCGTTAATGTACTGCAACCAAAAAACATAGTCATATCAATGGTGGCAGGACAAAGTGAAAAACAAGTAAATCATTTGCTCAATTCCATCCGTGATAATACCAATGCACACATTTATATAGGTGGAGCCTTCATAGAAACAATCCCTTTACCAAAAATAGATGCATTAGACTATGTTAATAAACTTATAACTGTGTAATAAATTACACCTAGTGTGTATTTTGTTCTACACTTTTTGTTTCTTTAATTATTGTCGATCATTATCAATATATTACTACCCTCTTATTATCAGCGACATACGATATTTATCTAGTTTTTTTTGTGCTTGTAGCTTCTTGGCATAATTCTGTTAAGGTGTTAATCAGAAATTGTTAAACAAAAAAACTAAATATTATGTCTACTGTTGAATTTAATGATACATTAACCTCCATGGAATCTTACCTCATGGCTTTCGCTATGAATTACACAAAGAACGTAGAGGACGCGAAAGACCTGACACAAGAAACAATGCTAAAGGCTATACGTTATAGAGATTACTACACACCAAAAACGAATTTCAAAGCGTGGATCTTTACAATCATGCGTAACATATTTATCAATCAATATCGACGTAAGGTTAAATCAAAAACTATTTTTGATAATTCACAAGATCTTTTCTTGTTGAACAGCTCAACAGAGAAAAGAGATACACCATACAACTACATCGCAGATAATGAAATTAATAAACAACTTGAATCGTTAAGCGATGATTATAAAGAGCCTTTCAAAATGCATTACTTAGGTTTCAAGTATAAAGAAATAGCTGAAAAATTAGATATTCCCATTGGTACAGTAAAAAGTCGTATCTTCATTGCGAGAAAGAAATTAATGGACCTACTTCCTGAGTACCAATACAGAAATAATTAATGGATAATAGAATAGTTGTTATAGGCAGCGGTGTTGCTGGACTCTCTAGTGCAAGCTTTTTAGCACAAAAAGGCTATCAAGTTACACTCTTAGAAAAAAATGAATCCATCGGTGGAAGAGCACGAAAATTCGAAACCGATGGCTTTGTGTTTGACATGGGGCCAAGTTGGTATTGGATGCCTGATGTATTCGAACGTTTTTATCAACAGTTCGGGTATACCACATCTGATTTTTACAATCTCAAAAGATTAGACCCTAGTTATCGTGTCTATTGGCAAGACGATACATTTAATGATATCCCAGCTAACCTTCAGGAATTTTACGATTGGTTTGAATCACTCGAGCCAGGTAGTAGCGAAAAACTTGATAAGTTTTTGAAAGAGGCGTCTTATAAATATGATGTCGGTATAAATGATTTAGTGCACAAACCAAGTCTTAAAGTAACTGAGTTTGCTGACTTTAGAATAGCAACGGGCGCATTCAAAATGCACCTCTTTTCTTCTTTCTCTAGATATATACGTAAGTACTTTTCTCATCCGAAGATAATTGAACTTTTAGAGTTCCCAGTCTTGTTTTTAGGCGCCATGCCAAAAGATACTCCCGCTCTTTATTCTTTGATGAACTACGCCGAC
>CBFHJL010000054.1:0-297 GCA_965656195.1 Brumimicrobium sp. | reverse complement strand
TAGGTACATGGTATCCAATGGGGGGCATGCACAAAATCATTGAAGCATTTGAAAAAATTGCAGTTGAGCAAGGAGTAGAAATACTTACAGGTCACGAGGTAACTGGTTTTTCCATGAGAGATAACACAATTGCATCTGTTGATATCAAGGGTAAAGACTCTATAGAAGCAGCTATGGTCGTTTCTGGTGCCGACTACGAACATACTGATCAACAACTCGCAAAAGGAAAATCAAATTATACCAAGAGTTATTGGGACTCAAGACTAATGGCTCCATCATCTCTACTGTTCTATCTTG